>NZ_VFTM01000062.1:0-12936 GCF_006439555.1 Mesorhizobium sp. B3-1-6 | reverse complement strand
TGGTCGTCCTCAACGCCATCATGCGCGACAAAACCGCATTCGCGTGAACACAGTTGCCATTCCGTGACCTATGAGCGATCCCACGGTGCAGAACCTGCACCGCTGCATCCCTCGGCCAAGGTAACGGAATGGATCCTCGGGTCTGCGCGTCCGCTTCGCCCGTGGATGACGAAGTTCGGAAGGCTTCGGCCAATCGCCAACGTTCGATGCGCTGCGGTTAGTCTAAACGAAGGCCGACGACCGCCATCTACCGTGGCTCAGCCGTCCTCGCCACCACCGCTGCGGCGACGGCAGCGCCAGTTCCAGTCGCGCTCGGGGCCGACGTCGACATGGACGGATTCGGTGTGGCAGTAGGTGCCGACGCCGCCGCGGCCCGGCATCGTGCGGACGTAGTTCGCCAGCTCCCACTTCGAGACGCCCGGCACCTGGATGTCGGCGGCGGCGCAGTACATGTGCAGCGAGTTCTTGGCGCCGTTGGCGCGGCGGTTGCGCGAGGGATCGCGATAGCCGGAGGTGACGATCATCTTGCGGCCGAAATGGCCCTCGATCGTCTTCAGCACCCGCACGAGCGAAGGCTTGAGGCAGGCGACGTCGACGCTTTCATTCTGCTTCAAAAGACCATTTGGCGCGAGTCTCGCCATGCCGGCGGCCGACGCCACCTGGTAGGAACCGCCGCCCTCGTCCTCATTGAGGTCGACGTCGCTCTCGTCGTCGATGCCGGACTTGCGCTTGATCTCGAACAGCGCCGTCTGGCGCACGCCGGGGAGAGCGTCGGCGCCTGTGATGTGATTGGCCGGGTCGTCGAGCGAGGCCAGTTGCACCGGCTTCTCGGCCGGGGTCGCCGAGGCCAGCGTCACGATCGGCTTGGCCGGCGGCGGCGTGGTCTTGGCCTGCGCCGCCGGCTGGTCGCCGGAGCGCGCGTTGTTGATCAGGGGGGCGGGCGCGGCCGCAGCCGGCGTGGTGCTGAAAAGCGAGGCGAACAGGCTCTTCTTCGGCGCGGCGATCTGCGGCTGCGCAGGCTCGCCGGCGGTCACATAGACGCCGTTGCTCATGGCTTGCGTGGTCGCCTGCGCCTTCGACTCGACGGCGGCGGCATCCCCGGCGGCGACCTGCTGGGCGACGGCTTGCGTCTGTTGCGCCGTTTGCGCCTGCTGAACCAGCGGTTGCGGCGTGCTTCCGGCAATGGCCTGGGCGCCGGCAGGGATGGCGATGGGGAAGGTGCCGTCCGGCCGCGTCTCCGGCACATAGGCGACCTTCTCGGGCAGGGGCGTATCGCTCTCGCTCATCACGGTCGCTGCCGGATCAGTGGGCGCCGATGCCTGCAACGACGAATCGGCCGAAGCCGCGGTCTTGGCGCTGGATGACGCGCTCATTTCGGTCGCGGTCGAATTGTAGGTGGGCGAAACGACCGACATCGTCGGGTCGCCGGTCGATGTGCAGGAGGCCAGAAGCACGGAGAAAAGCGCCGCCGCAATGCTGCGGCTTTCCCCTCGTGCAAGACGCCAACCTACTGATTTCAAAATAAATTCCCCCTCGGTATCCGGTCGGTTCGTTATCGCCGCGCCACTCCAGAACGGCGCCGCGATAACCCTCCTGTTCCCAACCGGAACGGGACGTGTGTCGAATCTGCAAGCCTCGGAATTATTCTGCGTCGAACGCCGATTTGAGGCCGCCGAACGATTGACGCCACCATTTCGCCCTGTTTGGGCGGGGCGTCAACTCACCAGACATTACAGTCTGTTACACGCGCACCTTGACATAGGTGCCCGGCGCATCCCCCAAGGTTTTCATACGCTTGCCCGGTTTTCGGGCGGGTACGCGGATGTCGTCCTGGTTCTCAATCCAGTGTTGCCAGTGCGTCCACCAGGACCCGGGATGCTCGTGCGCCGCGGCGAGCCACGCGTTGAAGTCACCCACCGGCTTGCCGCCGGTCCAGTACTGATATTTCCTGGCGGCGGGCGGGTTGACGACGCCGGCGATGTGGCCGGAACCCGCCATCACATATTCGACGTCGCCGCCAAAAAACTGCGATCCCAGAAACACCGAAAGCGCCGGCGCGATGTGGTCTTCCTTCGTGGCCAGGTTGTAGACCGGAATCGTGATGTCGGCCAGCGAGACCATGCGCCCGGCAAGCTCCATCACGCCGCGCGAGAGATTGTTCTCGAGATAGCAATTGCGCAGATAAAACGAGTGGTTGGCCGCCGCCATGCGCGTGGAATCGGAATTCCAGTAGAGCAGGTCGAAGGGCAGGGGCTCCTTGCCGCGCATGTAGTTGTTGACGACGTAGGGCCAGATCAGGTCGCCCGAGCGCAGCATGTTGAAGGCGGTCGCCATCTTGGTGCCTTCCAGATAGCCCTTTTCGCTCATCGAGCGCTCGACGGCTGCGACCTGGTCCTCGTCGACGAACACCTTGAGGTCGCCGGCATGGGTGAAGTCGACCTGCGTGGTGAAGAAGGTGGCCGATTTGATGCGGTGATCGCCCTCCTGCGCCAACAGGGCAAGCGCGGCGCCAAGCAGCGTGCCGCCGACGCAGTAGCCGATGGCGTTGACCTCTTTTTCGCCGGTCGCCTTCTCCACCATGTCGAGGCCGAATTGCAGGCCTTCGCGGATATAGGCCTCCCAGCCCTTGGCGCCGTGGCGTTCGTCGGGATTGATCCAGGAGATGACGAAGACGGTGTGGCCCTGCTCGATCGCCCAGCGGATGAAGGATTTCTGCGGGTTGAGATCGAGGATATAGAATTTGTTGATCCATGGCGGGCAGATCAGCAGCGGCCGTTTCAGCACGGTCTCCGTCACCGGGTCGTATTGGATGATCTCGGCGACGTCGCTGCGGCCGATGACCTTGCCGGGCGTCGTGGCGATGTTCTTGCCGATTTCGAAGGGCGTGTAATCCGCCTGGCGCAGCCTCAGGTCGCCCCGGCCGGCGGCGATGTCCTCGGCCAGCATCTTCATGCCGCGCACGAGGTTCTCGCCGTTCGAGGCGACGGTCTCGCGGAACAGCTCCGGATTGGTCAAGATGAAGTTCGACGGCGCGATCGCGTTCGACACCTGCTTGACGTAGAAGCTCGCCTTGTGGCGGGTGTGCTCGTCCAGGCCCTCGGCATGCTCGACAAGCTCGTTCGCCCAGTGCGAGGTGACGAGATAGGCCTGCTTGAGGAAATCGAAAAAGGCGTTGCGGCCCCATTCCGGGTCCTGGAAGCGCTTGTCGCCGCGTTCGGGCTGAACCGCGTCCCGCGGCGCCTCGGCGTTGGGGTCGACTTTCTGGATGGCGTTCGCCCAGACGGTCATATAGCCGGCGAAGAGTCGCGTCTGCGCTTCGAGCGCGCGTTGCGGATCGCCCAGCCAGTATTCCGAGAGCTTGGAGAAGGTCTTGACCATGTCGACGACCGGTTCGGCGACATGGTCGCGCACTTCACCCTTCTCGCGCGGTTCGGCCCAGGCGGAAGCCGCCTTGCCGGCCTGCTCGATCATGCGCGCCATGTTCAGGGCGAAGCGCTCGGGATCCTTCACCAGATATTGCTCGATGGCCGAAGGTCCGCCATTTTCCGCTTTGTCCGAATCGTCAGGTTTGGACATGGTTCGCGGGGTTCCTCCCGGAGCGTTTTCTTGACATATTACCATGGGACATCTGACCGGGTCCAATTTGCTGTAACCCGGCTGCCAGGAAAACAATATGACGATTAATGTTGGCCGGACTTTTTTTCTCGACGCGGGTTCGATTTGCCGCATGGCGGTCGTGGCGGGGCTGGTCGGCGTGCTGCTGCCCGCCGGCGGCTGCACGAGCACTAGCACGAACAATGCACCGACGGCCTTGACCGAAGGCCCGAAGGATACCGGCTCCTATCCGAACCTCAATGTCCCGCCGCCGGTCGCCGCCAAGCAACTCACCAAGGAAGAGACCGCCGCGAACCTCGCCCAGCTCAAGGCCAAGGAGCAGGCGCAGATCGCCAAGGGCAGCGGCGTCAGGGCACCGGCGAATGCGGCGGCACTCAGCACCTTGGCCAAGACGCATGGAGACGACACGCTGAAGCAGATCGAGGGCAAATGCGACCCTGCTCTCGACCCTAGTTGCAATTAGGTTTATATCGCGCGCCGAAAGCGCCCCCTTTGATCGTCTGGAACCGAAATGGAAGAATTTCACAAGGTACGCCGGCTTCCGCCCTACGTGTTCGAGCAGGTCAATCGGCTGAAGGCCAGCGCCCGTTCGCGCGGCGCCGACATCATCGACCTTGGCATGGGCAATCCGGATCTGCCGACGCCGAAAGCCATCGTCGACAAATTGTGCGAAGTGGTGCGCGACCCGCGCACGCATCGCTATTCGTCGTCGCGCGGCATTCCCGGCCTGCGCCGCGCCCAGGCGAGTTATTATCAGCGCCGCTTCGGCGTGAAGCTCAACCCCGACACGCAAGTGGTGGCGACGCTCGGCTCGAAAGAGGGCTTCGCCAACATGGCACAGGCGATCACCGCGCCCGGCGACGTCATCCTGTGCCCCAATCCGACCTATCCGATCCATGCCTTCGGCTTCATCATGTCGGGCGGGGTGATCCGCTCGCTGCAGGTCGAGCCCGATGACGGCTTCATCCCGGCGGTCGAGCGCGGCATCCGCCATTCGATCCCGAAGCCGCTGGCGCTGATCCTCAACTATCCGTCGAACCCGACGGCGCTTGTCGCCTCGCTCGACTTCTACAAGGACGTGGTCGCCTTCGCGAAGAAGAACGACATCATCATCTTGTCGGATCTCGCCTATTCGGAAATCTATTTCGACGGTAATCCGCCGCCGTCGGTGCTGCAGGTGCCGGGCGCAATGGATGTCTGCGTCGAGTTCACCTCGATGTCGAAGACCTTTTCCATGCCTGGGTGGCGCATGGGTTTCGCGGTCGGCAACGAGCGGCTGATTTCGGCGCTGACGCGGGTGAAGTCCTATCTCGACTATGGCGCGTTCACACCGATCCAAGTTGCGGCGGCGCATGCGCTGAACGGCGACGGCGCCGACATCGAGGAGGTGCGCGAGGTCTACCACAAGCGGCGCGACGTGATGGTCGATTCCTTCGGTCGCGCCGGCTGGACCATTCCCGCGCCTGCGGCCTCGATGTTCGCCTGGGCGCCGATCCCGGAGCCGTTCCGCCATCTCGGCTCGCTCGAATTCTCCAAGCTGCTCATCGAGCATGCGGATGTCGCGGTGGCACCGGGTGTCGGCTTCGGCGAGCATGGCGACGACTATGTACGCGTGGCGCTGGTCGAGAACGAGCACCGGATCCGCCAGGCCGCTCGCAACATCAAGAAGTTCCTCGCGACCACCGCCAAGCAGCCCAACAATGTGGTGCCTTTAGCCGCTCGTCGTTGAGTTGCCTGACATTTTTTGCACCTGACATTTTTTGCAAGTTTGAGGGGCGTCGCCGGACATGGCTGAAGCGTTGCGCGTTGGAATTGCCGGTCTCGGCACGGTAGGCGCCTCGGTGGCGCGCGTGCTGCGCGACAAGGCGGCCGAGCTTACCCGGCAGTGCGGTCGCGACATCGTCGTGACCGCCGTTTCGGCCCGCGATCCGAAACGCGACCGCGGCATCGATCTCAGCGCCGCGAAATGGTTCGACGATCCGGTCAAGATGGCCGAGCGGGCCGATATCGACGTCTTCGTCGAACTGATCGGCGGCGACGAGGGGCCGGCGCGGCTGTCGGTGAAGGCGGGGCTCGAGGCCGGGCGCCATGTCGTGACCGCCAACAAGGCGCTGCTTGCCAAGCATGGCGTGGCGCTTGCCGAGGTCGCCGAGAAGAAGGGCGTGCTGCTCAACTACGAGGCGGCGGTGGCCGGCGGCATCCCGGTCATCAAGACGATGCGAGAGGCGATGGCGGGCAACGCGGTGACCCGTGTCTTCGGCATCCTCAACGGCACCTGCAACTACATCCTGACCCGCATGGAAGCCGAAGGCATCGCCTTCGACGCCTGCCTGAAGGACGCGCAGCGGCTCGGCTATGCCGAAGCCGATCCGACCTTCGATATCGAAGGCCATGACACGGCACACAAATTGTCGATCCTGACCAGCCTTGCCTTCGGCACCAGGATCGCCGCCGGCGACATCTATATGGAAGGCATCTCCAACATCACCCAGGCCGATATCCGCGCGGCGGGCGATCTTGGCTACCGCATCAAGCTGCTCGGCGTTGCGCAGCGCACCGACAGCGGCATCGAACAGCGCGTGCACCCGACCATGGTGCCGACGGCTTCGGTCATCGCGCAGGTGCATGGCGTCACCAACGCGGTGGCGATCGAGACCGATATCCTGGGCGAGCTCCTGCTCTCGGGTCCGGGCGCGGGCGGCAATGCCACCGCTTCGGCGGTCGTCGGCGACATCGCCGACATCGCCAAGAGCCGGCCGGGCTTCCAGCACGGCCCGGTCTTCGGCTGGCCGGCGAAGGAACTGAAGCCCTACAAGAAGGCGCGGATGCGCAGCCATGCCGGCGGCTATTTCATCCGGCTGACCGTGCATGACCGCACCGGCGTCTTCGCGGCCATCGCCAAACGCATGGCCGACAACGACATCTCGCTGGAATCGATCGTCCAGCAGGCGGCCGGCCCGGAAACGCAGGCGCAGAAGACCGTCATCCTCGTTACCCACGAGACGACGGAAGCGGCGGTGCGCAAGGCCGTCGAAGGCATTACCAAGGACGGTCATCTGACCGACAAGCCGCAGGTGATCCGCATCGAGCGGGCGGAATAGCCAAGTCCGATTTCATCTTCAATCGATTGATTTTGCTGTCGTTTCAAAAATTGAGGGGGCAAGTCTTGCCGTTGTCATGGAGCTTTGCCAGAAGAAGCGCGCCTCTGGCGGGAGGCTGAGTTTCACGAGGAATGCCCGTTCATGAATATAGCCCAGAACATCGCCGCCGGCCTCGACCGGATCCTTACCATGGAAGTCGTGCGCGTCACCGAGCGGGCGGCGGTCGCGGCGGCAAGGCTGCGCGGGCGCGGTGACGAGAAGGCAGCTGACCAGGTGGCGGTCGACGCCATGCGCCAGGAGCTCAACCGGCTGGCCATCAAGGGCACGGTGGTGATCGGCGAAGGCGAGCGCGACGAGGCGCCGATGCTCTATATCGGCGAGGAGGTCGGCACCGGCAAAGGTCCGGCCGTCGACATCGCGCTCGATCCGCTCGAAGGTACGACGATTTGCGCCAAGAACCTGCCCAACGCTCTGGCCGTCATCGCCATTGCCGAGAAGGGCAGCCTGCTGTTCGCGCCGGACGTCTACATGGACAAGATCGCCATCGGTCCCGGCTATCCGGAAGGCCTGATCGACATCGACGCCTCGCCAGCCGAGAACCTCGCCAATCTGGCCAGGGCCAAGGGCGTGGCCGTTTCCGACATCACCGCCTGCATCCTCGACCGGCCGCGTCACGCCAAGCTGATCGACGCCGTGCGCGCCACGGGTGCGGCGATCCGGCTGATCGGCGACGGCGATGTCGCCGGCGTCATCCACACCACCGATCCGGACGAGACCGGCATCGACATCTATCTCGGCACCGGCGGCGCGCCGGAAGGCGTGCTGGCGGCGGCCGCACTTCGCTGCACCGGCGGACAGATGCAGGGCCGGCTGATCCTCGACACGCCGGAAAAGGTGGCGCGGGCGCAGAAGATGGGCATTTCCGACCCGAAGCGGATCTACCGCGCCCAGGACATGGCGCGCGGCGACGTGCTGTTCGCGGCGACCGGCGTCACCGACGGCAACCTGCTCGACGGGGTGAAATTCGGCCGCACCTTCATCACCACCCACACCATCGTGCTGCGCTCGTCCTCGCGCACGGTGCGCGAGATCAAGGCCAGGCACCAGGATCTGGATAAGTTCTGATTTCGCTTAGCCCGAGCGCTTTTGCCGCAATCCGGGGAAAACGTTCCACACCTTTCCCCGGATTGCTCGCTTCCCCGCAATTGCTCTGGACGTCGCATGTTGATATCTGCGCAGCAATGATGTGCAGACGGCGCGTCGCATGACCGGCGAGAAACGGTTCTTCCTCGATGTCAGGCAGTCGGCGACCGGTGTTTCCTGGGAACACCGGCTGACCGAGCGGCAGGACATGGCCGCGCTCGCGATCGCGCAAGGCCGTGGCGTGCCGGATATCGTGGCGCGGGTGCTTGCCGGGCGCGGCGTCAGCGTGGAGCAGACCGAGCGTTTCCTCGATCCGACCATTCGCGAGCTTCTGCCGAACCCGGCATCGCTGACCGATATGGAGAAAGCGGCGGCGAGGCTGGCCGGTGCGATCGTCGCCCGCGAGAAAGTGGCGATCTTCGGCGACTATGACGTCGACGGCGCGGCATCGTCGGCGCTCATCAAGCGCTTTCTCACGCATTTTTCAGTGCCGTCGGAAATCTACATCCCGGACCGCATCTTCGAAGGCTACGGACCCAATCCGGAAGCGATGCGGGAGCTGATCTCGCGCGGCGCGAAGCTGATCGTCACCGTCGACTGCGGCACCAACAGCGCGACCTCGATCGACGCGGCCAGAGAGGCCGGCGCCGATGTCGTGGTGCTCGACCATCACCAGGTCGGCGGCCCGCTGCCGGCCGCGGAAGCCGTGGTCAACCCCAATCGCGAGGACGACCTGTCGGGGCAGGGGCATCTGTGCGCCGCAGGCGTCGTCTTCCTGTGTCTTGTCCAGACGGCGAAGGTGCTGCGCGCGAGGCTGCCGGACGCCGCGCCGGTCGATCTGCTTTCAATGCTCGACCTGGTGGCGCTGGCGACGGTCTGCGACGTGGTGCCGCTCACCGGGGTCAACCGGGCCTTCGTGGTCAAGGGGCTGCAGGTGGCGCGCCAGCAGAAGAACGAGGGGCTGGCGGCGCTGGCGCGGGTTTCACGCATCGGCGAGCCGATCAACACTTTCCATCTGTCCTTCCTGATCGGCCCGCGCATCAATGCCGGCGGCCGCATCGGCGATGCCGCGCTCGGCAGCCGGCTTTTGGCCACCGACGATCCCGTCGAGGCGACAGGGATTGCCGAGACGCTGGACCGGCTGAACCAGGAACGGCAGCAGATGGAGCAGGAGATGCTGGCGCAGGCGCGCGCCGAGGCTGATGCGGAGCTTGCCGGCGGCAACGGCCCGGCGGTCATCGTCACCGCCAGCAACACCTGGCATCCGGGGATCGTCGGGCTGATTGCTTCGCGGCTCAAGGATTATGCGCGCCGGCCTGCCTTTGCCATCGCGTTCAATTCGACCGGCATCGGCACGGGCTCCGGCCGTTCGGTGACCGGCTTCGATCTCGGCCGGCTGGTCCGCGAGGCGGCCGAGGCCGGGCTGATCGTCAAGGGCGGCGGCCACGCAATGGCGGCGGGCATCACCGTCGAGCGCGCCAAGCTAGGCGAACTGCGCGCCTTCTTCGAGGAGCGCGCCGCGGCCGACGTGTTCCGGCTGCAGAACGAGGAGAGTCTGGCGATCGATGGCGCCTTGGCCGCCGAGGGCGCCACCATCGCGCTGCTCGACGCGCTGGAGAAAGCCGGGCCGTTCGGCGCCGGACACATCGCACCGGTGTTCGTGCTGCCTCGCCATCGGCTGGCCGACGCGCGCGCGATCGGCACCAACCACATCCGCGTTGACCTGCAGTCGCAAAGCGGCGGCAAAATCCAGGCCATGGCGTTCCGTGCCGTCGACACCGCGCTCGGTGAATTCCTGTTCAAAAACAGGGGCAGGACCGTGCATATCGCCGGTTCGCTCTCGGGCAATTACTGGAACGGCAACCGCACGGTGCAGTTTCGCATCAGCGATGCGGCGCTGGCTTAAAGCGCGTCGCGCTGAAGCGGATTCAGGCGACGCGCTTTAGGTCGTTGCTTGATGCATGTCGTTGTCGCAAAACCGCTGCACACTTTTGCGCGACATGCATTAACGACGCAATAGGGGGAATTCAGACCAGAACGGTCTGCAGCCGGGTCAGTTCGTTGATCTGGGACTTCGTCGCCTGGTAGCCGAGGCTGATCGCCTCGTCGGCGCGATGGAATTCCGTCAGGCCGATATGGCTGAGCTTGGGCTGCAGCGACATGTCCGGCGGATCGCCGGCGAGCCTGGCGCGCGAAATCCGGTCCTGGATGATGTTGAAGGCCTCGACCATGACGCCGGTGATACCAAGGCGGGTCTGGTGTGATTGGGGATTGACCTGGCCGGGGCGCGGCGCGTCGTTCTCGACGAGCAGTTCGCCGGCGCTGTGCTTGATGACGGCGGCGCGGCCGAACAGGTCGTAATGCAGGTTGACGGCCACGACGAGCGGCTGCTCATAGGCGCGGCAGACCGAGACCGGCACCGGATTGACCAGCGCGCCGTCGACCAGCATGCGGCCGTTGCAGGCCACCGGCTCGAAGACGCCCGGCAGCGCATAGGAGGCGCGCATGGCGGTGACGAGCGAGCCGCTCGACAGCCATATCTCATGGCCGGTGCGGATTTCAGACGCGACGGCGACGAAGGGCTTCGCCAGATCCTCGAAACGGGCGCCGTCGAGGTGCTCGCGCAGGCGCTGATCGAGCCTCATGCCGCCGAACAGGCCGCTGCCGCGAAGATTGAGATCGAGAAGGCCGAAAATGCGCCGCTTGGTCAGGCTTCTGGCGAATTCTTCCAGTTCGTCGAGCTTGCCGGCAAGGTAGCAGCCGCCTACCAGCGCGCCGATCGAGGTGCCGGCGATCATCGATACTTCGATGCCGGCCTCGTCAAGCGCGCGCAGCACGCCGATATGGGCCCAGCCGCGGGCGCATCCGCCGCCGAGCGCCAGCGAGATACCGGCTTTCCTGTCTGGCTTCGGGTCAGACGCGCCGCCGGACGATGCGGGGCCGTTGGCCTCCCGAACGTCAGGTCTGCTGCGCAATGACGCCCATTCGAGCATCACGATCTCCCTTGTCCCATATCCCTTCTACCGCAAGGATATTTGAGAATAGTGAATATGAGTGGTTTGTGAATATTGAATGGTTCACACCGGCTTCCGATACGTATGGTCCGCATCGAACAGCGGTCTGCTGCCGTCGTCGACAAGCGTCGTCTTGCCGTCGTTCAGCCCCACCGTCCGATAAAAGCAGGAACGTCTGCCGGTGTGACAGGTTGCGTCGTGACCCAACACTTTGACGCGCAACCATATCGCGTCCTGGTCACAATCCGTGCGCATCTCGACGACGTGCTGGAAATTGCCCGAGGTCTCGCCCTTCTTCCACAGCGCGTTGCGTGAGCGCGACCAGTAGTGGGCGATCCCGGTCTCGAGCGTCAGCGCCAGCGCCTCGGCGTTCATATGCGCGACCATCAAGAGCATGCCGTCGCCGGCATCGGTGACGACGACGGTGACGAGGCCTGCCGCATCGAAGCGCGGAGAAAGAACGGTGCCTTCCTCCAGCGCCTTCTTGTCTGACGAAGCTTTTAGGAATTCGACTGCCGACATCGCCGGTCCTTGTATGTTCGGGCAGGCGACGGCCGGCAAATCAGCCGGCGCGTACCATGGTGACGAAGCGGACCTGTTCCTCGGGCGTGTCCTTGAAGACGCCGGTGAAGGTCGAGGTCAGCGTGGTCGAGCCCTGCTTGCGGATGCCGCGCATGGCCATGCACATATGCTCGGCTTCGAGCATGACGGCGACGCCGCGCGGGTTGAGAACGTCCTGGATGACGCCGGCGATCTGCGCCGTCATCGCCTCCTGGGTCTGCAGGCGATGCGCGAAGATGTCGACGACGCGCGCGATCTTCGACAGGCCGACGACCTTGCCGTCCGGCAGATAGCCGACATGCGCCTTGCCGATGATCGGCACCATGTGGTGCTCGCAATGCGAATGGAACTTTATGTCCCTGACGATGACGAGATCGTCATAGCCGGCGACTTCCTCGAAGGTGCGGCCAAGCTCGTCGGCCGGGCACATGTCATAGCCGTTGAACATTTCGCGGAAGGCTTTGGTGACACGCTTTGGCGTGTCGATCAGGCCTTCGCGGTCCGGATTGTCGCCGGTCCAACGCAAAAGCGTACGCACGGCGGCTTCGACCTCAGCCTCGCTCGGACGATCGGTGACGGGCTTGTCCAGATATTCGGACGGGGGCATGATTTTCTTGATGACGGCATCCATAAAGGCGTCTCCCGTAGTCCCACTCAAAGGTGGGACGAGTTGAACGGACCACGACCTTTTGGGTGAAAATCGCCCATTTCCATCCCGCAAGCGGCGTGAACATATGGGCAAGGACAGCGGCTTGTCGTCGCCTTGTCGATGCCCGACTGCGATTATTATATATGGTTCTGGCGGCGCGAAAGGAAGACGCGAGAGCGGCAAAGCCTGTTCGCTCGGCGGCGACGGATTGGAAAAATATGATCGACGACGTCTACAATGCGAAAATTCTCGGTTTCGCCGGGAACATAGGGCGGATCGGCCGGCTCGACGATGCCGACGCGACAGCCAGGGCGCATTCCAAATTGTGCGGCTCGACCGTTACCGTCGACCTCAAGATGGATGGCGACGTGGTGACCGATTTCGCCCATGACGTGAAGGCCTGCGCGCTCGGCCAAGCCTCGTCGTCTATCATGGCCCAGCATGTGGTCGGCGCCCGCGCCGACGAATTGCGCGCCGTGCGCGAAACCATGCTGAAGATGCTCAAGGAGAACGGCGCGCCGCCGGAAGGCCGTTTCGCCGACCTCAAATATCTGGAGCCGGTGCGCGACTACAAGGCGCGCCATGCCTCGACCATGCTGACCTTCGACGCGGTGGTCGATGCGATCGGACAGATCGAGAAGAAGCGCGCCGGACAGGCGGCTTGAAGGTAGCGGCTTAGTGCGTTTCACCGTTTCACGGAAACGGCGAAACGCACTATCTTCTTATTTTACCGCAATTCCGGACGGAAAACCGCTCACACTTTTCCTGGAATTGCTCTAGGCCGTAGTGACGATTTAAGGAATTGGGATTCCCACGGGCCGGCAAATCAGATTCAACGCTGATTTTTGGGGAT
>NZ_VFTM01000061.1:0-13178 GCF_006439555.1 Mesorhizobium sp. B3-1-6 | reverse complement strand
TTGCTCTCCTCGCAAAGGGCCGAAAGTGTAACCCATCTATCCGGAATGAACTGTCACCCATCTCTCGGGAAGGGCATCAAAGACTTAGCCGATCCTACAAGGTTCAGGAAAACGGCTGATCTACAATATATCTACAGAATCTGGTTTCGCTATGGGACCTGTTCTGATGATTGCCGCGATCAGCGTGACGGACGGCTTTGGACGAACTTCACCATCGCCCAACGCCCTTTCTGACCGTCGTCCAAGCGCGGGCGCGGGCCTATTGCGAATTCACTGGGGCGCGGCTCGCGCCCTTCGGCGTCGATCTGCCGGGAGCGATCGAGACGATCGCGGCAGCGGCGCGGGCACCAAACCCCTCCTCGTCCAGAATGGCAACGATTTGGCGGACTTCCTCGTTCATCGCCATCGGCACCGTCGCCCCGTCGCGAAGGCCTAGTTGCTCTTTGGGAGCTGACCGAGTGCCTGCGTGAGATCAGCTTGAACACTTTGAGTACCAGTGGCCGCCGACATCACAAAGCCCTTCGCTTCCCCGCCATGCTGGGCGCACGTCTTTGAATCGCTATAATTATCTGCAGCAGCTTGTGCATACTTTGAGGCGTTGCCCAGATTGTCCTGGATCGACCCAATGGTGGTCAAGGCGTTTGTTATGCGTGTGCGAATGTCTCCACTCAACGTCGTCGAGCAGGTCGGTTGAAAATATGAGAAGATGACAAACATAATGACCAGAACGGCGACGCCGCCTGTCAGGCCAAATCGGATCGAAAAGCCACCGTTGATCCCACCTTCAGCCGCAGCAGCGCCGCCAAGAAAGACCGCCGTCAGCGAAGCACCGAGTGAAAAGACGGCTGCGAGAAGCTGGAAACTCTTGCAAATAAACTGCTGATCGCTTGTTCCAGCCAAATAGGCGAAGGTGAACAGGCCGAGTAGTGTGATAGCTCCGAAAATCGCACCAACGATCCAGCTTTTAGAGTTGGAATTTTCTCTTACAGGAGCTGGAGCTATTCGCGTCATGGTATCCTCCCCGTCCGCACAGCCATTGCTGCCATTATTACAGTCTCGAAGACGACCGCAAGGCGAGATGTGCGGTCGAAACACGAAAGGAGCGCGATCTTTGCTACCAAAAAGCGGCACCCTCGATCGAGGGTGCCTGGTATCAATTAGTACTCTTCCTCAAGCATGATAGTCATCACGCGGCGCGTCCCGAGAGGGTCGGCGGGATCCTCTGCATGGCGCAGTAGTGTCCGGTCAAAGTAATCGATCTTCCATATGATGCTGAGGCCGCCCACGTCGACCATGCGCAGTCGTGCTCCCCATAAGAATCATTGTTCTGATCGAAGCCTTGAAGGCCGCAACTGCAACAATGACTTCTGGCCACACCTCTCGATCGAGCGCCGCCAATCCGCAGGAGACGACGACGATATCACCGACATCCAACTGGCGCAGTTGATCGTTCAAGATTCGAATACGCTCTGACTCAGAAAGTAAAGAACGCATCTCGATGCTCCTTCTCTGTTCCGCCAGGCTCAATCGTTGAGCCCGGCGGTGAAGGAATGAGCCGGGGAGAGGATCAGTTAGGTGCCAAGGTTTCGGAGCTGAAGGGCTTGGATGGCATGCCATCGATCACCAGCTTGAGGCAGATTGTGATTGGGCAAGTTGATTAGGTCGTGTTCGGCAATCCCTTGCCCAAACTCTCGCGACAAATAGGTCGCATCCTCAGCTCCCAGCCTGGATGATATCATGGTGCCCGCGTTGCCGCGCATGGCATGCCGAACATCGGAGTCAGGTTGGTAGAGGTACTGATAAGGTACTGATGGGCGGCAACGATGCCGAGCCGGTACTTGCGTAGCTCGGAAAGCATGTTGGCCACCGATAACGTCGTAAACGACTAAAACTCATCAATGTAACAGAAAAACCTGCGGAAGCGACTTCGACGCAAGCGGAGAAACTGCACCAGCTAAAAAATGGGTTGTGCAGTATCGAGGCGCATGATCCGGTCCTAGGCCGCCGCATGTTACCGTTCCGCTTTCGTCACCAACGGATTGACTCACTCGCCCTTGAGCCTCGACGTCTACTTGCCCGCACAGCCTCTCGCACCTAAGAGTGCCTAGGGTGTGAGCTCAGAGCACGGTGGCCGGCTGCTTTTTGCTGCTGAGCCGAATAGGTAGGGGGAACATTCCGTGAAGTTGCTCGATTTAGGTGCAGACTATCACGACGTGACCGGATACGCCGGCCGCAATTACTATAAACTAGCAACGATCACTTGGTCCGAACCAACCGTGTGGGACCCCGACGACCGCGCTTTTCCAGTACCAGCGGGATGGGCTGGACACGGTGGCGTTTATGCCTTTGTGAGAAAGCATTGGAGACAACAAGGCAGGCCCCGCATAGCATACATCGGTAAAGCGGCAAATTTTAATGCCCGACTGGTAAACACGCACAATCACTTCGATATAGTACAGAGGCGAGGCGATACGAAAGTCTCTTGTGGGCGTATTGCGTTCGGGCGCGTGCACTCCCGCGTCGCTTACTATTTAGAGATCGAAGACATAGTGAAGTTCGCGGTGTATCCATACTTGGAAAATACGCAGGGCTTCGAAAGCCTTCCCGGCTTTCGCGCAACGACGCCAAGGGCCATGGCCCCGTGGGTCATTATGAATGAGGGCCACTCCTTCAGCGGCATTATGCCTAAGAGAATTGTCTATCCAGCAATCGGAGTAGAGTACAGAACACCGAGAAGCTAAGTGGCAGGCTACGGCCAAGCCTGAGGTGTGCCCTGGAATGCACGGCTCATGAACCCCGCAGCTTTCGTCCACTTGCCGCCAAGGTCCGGAAATTCGGAAACCTGTGAAGGGTTGGCCATGTTTCGTCGAGCGTAGGAGTTCAAATAGCTTGCATCATCCGCCAATCGCGGTGAAGTAACCTCCAACGTTCATCGTGCACGAATCATGATCGATTTCACAATTGACCTATTCTGGCGGGCCAGACTGGCCGGCACCGCTCGGTCAGCCGACCCGCTGGTCGCCGGCTGGAGCTTCCCGAGTGCCGGCCTGCCCGGCTTCAAAGAAGCCCCGCTCTCGCCGAGCGACCTTGGGGCTAGCGATGCCGCGTTGAACTCTGGCGTCATTCTCGTGTCGGCGCCGGGCGCAGTGGGCAAGTCAACGCTTGCCCGTCAGATCGCATTCGAAACCGGAGCGGTATACGTAGATCTTGCCAAATCCGAGCCGGTTGGTGGCAACTCGATTACCGGCGGTCTTGCAAAGGCTGCACTTTTCCCATCGTGGACGGCTGACAGTGTTGCTCTACTGATCGACGGTCTCGACGAAGCGCGTATTCGCGTAACTCAGGAGGCTTTTGAGGCGTTTCTTGGCGACGTGGCCGAGCTCGCGAAAGGCAGAAAAATGCCCGTCGTGCTCTTTGGCAGGACTGGAGCCGTACAGGATGCTTGGTTGATCCTAGCCGAAAAGGGCCAAGATCCTGCCATTCTTGAGGTTGGCTACTACGATCTCGAAACCTCCGTTGAATTTGCCGTCGCGGCGTTGCAGGCGAAACGGCCGGAGAAGCAGGTATCGGTAACGGAACGCGAAGCGCTGCAACTTATTCTCGGCAGGCTGCGAGAACAGACGAAAGGCGACGGCGACCGCTTCGCTGGCTACGCTCCCGTCCTTCAGGCGGTTGCAGATCACGTCAACGCAGAGAAGAATCCCGCCGTGCTTGTCGCGAGGCTGGAAAGCGGCGAGCAGCCCGTAACGCTTCTCACCGTGGCCAATGCCATTCTCGAACGCGAGCGCGGGAAGCTTGACACGCTAGCATTCGAGAACGCGTCTGTGCGTGAGCAGTTGTATAGCCCGAGCGAACAGCTGGGGCATCTAGCATCGAGGTTGTATGGTTGCCCGGCACCTGCTCTGCCGGCGCTAACGCCCAAGGACGAACAGACCTATGCCGACGCTCTCAACACTTGGGTGGCCGAACACCCGTTCCTGAAATCGCTTCACAGCGCCTCATCCGTTGTGTTCGAGGCCATGATTGCCACTCATGCCTTGAAAAATCCAGCCATTGCGGACCAGGTTGTCGCGAGAGAACTGGCACGCGGCGCTGCCGCCAATCCCTTCCTCGCGGAATTCTATGTACTCGATCCGGCCGAGAGCGTGTTTCTCCCACCTGACCATGTGGGCATCGTGTACGCGTCGCTGCGCGCGAGGCTTGCGCTCGGTGACAGTGCCAGTCTGCTCGTTGAGGATGCCGACGGCGGCGAGGGACCGTCTCTTCGAGCAGAGGTGGAAATTACGTTTGCACCCAAGGGCTACGAACGCTCACGTGCGCTGAAATTTGAGACCGACTATTCGTCACCGCTTAAGCTCGGCAGCTATATCGAAGATATTGAGATTGCCGCATCTGAAGCCAATGTAGAGATCGGCCAAGGGAAGGAAGCAATATTAGTCGCACCGGTTTCAATCCAGTGCGAAGGCCTGATCATTTCTGCAGACCGGCTGATTGTAGAACCCTCGCGCACGGGTCAGCAGGTTGTTTTTCTGGAAGCAGCAACCTTCGTGGGTGCGGACAGCGCCTCAATGCCTACGGTAAGGTCGGGTGCGTCGCTAGCTGCATCATGGCCGGGAGTGCGAAGTTATCCGTGGACCGCATTTGCTTCTGATCCATCGCCGGTCGACGATCAGCGGATCGTCGAGGGGCTTCGGCGCTTTCGTAAATTCGTCATCGCCTTCCGCTCGCACAGCAAGGGCGAGCTGGCCAGGTACCAAGGGAAGATCGAGAGTGGCCGGATGACCAAAGGATCGGGTCAGCGGATCCTTGACCATTTGGTGTCGTGCAAGATTCTTGAACTCGTCGGTCCAATGTACATCCTTTACCCGGACGAACTCGGAGCTGTCGCGGGCGCGACGTACGCGGACTGCGTCAGGCGCGTCTACAATCCGAAGACCATTGACTTCGTCAAAGCCGCTCTCGGGATAATGTGACGGAATGCGTTTCGGGGGCCGAACCGGCCTTCGGCCGAATTCGGTTAGCAAGCTCAGTTCATGGTTGTTGGCATTTTGTTCATGTGACAGAATGTCAGAAAGATTCCCAGCGCCAGCCATTTTTCTCCGAGGTTCCGAATGAGTTCCTTCACCGATCTCCGCCTACGCGCGGGTTTATCAAGACGCGACGTGGCCGACCGGATGGGGAGATCCGAGAGAACTGTGTACAGATGGGAAGAGGGAGTAACTGCGCCGCTAAAGCCCGCAATTGACCTTCTGCACACGATGGCCGGTAAGCGGAAGGCAGAGCGAGAGGCGTCGTTCACGTTTGTTGATCTGTTCGCCGGCATCGGTGGGTTTCGCCGAGCGTTCGAGCCTCTAGGCGGAGAATGCGTATTCACCTCCGAATGGGACCGGTTCTCCCAGGTTACCTACCGAGCCAACTATAATCTCAATCACGACCTAGCGGGCGATATCACGCTGGTAGAGGCCGACGAGGTTCCCGCTCACGATCTCTTACTGGCTGGATTTCCCTGTCAGCCATTCTCACTGGCAGGTGTGTCAAAGAAGAACGCGCTTAAGAGGCCCCACGGCTTTCAGTGTGACGTGCAGGGAACGCTGTTCTTCGATGTTGCACGGCTGATACAGTATCATCGACCCAAGGCTTTCCTCCTTGAGAATGTAAAGAATCTGAAAAGCCATGATCATGGACGCACCTTCGATGTGATCATGAAGACACTTCAGGAGGATCTTGGCTACCACGTCCAGACAAGAGTCATTGATGCACGCTCCTGGGTGCCCCAGCACAGGGAGCGCGTCTTTATCGCCGGATTCCGGGATAAGAATGATTTTGACTTTTCGACGCTCGTCCTTCCCCCTCAGCGCATGAACCCCACACTTGGGTCCATTCTTCATCCGGAGGATGGTTCAGAGGAAGCTGATGGGGCGGTCCTGGTTGGCCCGAAAGGCAAGGTATCGGACCGCTACACGCTTTCGGACAATCTGTGGAGTTATCTTCAAGCTTACGCGGAAAAGCACCGCGAGAAGGGAAACGGGTTTGGCTTCGGGCTTTTCGGTCCGGGCGATGTCGCTCGCACTCTTTCAGCTCGCTATCATAAGGATGGTTCCGAAATTCTAATTCGCCAGAAGCGAAAAAACCCCCGCCGTCTCACGCCAATCGAATGTGCAAGACTGATGGGCTTTGAGCGTCCCGGCGATACTTTCAAGATACTCGTCTCCGATACGCAGGCCTACAGGCAGTTTGGAAATGCGGTCGCTGTTCCCGTCGTCAAAGCCGTCGCCGAACACATGATGCCGTGGATAGTCAGCGATGCAAAGCCAGCAGCCAAGAAAGGACGGACGAAAGCCGTTGCCTGATATCGTAAGCGAGGAAACCAGAAGCCGGATGATGTCCGGCATCAGGGGTAAGGATACGAAACCCGAAATTCTGATCCGAAAGGCCCTGCACGCTCGCGGCTTTCGTTATCGTCTGCACTCAACCGGCATTCCAGGCAAGCCTGATATCGCGCTGCCATCACGGCGGGCCGCCATTTTCATCAATGGCTGCTTCTGGCATGGCCATGACTGCCATCTCTACCGACTTCCATCCACACGACCGGAATTCTGGCAGACGAAGATCGATCGCAATCGTGCACGCGACGAATTGGTCAGGGCACAGCTTGTTGCCAAGGGCTGGCGGCACCTCACGATATGGGAATGCGCAATCCGCGGTCCGACAAGGATTGGCATCAATGAAACCATTGAACGTACGCACCGCTGGATCCAAAGCACCACGGGAAGTTCCGAGATACGGGGTGTCGCGTGAGAAAATGGATTCTTGATAACGGCTTCCTCAAAATCGCGGAAAGCTCGGGCATCGCTGACGTAACAGCCGATGAGATCTATCGTGCCGTCATCGAGAACGATGCCCCTTGGCCCGATTTGCAGGCAGGGAAGAGTGGCGCCGCGGCGGCGCTGACGTTTTCGCGCTACCCGGCATCACTTTCGATTGTGATGAACGATCCCGCGGAGGGCGTACTGCCCCGCCTGACTTACGAACTCCGCACGCAGGGCGGTCACACATTCATGGTGTCGGCAGAAGCCGTTATTCATGGTCACGTGATCGTTGAAGATACTTGGTATCCCCTGCTTCCCGAAAACATTGATGAGCTAAGCAGTCTGCTAGGTTCGGTCCGTCCGGGACAAAATCCAAAAAGCCTGCGCGAGGTCCTCGGACTGCGAGAGGCCGCTCTCCGGAACGGGCCAGTAATCGACAGGATGTCGACGGGTGCGCTCGATGCCGTTGCCTTGGCCGGGAAGGCCGGACCGGCTCCGGACGGCATCCGCGCAAATCTTTACAATTATCAGGCCGGCGGCTGGCGCTGGCTGCGCTTCATCATGCGTGAACGCCTGGGCGGTCTGCTGGCCGACGAAATGGGGCTTGGAAAGACCCTACAGATCATCAGTGCAGTTCGTGACCCAGGCACCGGCTCTGCCTTACAGGATGTCCTGGTTGTCGCCCCAGGCTCGCTACTCGAGAACTGGAAACGCGAACTCGCAAAGTTTGCTCCGGACCTTGCCGTTCTGAAGCATCACGGGTCGCTTCGCACGGGCAGACCGGCCGAACTTTCCGGCTACAATGTGGTTATCGCGTCGTATGACACGGTCATCCGCGATCTCTCCCTTTTGAAGTCGATAGCGTGGAGTGTGATCATCGCTGATGAGGCCCAGAACATCAAAAATCCGGATGCCCTTCGCACGCGATGCCTGAAAGAAATTCCGCGTGCAGTCGGGCTCGCGATGACAGGCACACCAGTGGAAAACCGGCTGACTGACCTGTGGTCGATCATGGATTTTGCGGTGCCGGGATATCTCGGCGACATCGGTTCATTCAGGAAAGCGTATGACGACACTCCCGAGGGTGCTGCAATTCTCGAGCCCGTCATTTCGCCGCTGATGCTGCGACGGCGCGTTGCTGATGTAGCAACCGATCTGCCCCAGCGTATCGATATTCCGGAGGCCATCGAACTGACGGAGAGCGAAGCGTCAGAATATGAGCGTATCCGAGCGGAAATCGTGGAGAAGTACGGTGCGGCGGCTACGCTGGTTTCACTGACCAGCCTCAGGCAGTACTGCGCCCATCCATCACTTGTGGATTCGGAAGAAGACCTACCGACCGTCGAGTTCTCAAAATTCCAGCGGCTCCTCGAAATCCTGACTGAAATCGGTGCATCCGGTGAAAAGGCGATTGTCTTCACATCGTACAATGGCATGGCCGACAGAATCGCCCATTCCGTCCGAGATCAGCTGCGCCTTGAGGCGTACACGTTGGATGGTCGCCTCGAAGTCGATGCACGTCAGCCGCTGATCGATCATTTCTCCCGCATCGAGGGAGCCGCGGTTCTTGTGCTCAATCCCAAAGCGGGCGGCTCCGGGCTGAACATCACCGCCGCTAATCACGTCATCCACTATAACCTCGAATGGAATCCCGCACTGGAAGACCAGGCTTCAGCGCGAGCACACCGGCGCGGACAGACCCGACCTGTAACAGTTCGACGAATGTTCTGTGCCGGCACGGTCGAGGATGTGGTCAATGCACGGGTCGAGCGTAAGCGGCAGATTTCGTCGAGTGCGATCGTGGGCGTCCGGGGAGCCGAGAACGACTACGCCGACATTCTGGCCGCATTGCAATCGTCCCCCTTGCGTGGGAAATTGACTGCATGAGCGACATCCGGTCGATTTCCAAGATTTTGAGCGCAAACGACACGGGAGAGACCGGGGGTCATCAGGCTGGCATTCTCGTGCCCCGGGACAGCAAGCTCCTTGCCTTCTTCCCAGCGCTTGACGCGAAGAAATACAACCCGCGCGTTCACCTGACTTTTCAGGATTCAGATGGTCTCAACTGGGAATTCGCTTTCATTTACTACAACAATAAGCTTTTCGGTAAGACGCGGAATGAGTATCGTCTCACGCGGATGACGAAATATATCCGTGACTCCGGTCTGGCGGTCGGGGATGAGGTTGTCCTTAGTCATGACGAAAACGACGGATATTCCGTATCCTTTCGCCGCGAGCGGTCAGTCACCGCTCCCGGAAATGTCCTTGAGCTTGGCTCCGGCTGGCGGATTATCGATATCTGAGAGGTAGCATGTCGCACGTTGAAAACATCAATTCTCCGCCGGACCCCGGCCGGACCATGGCGGGTCTGCGCGATACCGGCTACAATTTTGAAACTGCTATTGCGGACCTCGTCGACAATTCGATCGCTGCCCAGGCGAACATTGTCGACATACGCGTGACGATGGATTTTCGCGGAAAGCTCCGGGTTTCCATTGCAGATGACGGCACTGGGATGGATCGGACCGGCCTTCTCGAGGCGATGCAATACGGATCACCCAAGCGGCCAGACCCGGCAAGCCTCGGTAAATATGGACTCGGCCTTAAGACGGCATCTACGGCATTCTGTGAATGCCTGAGCGTCATCTCGCGAAAGAACGGCGCCGATCCGACTCTGATGGCGACATGGGACCTTGAGCACGTCACGCATGCCAAGAAGTGGGAACTTCTGCTATCAGACAGCCCTGACCCCGAAGCGCTGGAGCATCTCAACAAGATCGCTCCCGAGAAGTCCGGCACCGTCGTCCTCTGGACCAAGATCGATCGCCTGATGAAAGACTATCAGGCTCCTGAAGGCGCGCCGGCCAAAAAGGCCCTGCAAAAGAGGATTGAACAGCTTCGGGAGCACCTCGGCGCTACCTATCAGCGTTTTCTCGATCCGAATGATAAACGTGCACGCAATGTCATCATCGTGCTCGATGGGTACCCGGTTATCGCATGGGACCCTTTCCAGCAGGGTCTCTCGGAACTGCTGGTGCAGGACACAATCACGGTGAAGGGTCCTGACGCACCGTTCACCGTGCGCGCTTTCATTCTGCCGCGTCGTGAAGAATTTCCCACCGAGGAGATGGCGAAGGCCGCAAGGCTCTCTTCAGACCGGCAAGGTATGTATATCTACCGGCAGGAACGTCTCATCCATTCGGCAGACTGGCTTGGCATGTTTCAGCAGGAGCCGCACAGCACGCTCCTTCGTGTCGAGTTTTCATTCGATCACAGGCTGGACGAGGCCTTTCACCTGGACATCAAGAAATCGCAGATTATCCTGAATGACGCCTTGTGGAACTGGCTGAAAGAAAGCTTTCTTCCAGCTCCCCGCCGCGAGGCAAACCGCCGGTACCGCCTCGGTCAGAGAGCCGATGTCACAAAGGCTAGCAAGGGCGCCCATGACGCGTCCAACCGGACAATCGCCAACAAAGAGGCCGATGTTGGCGGGGCCGTTGTCAACGTCAAGAATCCGAACACAAACGAGGTCATCGTCACCAATCCCAACGGGAAATTCACACTCGTTCTTCCGATCGGAACGGCCGCCAAGCCAGGGGAGGTTTACGTTCAGCCCGTTGGTGAAATTGCCGATGGGCTCCTGTTCGAGCCCGCCTTTATTGACGGACATCGGGCGGTCCAAGTGAATACCGCGCATCCCTATTATCACAAGGTTTATGTTCCGAATTTCAAGGAAAGCGTAACCATCCAAGGAATGGATTCACTGCTCTGGGCGCTTTGCCTCGCTGAACTCAACGCGACGAGCGACAAGACCGCGGAATCCTTTGCGGACATGCGATTTGAAGTCTCGCGCATTCTTCGAAAGCTGGTAGAGAGCCTCCCGGAACCCGAAACGGGAAGCAAGCAGGATGTTGCTTGATCCGGTCACACTTGCCGGGCGGATTTCCGGCGAGGCCGGACTTCAGCTTTCATCAGAGGGCGGTGCTGATGAAGACCGTCATCAGTGGATCGCATTGCGCCCGGCGGAGCATGACCCAGCGCACACCTTTGAGATCCGGATTTCCATACTCTGGCGCCGGCTGAAGATCGAATTTCTCCCAGGGAAGTTTGCGCGACCGCTGCTTGCAGAGATGGCGAAAGCCGACGAGGACGGCAGGGCAGCCTTTAGTTCCATCGTACGCGACCTTGCACTTCGCGGAGCATCATTTGAATGGCAGGTGGACGGGGTTTCCATTCCCTTTGATGCTCCTGACATCTGGGGACGCGATTGGTCCCGGATGAGACTTCAGTTGAATCGCGGAAATCTGGAGCTTGGCATCGATGAAGGGCGTTCGGATTTCGAGATTGTAAGCGAATGGACGCAGCGTTTTGTAGCAGCGATCGTGGCGTTGCTGCCTCTTGAAGCGGTTCAGACAGAAAGCAACGAACTTCCACTAGGATTTCCCGAAGGTGCTGCGGCACCAATGCTGGTCAATCGATACGAGCGCGACCGTCGCAACAGGGCGGCGGCTTTAGCCATTCACGGCACACGCTGCAAGGCTTGCGGGGTCGATTTTGGGGAACGATATGGCCCAATTGCTGCGGGGGTTATCGATATTCATCACACGATCCCGCTCTCGCGACTGGGAGAAGACTATGTCATTGATCCGTTCAACGACTTAGTTCCGCTTTGTCCAAACTGCCATCGTGTGGCACACAGGACCGACCCACCTCTGAAGGTGGAGGCAATCACGGCAATCATGCAGCAGCGATTTGGCGCGCCCCCAAACGCCGCTGGTTAAGGATGATCTGCCGAGAGCGACCGTCCCCTCCATCCCTCATCTACCGTGGGAAGCCATTTGGCGGTTTCAGCAGGCCGTGCAAAAGCAAACGGAGAGGTTTGCTAACGGCCCGGTTAGCTAATACCCTCAGTCACAAAATTAGGCCCTCTCATTCCTAAGTTTTGCGGTTACACTGACGTAACGGCGGGAGTGGTGTGTTCCTACGTCGCCGACTCTGAGGAGGATAACAATGCGTGCAAGTTGTTGGCGAGTTCTTCTAGTCCCGTTTCTCATCTCATTTGGATGTGTTTCAAATGCATCACTAGCTGCGGGCAGCTGCCCTATCGTCGATCTCTATGAGCAGCACAAATGTTTGCTCCGCAGCGCGATCAGGGCTGGGAATGTTGAAGGGGTAAGACGACTTGTTAAGTCAGACTATATTTTTATCAATGATGTAGAACCCAATTTGAACTATGGCGCAACTTACCTCAGTTGGGCATTGTATTGGGTAAACAAGCCGAACGAGGAAATCGTTAAACTGATTTTAGATGCTGGCGCGGATCCCAATCTTCCATCTGGAAGGACGCGGACCATTATGTACGACCTTTATGAGTACATCAACTGGATCGCAGAAAGACCCAAAGAGAAAACAGCTGACCCCGTTAATCTCCTTAAGTTGCTGTATGCGCACAAGGCCAATATGGACGCACCAGTACTCGGGGAAACGCTGCCCGAAATAGCTGCTCTCGGTTGCTATGAAGAATGGCACGCCGTGTTCAACTATCTTGCCGACAAGGGCACCTTTCCCACGAGAGACAAAAACGGAAGCAACGTGCTCCACAGACTTGCTCACGACATAAATTATAGTTCAATTCGTTATGTGATTTATCGCCCGAGGACTTACCCCATTATGCTTTGCACGGGCGATTTGTCGAAAATTCCAGCTATGACGCTCAAGGCTCTTTTGCGCGAAAAGGACAAACTCGGCAATTTGCCGATACGCAGCATCGGCTATGCTAAAGATTCTAGCGTGGCTAAAAACAGTACCTGCACTGCAATGGAGAAGTGGAAATATAATCCCAGGTATCGTAAGCCGGACCACTCATACATGATGACGCTGATTGAAGAATACAAAACATTGAATAGAGACACTGTCGGCGTTCCAGGTCCAGATGAAGATAGGCCCGACACGATCGCAAAGTGCTTAGCTTACTAGGTACCGTGTATGATACGGCGGTCGAGCGGTTCGGCAAAGCGGCTCATGAACCCCATTTGCCTTCAATCCGCTCAATGTCCGCCAATTGGTGACAGGGACGGCAAAGGACTTGCAAGTCCTCGTCGCGCTCATGTCCGAGATGGCGATAGTTGAGGTGATGCAATTCGAGGTCAGGCACAGATCGACCACAGGCGTCGGCAGCCACAAATCCGCAGCCATTCGCCAAGCCATAAGAGCGGCCGGCGCAAAGCTCTGGTTCCTGCCGCCATACTCGCCTGATCTCAACCCGATCGAGCAAGCCTTCGCCAAGATCAAACGTAAGCGATGTTTCCGGGCCACCTTTCGGGAATGATCGCGATCTGTGAGGTTGCCGATCCTGTATTGGGATCGGAG
>NZ_VFTM01000060.1:0-16830 GCF_006439555.1 Mesorhizobium sp. B3-1-6 | reverse complement strand
GGGTCTGCGCGCGTCGCTTCGCTCCTTGCTCCGCCCTGGAATGACGAAGTCGCCGTGGCTTCGGCCAATCTCCAACGTTGGTGCGATTCGCGGCTTCAGCGCCACGTTCGCTCAGGCCACGTTCTTCCCGGCCCCCGCTCTGGCCTGCACCCCCGGCGCGAAAATCTCCTGATCGACGAAGGTCAGCGCGCGCATGGCGCAGCCTTCGCGGATAAGCGGCAGTTCGTTCGGCTCGGTGTCGAAGGAGATCGATTCCGAGTGCTGGCCGCCGGCGGTCTGGGCGATCGCCTCTCGCAGCGCCGGCTCGATCAGGTCGAAGGCGGCCGCGCTTACGCCGACCATGGCGACAGGCGCCGGATCGATGAGGGCGAACAGGCTGCCGAGACCGAAACCAAGCGCCTCGCCGGCCCGGCGGTAAGCCTCCCGTTCGGGTCCGTCCTCCTGCCGGGCTTTCGCGGCCAGCGCGCGCATATCGGCGTCGCCGACGTCGGTCGGCGTGGCGTCCTCGCTTATTCCCATGGCGCTGCGCCAGATCGCGTAATTGCCGGCATAGGCCTCGACGCAGCCGCGGCGGCCGCAGCGGCAAAGCGCGCCGCCCGGACGATGGATCATATGGCCGAACTCGCCGCCGGAGGAATGCGTGCCGCTGAACAGCGCGCCCTTCAGCACCAGGCCCATGCCGATACCGTGCGAGAGCAGGATGGCGATGAAGTCGTCGCGATAGCGCTCGGGATCGCGCCATTGCAGCGCGACCGCCATCATGTTGCAGTCGTTCTCCATGGTGGCGGGAATACCGAATTCCCGTTCGAGGAGGTCGGCGAAAGGGATGTCGGTCAGCGGCGTGATCGGCGACCACAGCATGGCGCGTGAATGGGAATCGGTGATGCCCTGAATGCCCATGGCGATGCGGGCGACGCTGCCCACGTCGAGGTCGGGATCCCCCAGCCGGCGCCGCACGATCGCCATGCATTCGCCGATCAGCTCGTCGCGGGGCATGACGAGCGTGTCGAGGCGCTGCTGCTCCTCGGCAACCACCTGGCCGGCATAATCGATCACGGCGACCGACAGGAAGTTCAGCGACAGCACCACGGTCAGCACCGCGGCGGCTTCGGGGTTCAGCGCCAGACCGATCTGCGGCCGGCCGCGTTTCAACGCCGTCGGCTCGCTGGCCTTGCTTTCGGTGAGAATGCCTTCCTGGATCAGATCGGCGGAGATCGCCGAAATGGTCGAGTGGCTGAGCCCGGTGGTGGCGGCAATCTCCGTGCGCGAGGGCTGGCCGGCGCGGCGCACGGCCGAAATCACCATGGCGCGGTTGCGCCGGCGCAAATCGTCGTGACGGATTCCGACCGACATCGTCTCGCACGTCCTCCCAGTCATCGCGGCCTTGTGATGATGATGCCATGGCCTGTCGGTGACATGCTAGGGATAGTGGCAGAAGCCGTAGCCTGTGTCATTATTTATTGCGGATGTCGAAAAAAATGCCCTGACCCATCAAAACCCATCAGAATCGCAGTTGACAGCGTCGTTCTGCTGGACCACTATTTTTTTGAGGCTCGAAAAAAAGCCTCTATGCCGGCCTTCGGGCCAGTCTGGGTCGCGCCGCACAGGCGCAGGGAGGATATCATGAAGAAATTCGCAGCCGCCATTCTGGCGGGCGTTGCCATGTCGCTGACGCTGGCGTCGGTCGCCGAGGCGAAGGACAAGGTGATCGGCGTCTCGTGGTCGAATTTCCAGGAAGAGCGCTGGAAGACCGACGAAGCGGCGATGAAGGCCGCCATCGAGGCCGCCGGCGACAAGTATATCTCGGCCGACGCGCAGTCCAATCCGGGCAAGCAGCTGACCGACGTCGAAAGCCTGATCTCGCAAGGCGCCAACGCGCTGATCATCCTGGCGCAGGATGCCTCGGCAATCGGCCCGGCGGTGCAGAAGGCGCTCGATGAAGGCATTCCGGTCGTCGGCTACGACCGCCTGATCGAGAACAAGGACGTGTTCTACCTGACCTTCGACAACAAGGAAGTCGGCCGCATGCAGGCCCGCGAGGTGTTCAAGGTCAAGCCGGAAGGCAATTATGTCTTCATCAAGGGCTCGGGCGCCGATCCGAACGCCGACTTCCTGTTCTCGGGATCCATGGAAGTGCTGAAGGAGGCGATCGACAGCGGCAAGATCAAGAATGTCGGCGAGGCCTATACCGACGGTTGGCTGCCCGCCAACGCGCAGAAGAACATGGAGCAGTTCCTGACCGCCAACGACAACAAGGTCGACGCGGTCGTGGCGGCCAATGACGGCACCGCAGGCGGCGTCGTCGCGGCGCTGACGGCGCAAGGCCTGGCCGGCACCGTTCCGGTCTCGGGCCAGGACGGCGACCACGCGGCGCTCAACCGCATCGCGCTCGGCACGCAGACCGTGTCGGTGTGGAAAGACGCGCGCGAGCTCGGCAAGAACGCCGCCGAGATCGCCTCGCAGCTCGCCGACGGCAAGAAGATGGGCGACATCGCCGGCGCCAAGGACTTCACGACGCCCGGCGGCAACACCGTCAAGTCGCTGTTCCTGACTCCGATCGCGATCACCAAGGACAATCTCAACGTCGTCATCGACGCCGGCTGGATCAAGAAGGACGAAGTCTGCGCGGGCGTTGCCGCCGGTAGCGTCAAGGCCTGCAACTGATTCTTCCGGCTCCCGATCAAAATCCCTGCGCCGCGGCCTGAAAGCCGCGGCGTTTTCTCAAAAAGATTTGTGTTTCCGCCTTTGGCGGATAGCTTCTAGGCTTGGCCAGGCATCCGCGCCAGACGGGCAGGCCGGCGGGAGGAAATCATGACCGACACGACGTCTACCCAACCGGCGGACACCGCGCGCGCGTCGGAACTCGGCTCCGTCGCCAGGTTCCTGAAGGCGACCGAGCTCGACACCCGCATGCTCGGCATGATCGGCGCGCTGCTCTTGATCTGGATAGGGCTGCATGTGATTTCCAGCCTGCGCCTCGGCGTCAATCCGCTCGACTTCGACAGCCGCACGTTTCTCACACCGCGAAACCTGTGGAACCTGTCGGTGCAGACTTCGGCCGTGGCGATCATGGCCTCCGGCATGGTGCTGGTCATCGTCATGCGCAACATCGACCTGTCGGTCGGATCGGCCGAAGGGGTGATCGGCATGGTCATGGGCTTTGCCCAGGTGCATTTCCTGGTGCGCTTCGTCGGGCTTGAGCTGGGCAATCCGTGGATATGGGTGCTGGCATTGCTGATCGGCCTGGCGCTCGGCCTCATCATCGGCGCCTTCCAGGGCTTCATCATCGCCTATCTCGAAGTGCCGGCCTTCATCGTGACGCTGGGCGGATTGCTGGTATGGCGTGGCGCTGCCTGGTGGGTCACCAGCGGCCAGACGGTGGCGCCGCTCGACGCCACCTTCCAGCTGATGGGCGGCGGCCCGGCGGGCTCGATCGGCGCCAGATGGAGCTGGGCCGTCGGCATCGTCGCCTGCCTGGCGGTTATCTTCATGCATTTCAACGGCCGCGTGCAGCGCAAGCGCTTCCGCTTCCCGCTGCGTCCGGTCTGGGCCGAGACGCTGCTCGCCACGGTCACCTGCGCGGTCATCCTGGGCGCGGTGTGGCTCGCCAATTCCTATCCGTGGCCGGTCGGCATCGTGAACCGCTACGCCGCCGCCAACAACATCACCGTTCCCGAAGGCGGGCTGTTCATCGCGCATGGCATCGCCATTCCGGTGCTGATGGCCGTTGCCGTCGGCCTGATCATGACCTTCGTCACCAAGCGCACGCGCTTCGGCCGCTACGTCTTCGCCATCGGCGGCAATCCGGAAGCAGCCAATCTCGCCGGCATCAACACGCGCTGGATCACCATGAAGGTGTTCATGATCATGGGCGTGCTGGCGACGATCGCGGCGGCGATCTCGTCGGCCAGGCAGAACTCCTCGACGAATGTGCTGGGGACGCTGGACGAACTGCTGGTCATTGCCGCGGCCGTCATCGGCGGCACGTCGCTCGCCGGCGGTTCCGGCACCGTGCTCGGCGCCATGCTGGGCGCATTGCTGATGCAGTCGCTGCAGTCCGGCATGGTATTGCTCGGCGTCGATTCGCCGCTGCAGAGCATCGTCGTCGGCGCCGTACTGGTCGTCGCGGTCTGGCTCGACACCATCTATCGCAAGCGCGTCTGAGCATGATGCCGAAAAGTGGAAACCAGTTTTCGGACGAGACCATGCTCAAGCATGGACTATAGGGAGGAGAAGGATCATGGCTGACAAAATCGCTCCCGCCGGCGTTCCGCTGGTCGACATGCGCAACATCTCGATCGCCTTCGGCGGCATCCGCGCCGTCGACGACGCCTCGGTCGATCTTTTCCCCGGCGAAGTGATGGCGCTGCTTGGCCACAATGGCGCGGGCAAATCGACGCTGATCAAGATCCTGTCCGGCGCCTACAAGCGCGACAGCGGGCAGATATTCATCAATGGCGAGGAGGCTTCGATCTCCAATCCGCGCGATGCCAAGAAATATGGCGTCGAGACGATCTACCAGACGCTGGCGCTGGCCGACAATGTCGATGCCGCAGCCAACCTGTTCCTCGGCCGCGAGCTGATGACGGGCTGGGGCACGCTGGACGACGTCGCCATGGAAGCCGACGCGCGCAAGGTGATGGGCCGCCTCAATCCACGCTTCCAGCGCTTCAAGGAGCCGGTCATCAAGCTATCGGGCGGACAGCGGCAGTCGGTGGCGATCGCGCGCGCGATCCTGTTCAACGCCCGCATCCTGATCATGGACGAGCCGACGGCGGCGCTCGGTCCGCAAGAGACGGCGCAAGTCGGCGAACTGGTCAAGCAGCTCAAGGCCGACGGCATCGGCATCTTCCTGATCAGCCACGACATCCACGACGTGTTCGAGCTCGCCGACCGGGTCTGCGTGATGAAGAACGGCCAGGTGGTCGGGACCGCGCGCACCACCGACGTCACCCAGGACGAGGTGCTCGGAATGATCATCCTGGGCAAATGCCCGCCAGGCGCCATTCCGGGTCCAGGCGCGCTGAAGATAGCGGCATGATGATAGCCGGCTAATTAACGACTGCGTGATGTACCAGCCGCAGTGATGATTTGACCGCGCCATTGTGTTGGCGCGGAGACTTGCCCATAAAGGTCGTCGACCGTCCACGGGCCGCATCCTTGATTTGAAGAAGCTCTTTCCGATCGTTGCCTTCGTCGCCGTCGCGCTGATCAGCCTGACGATGGCGGGGTTTGCCTATTTCGCGACGCAAGAGGCGGCTCGGATCAAGTTCGAGGGTACCGCCGATGACGCGCTGAGCCGCATCGAGAGCCGCATCGACCTGCATCTGTCGCTGCTGCGTTCGACGCAGGCGCTGTTCGATGCCCGCAACGGCGACATCTCGCGCGGCGAATTCAAGGCCTTCTTCACCGCGCTCGACATCGACGACAGTTTCGCGGGGCTGCGCGGCATCGGCTTCCTGAGGCTCGCCAAGACCGGCGACGAGGCGGCGGTGGAACGCGACATCCTGCACGACCATGGGTCGGCGCATCCGATCTATCCCGCCACGACGCAGCAATGGCGAACGCCGATCGTGCTGTTCGAGCCGCTCGACACGTCCAACCAGTCGATCATCGGTTTCGACATGTTCACCGAGCCGGTACGGCGCGCGGCGATCGAAGAGGCGATGGCGGATGACCAGCAGCATGCGAGCGGCATGGTCCAGCTCGGCCAGGGCGCCGGCGTGGCGCAGACCTTCACCGGATTCCTGGTTTTCGTGCGGCTGAACGTCGAAACCGCGCCCGACGTCATCAATGCAAGCCGCTCCTCGACGGCCGGTTTTCTTTACGTTGCCTTCCGCGCGCAGGATCTGTTCCAGGTCGCGCTCAGCCATTCGCCGCTGCTGCCGGTCAATGTCGAGGTCTATGACGGCAAGCCCGAGGCCGGCAATTTGCTGTTCCGTTCGGAGGCGCCGCCGGCGGAACGCATCGGCGCGAAGCTTTTGGCACGCCGCGATATCGTCGTGGCGGGCGAGCCGTGGACCTTGTTGTTTCGGCCGACAAGCGCATTCGAGCCGCCGTCCTCGCGCGCCATCCCGGTGATGCTCGGGCTGTTCGGGCTGCTGCTCGCCGGCGCCATCGCCTTGGTGGCGCGCTATCAGGAACGCGCCTATGACGCGAAATCGGCGCTGCACGAGGCGACCGAAAAGAGCCTGCTGGAAAAGGACCTGATCCTGCAGGAGATGAAGCACCGCATCAAGAATTCGATCACCCGCGTGCTGGCGATCGCGCGGCAGACGGCCTCGCAAGCCACCGACGTCAAGGAGTTTTCGGCTTCGTTCTCGGCGCGCCTGCAGGCCATGGCGGCATCGCAGGATATGCTCACGCGCTCGCGCTGGCAGAAAGCCGATCTCGGCGACCTGCTGCGCATCGAGCTCGGGCAGGTGTTCGGCAAGGACCTTCCCGAAGGCGTGTTGTCAGGGCCGAAAGTGCTGCTGGACGAGACGACGACGCAGGCGCTCGGGCTGACCTTTCATGAACTCGCCACCAACGCGCTGAAATATGGCGAGGCCGGCGGTTCGGCCAATTCGGTCAAGGGAAGCTGGGCTCTCAAGGTCGACTGGAGCGTCGAAGGCCGCGACCGCGAGAGGACGCTGGTCCTGAACTGGCGCGAGGCGGGTCAGACGGAACTGGAAGCGCCAGTCAAGACCGGCTTCGGCACCAAGTTGATAGATCTCAACGTCACACGCGAATTGCGCGGCACGATCGCGCGCGACTATCACGACGATGGATTGAAGGTGGAAATCAGGATCCCGCTGATCGCGTGAGCGGGCCAACAGCCCTCGGCTGGCGAGTCAGCCATTTGAATTCGAAGAGGACCGGAGGCCGGCTACCCGCCTCCGGTTCTCTTCGCTAAGGAACTAGTTGCAGCGGGCCCGGTAGGTCGTGCCGTCATGGCGGCGATACACGCAGTAGCCGTTGCGAAGGTTGCGAACCAAGAGGCCCGACCCGGCGCCGACGGCCGCGCCGATCAGCGCACCCTTGCTGCCGCCGACCAAGCCGCCCACACCGGCGCCGATCAGGCCGCCGCCGACAACGTCCTGCTCGGTCGTGGTGCAGCCGCTGACGGCGACCACAGCAACCATGGCAATGATCATCTTCCGCATAGAATTGCTCCTCACTTTTGTCCTCACTTTCGGCAGTGCCAGCGACCGTTTAGCATGAAAAAACCTGTTTTGCCTGCCAGATTCTACTGTTGCCTAACATAGTCTTTTTCGGAGCGCCCGCCGTTCGACGCGACAAGCATGCCGGACACCTCCAGCGATGCTGCCAGCGTGCCGTCAGGCCGCACGTTCCAGACGATCCGGTCGTAGTCGTCCTCCAGCGCGGGATCCACGGCGAGGCATTTGCCGACGATGCGGGGGGCCTGGCCCTGCAGGTCGCCGAGGGCGAATGGCCTTTCGGCGACGCAGGCCTGCGCCGTCTCGAAGACGCTGACGGGCACTTGGAGTTCCCGGCAATCGGCCATCGTGCTCGAACAGCCGACGACGAAGAGCAATGCGGCGATGTGTTCCATGGCTCCAAACCTCTCGCCGCCAACAACGAATCTCGGCGAACAAAAGTTCCGGGGCCGGAGCTTGAAGCGCTCCGCGCGAAATGGCGGCGCGCTGAAGTCTGGACGTCAAAGCCTCATGCGGGGTCAGAGCAGTTGCCAGGCCGCGGTCAGCGCCATGGCGGCCAGAAGCGCGATCGCGCCCAGGCGGAGCGAAAGATGCGACGATCGCGGCGCCGGCGGCGGCTCGGCATCCTGGAAGCCGCTCATCGAGACGCGGGCGGCCTGCTCCAACCTGTTCATGTCGGCAACCATCATTTCAGTCTCCCCAGGTCGTGCGGGGGACGGATGGGGTTTCCGGCGCATCGTCAGCCGGGAGCACAGGATCGGACTTTATGGTGAACAGCCGGTTAAGGGCCTCCGCCGGCAAAGCGCTCCCTCTCCGTTTTGACGCAATTCCGGACGGACAGCTACGGCGAAGCCGCGTAAAGCGCGTAAAGCGCGTCGCGCTGAAGCGGATCCAGGCGACGCGCTTCAAGGCTTTGTTTTCATGCATGTCGTTATCGCAAAACCGCTGCACACTTTTGCGCGACACGCATTAGCCTGACCCGTTGCGCACTTTCATGGAATTGCTCTCACGCCATCGGCGGCACCATCAATCCGTCTCGAAATTTCCGTGCGGGACGGTGAGACGGTATTCCATGCGGTCCTTGCCGATTTCCAGCGTCGCTGAGCCATTCAGCGACATCGGCACGACGCGTTCCAGCGCCACGCTGCCGAAGCGCTTCTCATTGCGCGGCGCGTCGTCGACCGCCTCCGTCCAGGTCAGCAGAAGGTTGGGCGAGGTTCCGTTTTCGGTCTCGAGCCTGGCGCGAACCTCGACATGGCCCTCCGGCCGCGACAGCGCGCCGTAGCTCACGGAATTCACGGCCAGCTCGTGCATCGCCAGGCCGATATGCAGGGCGGCATTGGGGTTGAGATAGGGATTTTCGCCCGCGAACCGCAGACTGTTGGCCAGATCGCTGCTGTAGCGGCCGACCTGGCCGGAGACGAGCTCCTGCAACGCCGCTCCCCGCCAGTTGGAGGATGTGACCAGATCCTGCGAGGATGAGAGCGATTGCAGCCGGCCGCGAAACCGCGCCAGGAACTCGCCGAGCGTCTCCGTATAGCGTCCGGTCTGAGTGGCGATGCTCTGGATGATGGCCAGAAGATTTTTCGATCGATGGCTGACTTCGCGAAGCAACGCCTTCAGCGTCTGCTCGCGGCGTTTCTGCTCCGTCGTCTCCACCATCGTGGTGACGACGCCGAGGACGTCGCCGGCGTCGCCACGGTCGGCATCGATCCAAAGCTGGAACCAACGTACGCCCTGGTGTCCCGGAATGCTGAGCTCGAGCTGGTCCGCGTTGCCGGATTCGATTACCTTGAGTTTGGCGGCCCTTATGCGTTCGGCCTGCGCCGGCGAGAGCAAGTCCTTGCCGGCGGCCGTATCGGACGCCCAGGGCGCGTTCATGTTGCGCGCCCAGACCGTTTCCATCTGCCGATCCTCGTAGACAACCGAAATCCCGGCATTGTGCAGGGCATGAAGCAGGGCCCGCCCCAACTGCATCCCGCTCTCCGAGGGATGCATCGCGATCACTTCGCCTTTCTGCTTTTCAACCCTGTCTTTCGTGGGACCCTCGGAAGGCATTGGAACATCCCGCACTCGGTCCTGGAACGGCTCAATCCGCAACTGGTTCCGCCTGAGCCAGCGCCTTGAAATCGCAGTGGCCTTGAAATCGCAGTGGCCCTGAAATCGCAGGGGGCTCTCCAAAAACGGTCCGCCGGACGGTGCTCTTTCGAGGCGCCGTCCGACGGTGGCTGGAAACCGTTTGAGGGGTGCGGCTTCCAGTGTCGCGGTCAGGCTCTCCTGAAAAGGCCTGCGATGAGCGAAATCACCAGGAAGGCGAGGAAAATGAAGAACAGGATCTGCGCGATGCCCGCCGATGTGCCGGCGATGCCGCCGAACCCAAGCGCGCCGGCGATGATCGCAACTACGAGAAATACGAGCGCCCAGTACAGCATGATGCGTCTCCTTCTTACGTCGGGAAAAGAACGTGGCTCGGTGTCGTTTGTTCCACCATTTGCTGAAAAAGACGATCCCCTTGAAAGGGCTTTTCAGACCCCAAACGGGCCAGGCGTCACGCGCGGCGGAGGGCCTCGCATGACGCTCGAGGTCCAGGCTCCGGAAGGATCAGGCAGCGGCCTTGGCCTGACGGTCGAAGAACAGGGCCTGGCTGATCAAAGCCTTGACCATGTCGGGATTGAACGGCTTGGTGACCAGGAAGGCCGGTTCGGGCCGCTCGCCGGTCAGCAGGCGTTCCGGGAAGGCGGTGATGAAGATCACCGGCACCGGCGTCGAGGACAAGATCTCGTTGACGGCTTCGATGCCCGAGCTGCCGTCGGCGAGTTGGATGTCGGCCAGAACCATTTTCGGCCGCGTCCTGCCGAACACGGCCACGGCCTCGGCATGGGTGCGCGCCGTGCCGACCACACGGTGGCCGAGACTCTCGACCATTTCCTCGATGTCCATGGCGATCAGCGGCTCGTCCTCGATGATCAGCACGTCGGTCGCGACCTGCCGGGAAATCTCGTTGCTTGCCTGGGCAAGTAGTTCCGAGAATTCGTCCTCGTCTACATCGAGGATTTCCGCCGCCTCGTCCTCGCTGAAGCCCTCGACGGCAACCAGAAGGAAAGCCTGCCTCGGCAGGGGCGCGATGGCATTCAGATTGGCCGCGGCCCGCTGCTCCCAGGCGGTCTGGGCCTGTTCCTGCGGCACGCGGATGGCCACGGAGGTGAACAGTCTGGCGAAAACCTTGTACAGCGCAATACGGTCGCTCGAGGCTTCGGGGAAGATATTGGTATCGGCGATGATGGCTTCCAGCATCGCGGCGACCAACGCGTCACCGCTCTCCTGCGATCCCGATACCGCCCGCGAGAAGCGGCGCAGGAACGGAAGATGCGGCGCGATGGTTGCGGACAAACTCATTATCGACGTCTCCCTCAAATGACGCTGCACGTTCAAGGCCGCACTGATTGCATGCCCCTGAAAATCAAACGCCGGCTTTCGGAAAAAGTTCCGCCGGCTGTGGAACTAAATTAGCAAGCGGGCGTTTCGGGCTTTGGGATGGGCAACCAGACGAAGGTCCCGCTTGCGTTGTGGTTTGAAGTCGAAGAGCGGTTCAGGCGCTGGAAACTAGGGCGACTATGAAAGAAATGAAGAAAAAACAGTTGGCTGATGCCGCAAGCAGGCATCGGAACGGGGACGGTAATCCGCTTGGGGCAAACTCAGAGATAGCCCGCAAGCTCAAACAATATTATGACGAGTTGGTCTCGGACCATGTGCCGGACCGTTTCGCACAGTTGCTCAGCCAACTGGAACAGACCGAACCTGCCCAGAAAAAGGACTGAGGCATGGCGGTGGTATCCCAGAGCTTCAAGACCGAGTTGCTCGGTGCGATCCCGAGCCTTCGCGCCTTTGCCGTGTCGCTGACGCAGAATGCGGACCGGGCCGACGACCTCGTCCAGGAAACGCTGGTCAAGGCGTGGGACAAGCATGAGAGCTTCCAGCCCGGCACCAATCTGAAGGCCTGGCTGTTCACCATCCTGCGCAATGAATTCTATTCGCAGATGCGCAAGCGCGGCCGCGAAGTTCAGGACAGCGACGGCATCATGACGGCCAGGCTTGCCGTTCATCCGGCCCAGCATGGCCAGCTCGACCTCAAGGATTTCCGCGGTGCGCTCGAGCAGCTGCCCGAGGACCAGCGCGAGGCCATCATCCTGATCGGCGCCTCCGGCTTCTCCTATGAAGAAGCCGCCGAGATCTGCGGCTGTGCCGTCGGCACGATCAAGAGCCGCGTCAGCCGGGCGCGCGCCAGGCTCCAGGAAATCCTCAAGATTTCCGGAGAGGACGAGTTCGGGCCCGACGCGATCTCGGCGCAGGTCACAGGTTCGAACGCGGCTTGAACCGACCGGTTACGATTGCGATTGCAAGGATGGCCTCAGGCCGCCTTTGCCCGGCCGCAGGCCATGGCCAAGGCTTCGATCAGATCGTCGCCTGAGTAGGGCTTGGCGATCAGCCGGATATCCGGAAACGAACCCTTGATCTCGTCCGAATCCGAATAGCCGGAGGCAAATACGAACGGCACGCCCTCGCTGCGCAGCCGCGCGGCGAAATCCAGAGTCGAGACGCCGCCGAGCATCAGGTCGACAACCGCCGCGTCGAAGCGCGCAGGCAGCGCCTGCCCGTCGATCTCGCCGAGTTCACGCGCGATCGTCACATCCGCGGCGCCGTGGTCGCGGCAAAGCTGCTCGACATCCATCGCGATCAGGAACTCGTCTTCCAGAACGAGAATACGCAGTCCATCAAGCAGCGCTGGCACTTATCAGTGTCTCCTCGGCAGGGCCGCACTCATGCGCGGAATTGGCCGCCATGTCATTTAAAAAAGACATGGGTTCCAGCCTCACGGAACCCCTGCCGGTCTCAAGCGTTTCCTTGCGCCCATAAGGGGCAGGGATTTCGAAGAGGGGTCGAAGTGTCCGGCCAAAGCGCACGCGCGGCTGCCAGCCGTCAATATCCTTGTGAAAAGTGCCCGTTGCGGCCGTTGCCGGCGTTCCGTGAGTTCGACAAGCAGGAATTGTCATTCATCGGCACCTTCAAGCACGGCGAACTTGCGGCCGACAAGGGGGCGACAGTCCTGGTCGAAGGCAGCCACAGCGCGCATCTCTATACCGTGCTGTCCGGCTGGGCGTTCCGCTACAAGCTTTTGCCCGACGGACGTCGGCAGATCCTCAATTTCTCCATGCCCGGCGACCTCATCGGCCTGCAGGGAAGCCTGATGGGCGAGATGCAGCATTCCGTCGAAGCGCTGTCGCCGATGCTGCTGTGCGTCTTCGAACGCGACCAGCTGCAGGAACTCTATCGCAACCATCCCGGCCTTGCCTATGACATCACCTGGATCGCGTCGCGCGAGGAGCGCATGCTGGACGAGAACCTGCTCAGCATCGGCCGCCGCACCGCGCTCGAACGAGCGGCCTATCTCGTCGCCTTCATCGCCGGTCGGGCGCGCAGCGCCGGATTGAATGGCAAGACACCGGTGCAGATTCCGATCACACAACAGCATATCGCCGACACGCTCGGCCTTTCGCTGGTCCATACCAACAAGACCATCCGCAAGCTGATGGACCGCAAGCTCGTGATGTGGCGAGATGGCGGCTGCGAAGTGATCGACTATGATGGACTGAAGAAGCTTGCCCGATGGGAGGGACTGGGCGAGGAACGCAGGCCACTCATCTAGGATGCCCAGGGTCGCGACGACCGGAACCATGGCGCTGGACGGGCGTTGAAACCAACGCAAACGCAAGGAGTTAGAGAATGGCAACCGCCGCAGGCAAATCCGCAACGGACCAAGCAACCACTGCCGACCTCGAGGCCGATATCGAGCAACTGAAGGCGGATATCCAGAAACTTACGGAGCAGCTCGCCAAGACCGGTCAACACGGCTATGGCGCGGCCCGTCGCGCCGCCGCGGATGGCGTCGAGCAGTTGCGGGCGCAGGGCGAAGCCGCGTTCGAGAGCATGCGGGGAAATGCCGAGGACATCGAAGCGCAGCTGATCGCCAAAGTGCGCGAGAAGCCGGTGACGTCGCTGGCCATCGCGGCGGGCGTCGGTTTCCTCTTCGCCCTGCTTTCCCGCCGCTAACCGCAGATGGGGGCGCTTGTCTCGCTGATCTCGGCCCTCGCCTCGGGCGAGGCCATGGCCGCGTTGCACAGGGCGCGGACGACGGCGATCCTTTACGGACTTGCCGCCGTTTTTGCTCTGTGCGGCGTCGGTTTCCTCATCGGCGCCGCCTATATCTGGCTGGCGGCGCGCTACGGGCCGCTGGCGACCAGCCTCGGCTTCGGCATCGGCTTCCTGGTGCTTGCCGGGCTCATCCTCGTCATTCACAAGCTGACGACCAGCATGCGCAGCAGGCGGCGCGCAAGACGGCGGCAGGCCGACATGACCGCGCTGGGCGTTACTGCGGCACTTGCCCTGCTTCCGGCCCTTGCCAAGAGCAAGGGCGGGCTGGGAGCCGTCATCGCGCCCGCCCTGGCGGTCGTCGCCTACGCCATCTATCGTGAGAACGCCAAGCCCACGCCACCGAAGCAGGACCCGCAGGACATGTCGTAAACGCTTCAGGAAACGCCGGGACCTCAGGGAGGCTCGGCGGCATCTTTCCTGCGGGCGAGGACGCCGGCGGAACTCGTGGCCAACGTCGCTGACTTGGGCAAGGCGGCGGATGTCATTCCCTGGTTCGGAACCTTCCCGATCAAGACCCGTTACCCGACCGTATCGTGCCTGAAGCGCCCGCCGCCGCGCAGCATGGAGGCCAAGAGTGACCAAGATCGTACCCGAAGACAAAGCACGCCAGGGGCATTGGGGCTGGCATGCGCTCAGGATCCTCATCGCCGGGCTCTTGCTCGCCTTCATCGCGTGGGGGGCAGTCGAGATTTACGGCGAGCTGATCAAATCGCCGACGACGCAGCAGACCGTGCCGGAAGCGCCGCCCGCGGCTCAGAAATCCATCCAAGGCGGTTGATCCCCGCATCACGCCGCCCTTGCCTGCGCATTGCTTGCCGGAACGAGCACTTTCAGCGCGCCGGGGTGAATCTCGATCGTTGTTTCGCGTTCCAGCCTGACGAGTTCGCCATCCAGCACCGCGCTGAACTTTTTGGCGGGCGAGTGGATCTTCAGCACAGCCCTGCCTGCCTGATGCACTTCGACATGCGCGCTCTGGCGCAGCCTCCCGCGCAGCATGTCCAGCAGGAGTTTTGCTAAGTGATGACGCTGGCGCGCGACGCTGACATAGATGCCTAGCACGCCGCCGGCCGGGTTGTCGGCATAGGGCAGATGGCCTTCGCCGAACAGATTGTTGGAGATGCCGATGCCGGTGGTGCGGGTGACGATCTCGGCCTTGCCGACGCTCAGGCTGACCTTGAGGGCAGGCGGATTGTTGATCGCCGCCCATGCGGCGCGCACGGATGCCTGCATCTTTCCAAGGCGCGAGCCGAAGTCCATCTTTTCGCGCAGCTGAACCATCTCAGCGTGCATGCCGACGGAGAACTGGTGCACGAAAGGCTGGCCGTTGGCGCTGGCCATATCGACCGCGATCACCTCGCCATCGGCGAAGGATTGCAGGGCGGCTTCCAGTGTCTGCGGAATGCCCAGGCCGCGCGCGAAGAGGTTCATCGTGCCGGCGGGCAAGATGGCCAGGACCTTCTTCTTGTTCATGAGGAGGGACGCCGCGGTGGAAATCGTGCCGTCGCCGCCTCCGGCAAGAACGACGTCGATGTTCCGCCTGGCGATGGCCTTCTCCAGCGCCGTGGCGATGTCGCGGCCGGCGACGATATCGATCTCGACCGAATGTCCGGCCGCTTCGAGCGTGTGACGCAACTGTTCGGAAAATGCTTCCAAATCGATGGTGCGGAGCGTGCCGCCGTCCTGGTTCAGCACCGCAGCAAACCGCATGCGCCACTCCGTGTCGCTTCAGGTCAGTTTGAGCCGGCAGACCCTCAGCCGCACGCCGGAACGAAGATGCGGCCGCAAAGGTTCCACCGGAGGTTCAGGATTCCAGCCAGTGGTGGATGCGTTGTGGTTGGAACAACACCCCGGTCACGACGTTGTGAACCTGTCGACACTGCCGCTCCCGACCCGCCGCTCAGAGGTTGGTCGAGGCAGTGTCATATACAAATCAGGCACGAGGAGAGACCATCATGATCCGCACTCTTTTTGCGACGACCGCGATCGCGACGCTGCTCGCAAGCGGCGCTTTTGCACAGACGACGCCCGCCCCCGCTCCACAAGCCCCAGCAGCCGAAAATCCAGCGCCGGTCATGCGCTCGGATGGCGCGCTGATGACGAACATCATCGGCGAGTCCGTCTATAACGGCACCGGCGATGACGCGCAGGACATCGGCAAGGTCGACGATGTCGTCTTGGATTCCAGCGGCAAGGCCAAATCCGCCATTATTGGGGTCGGCGGGTTCCTCGGCGTCGGCAAGAAGGACGTCGCTTTCGACTACGGCAAGCTGGAATGGGCCGAGAAGAACGGCGACCGCTGGCTAGTCGCCAAGTCCACGAAAGATGAACTGAACGCACTGCCGGCATTCGACCGCAAGCCTTATGATCCGGCGCCAGCGCAGTCGGCCGACGCTACGCAACCTGCTAACAACACGACCACAACGCAGGCTCCGGCGGCCGCACCGGCTGAGCCGGTGAACAAGGCCGAGGGCAACCTCGCCACCAACATCATGGGCGAGTCGGTCTATAACGGCACCGCGGACGACGCCCAGAAGATCGGCGACGTGAAGGACATCGTGCTTGCCAAGGACGGCAAGGCCGAGTCGCTGGTGATCGGCGTCGGTGGCTTCCTCGGCATCGGCACGAAGAACGTCACCTATGACTTCGCCAAGGCAAAATGGGCGGAGAAGAACGGCGACCGCTGGCTGGTGGCCGAGACGACGAAGGAGGAGCTGCAGGCCCAGCCCGATTTCAACCGCAAGGCCTATGATCCGGCGCCGGGCTCGACGACGGCAGCGAGCAACGCTCCTGCGGCGACCACGCCCGCGGTGGTATCTTCGGATACGACCTCCGACAAGGGGGCCAAACCGGCAGAGCCCGCCAAGTCGACGGCCGAGAACAAACCTGCGACGCCGCCGGCCCAGAGCACGGCCGAGAACAAGCCCGCCGATAACGGCACCGCCGCAACCGACCAGACCAAGACCGCTTCCATCGACAAATCGACGCTGAGCGAAATGCCGATGGGCAACATCCGCGTCGACGACCTCAAGGGCACGACGGTCTATGGCGCCAACGATGCCAAGATCGGTTCGATCGGCGATGTCGTGCTGACGCCCGACAACAAGCCGGACGCAGTCATTGTCGATGTCGGCGGCTTCCTCGGCATCGGCGCCAAGGAAGTGGCGATCGGCATGGATAAGCTCAAATTCATGACCGACAAGAACGGCAAGAAATATCTCTATACCAACTTCACCAAGGAACAGTTGCAGGCGCAGACGGCCTATGACAAGAGCAGTTATGCCGCCAACCGCGACCAGCAGCGGATGATGTTGAAATAGGGATTGGGATTAGGCAGTAGGCAGTAGGCAGTAGGCAGTAGGCAGTAGGCAGTAGGGAATAGGCAGTAGACGAAAGAAAAGTTGGCAAAGCAACCCGCGGTTGGGATATTCACTGCCTACTGCCTACTGCCTACTGCCTACTG
>NZ_VFTM01000006.1:0-194531 GCF_006439555.1 Mesorhizobium sp. B3-1-6 | reverse complement strand
CTCGCTAGAAACATCCTTCAGGCCGCCGATGCTGCCAAAGTCCCCATCAGCCATCGCATCAAGAAATGCGCCTGGAACGACGACTATCTCATCAATGCGATCACTCATATGCGATAGCCCTGCAGTGAAGGGGGATCACCAAGAAAAGCAAATCCCCAATCGGGGCCGTGTGCGCAATCTCATTCCACGCGGGCGGGTTCGAGCCATGTCCACGTCCCTATATAAGCGTTGGCTTGAGATTGAGCTTCCTGTGTCGGATACTGATGGTTTCTGGCCCGTCCGGCCCGCATCGTTCCCATGGCGGCCATGATCGATCTGATCGAAACCATATGCAAGGCGGCCTTCGTCCCGGAGCGATGGAACTCGGTGCTCCAGAAGGCGAGCGGCCTGTCGAACTCGGCCAGCGCTCAGGTCTTCGACGCCGGCGGAGGCACGGCTGGCAGCCGATCTTGCTGCCGGACTCACTTTGGCGGAAACGGCCGCGCGGGGCGGCATCACCGTCAAATCCGCCCGCACCTATCTCGAGCGCGTCTTCCAGAAAACCGGCACCCATCAGCAGAGCCAGCTGCTCGCCATGTTGAAGACTCTGCAGCCGCTGGCTCTACCGCCGGCGCGATGACAGGGAGCTGCCTGGGAAATGGCAGAAGACAGCGTATCGTTGAATTCGACGCCGGCCTGCCATAAAAGGCGCAAGTCTCGACCAGCCTGAGGAATTCAAGGCGTGCCCGAACCTGTCGCCAAGATCGGCCTGGGCTGCGTTGATCCGCAGACTGTCCGCGGGCGATTGGTCGGTAAATGGTCTGGCTACAGCGTTAGGGGTATGCATTGACGTCGAGCAGGCCGATCCTGATCACCGGCGCAGCCGGCTTCATAGGTTTTCACCTTTGCCAGAGGCTGCTTGCCGAAGGCCGGCAGGTTGTCGGCCTCGACTCCATGAACGAGTATTACGACGTCGCGCTGAAGCAGGCGCGGCTCGAGCGGCTGAAGGCGTTCCCGAATTTTCGTTTCGAGCATGTCGATCTCGCCGACCGCGATGGCATCTCGAGGGTCTTTGCGTCGGTCGCGCCGGAGATCGTCGTCAACCTCGCCGCGCAGGCAGGCGTCCGCTATTCGCTGGTCAATCCGCACGTCTATGCGCAAAGCAATCTCAACGGCTTCCTCAACATCCTGGAAGGGTGCCGGCAGGCATCGGTCGGCCATCTCGTCTACGCTTCGTCGAGCTCGATCTATGGCGGCAGCACGCGCATGCCGTTCTCGGTGCATGATTCCGCCGACCATCCCCTCAGCCTCTATGCCGCCAGCAAAAAGGCGAACGAGCTGATGGCCCACACCTACAGCCATCTGTTCGGGCTGCCGACGACGGGCTTGCGTTTCTTCACCGTCTACGGTCCGTGGGGACGGCCCGACATGGCCTTGTTCATCTTCACCAAGGCCATCCTCGCCGGCCAGCCGATCGACGTTTTCAACCATGGCAACATGCAGCGGGATTTCACCTACATCGACGACATCGTCGAAGGGGTGGTCCGCGTCATGCAGTATCCCGCGACACCCAACCCCGATTGGAAAAGCGCTGCGCCGGACCCGGCGACGAGCACCGCGCCGTTCAGGATCCACAACATCGGCGACAGTTCACCCGTCGAGCTCAGCCGGCTCATCGACGTGCTGGAAGACGCGCTTGGGCGCAAGGCGATCCGCAACATGATGCCGCTCCAGCCGGGCGACGTTCTGGCGACCTTCGCCGATGTCACCTCGCTCGAAGAGGTGATCGGCTTCAAGCCCAGGATCCCGATCGAGATCGGCGTCCCGCGCTTCGTGGAATGGTACCGGGATTTCTACCAGGTCTGATTGGGCGCCTGCGGCGATCTACTAATGCATGTCGCGCAAAAGTGTGCAGCGGTTTTGCGATAACGACATGCATGAAAACAAAGCCTTAAAAGCGCGTCGCCTGAATCCGCTTCAGCGCGACGCGCTTTAGCGGTCGGTCGTGGACGCTTGCCTGTCGATCCAGAGCGCGATCAGCGTGCAGGCGGCGCCCGAAAGCAGGTAAGCGCCGGCGGCGATAAGGCCGAAATTGCCGGCCAGGAGCAGCGCGGCAAGCGGCGCGAAGCCGGCGCCGAACATCCAGGCCAGGTCCGATGTCACCGCCGAGCCGGTATAGCGGTGCTGGCGCGAGAAGCTCGATGCCACGACGCCCGAGGACTGCCCGAAGCTTAAGCCCAGCAGGATGAAGCCGAGCACCATGAACACCGTCTCGCCGACGGTGCCGCCGTTGAGAAGCTGTGGGGCAAAGCCGCTGAAAGCGGCGATGGCGACGGCGCCGCCGCCGAGCAAGGCACGACGTCCGACACGGTCGGCCAGCGGCCCCGATGCGACGATAGCCGCGATGCCGAACAGCGCGCTCACCGCCTCGATGACCAGGAAACGTTCCGGGCCCTCATTGGTGAACAGGAACACCCACGATAGCGGGAACACCGTCACCATATGGAACAGGGCAAAACTCGCCAGCGGCGCGAAGGCGCCGACCACGACGTTGCGTCCTTCAGTCCGAACCATCTCCCTGATGCGCGTCGGCTGCAGGTCGCCGCTCTCGTAGAGTTTCGAGAATTCGGGCGTGACCACGATGCGCAGCCTGGCAAACAGCGCCACGACGTTGATGGCGAAGGCGACGAAGAAGGGATAGCGCCAGCCCCAGGCGAAGAAATCGTCGGCCGAGAGGTTGGCGACGAAGAAGGCAAACAGCGAGCTTGCCACGATGAGCCCGATCGGCGCGCCGAGCTGCGGGATCATCGCATAGATGCCGCGCCGGTTCTGCGGTGCATTCAGCGCCAGGAGGGAGGGCAGTCCGTCCCATGTCCCGCCGAGCGCCAGGCCCTGCAGGAAGCGGGTGAGCGCCAGCAGCCAGGCGGCGACCGCGCCGACATCCTCATAGGAGGGCAGGAATGCCATGGCGACCGTCGAGGTGCCGAGCAGGAACAGCGCGATCGTCAGCTTGGCGCCGCGGCCATAGGCGCGGTCGATCGCCATGAACAGCACGGTGCCGAACGGGCGCGCGATGAAGGCCAGTGCGAAGATGGCGAAGGAGTAGAGCGTTCCGACCAGCGGGTCGTGCGTCGGGAACACCAGCTTGGGGAACACGATCACGGAAGCGATCGCATAGACGAAGAAATCGAAGAATTCCGACGTCCTGCCGATGATCACGCCGACCGCGATATCGCCCGCGCTGACCTGGCCGTGATGCGAGCCGATCAGCCTGCTGTCCGTTTCGGAAGTCGAAGTTTCAGCCATCGTTTCCGTCGCCACCGAGCTCAAGTTCGGAACGCGATTGTCGGCGTCCCGATGCGATGTTGTCGTCATCCAATTATGCGTGCACACTTTCGCGAAAGCCATACCGACTGGGCATTGGACAAATTGTCCAATGTTGTCGCCGTGCCTGCGGCAGTAGCCGTTGGTCCATATCGCATCGCAACCTGCAGAGATCCTGCTGCAGGGCCATCGAGGGCAGCGTTTGATGAGACGATCCGGAGCCTTGCTTCTTTTTCCGCTCGCGGTGCTGCTGAGCGGCTGCGATCTGGTCGTGCTGGCGCCCGCGGGCGACGTGGCAGTGCAGCAGCGCGACCTGCTCGTCGTCTCGACCCTGCTGATGCTGCTCATCATCGTGCCCGTCATGGCGCTGACCGTGCTGTTTGCCTGGCGCTACCGGCAATCCAGCACCACGGCGACCTATACGCCGGACTGGGACCATTCGACCAAGCTGGAACTGGTGATCTGGGCGGCGCCCCTGCTCGTCATCATCTGCCTGGGCGCGCTCACCTGGCTCGGCACGCATCTGCTCGATCCCTACCGGCGCATCGACCGGATCGAACCAGGACAGCCGGTCACCCAGAACCACAAGCCGCTCAAGGTCGAGGTCGTCGCGCTGGATTGGAAATGGCTCTTCATCTATCCCGATTACGGCATTGCCTCCGTCAACGAGCTGGCGGCCCCGGTCAACCAGCCGATCGACTTCCGCATTACCTCCTCGACGGTGATGAACTCCTTCTACATTCCAGCTCTTGCCGGGCAGATCTACGCCATGCCCGGCATGGAGACGAAGCTGCACGCCGTCATCAACCGTCCGGGAACCTATACCGGCTTTTCGGCCAACTACAGCGGCGCCGGCTTCTCCGGCATGCGCTTTGCCTTCCACGGCCTGTCCGACCAGGCCTTCGCCGATTGGGTGACGCAGACCAAGAGCGCGCAGGCCACGCTCAACCGAGACAGTTATCTCGAGCTCGAACGTCCGAGCGAGAACGAGCCGGTCCGCCATTATGCCTCCGTCGATCCCGACCTCTTCGGCGCCATCCTCAATTTGTGCGTCGAGCGCGGCAAGATGTGCATGAACGAGATGATGTCGATCGACGCCAAGGGCGGCCTGGGGCTCGCCGGCGTGCGCAACACCCTGCCGCTGCAATATGACAAGCTTGCCCGGCGCGGCGCGGTGTTCGGCAACGATCCGTCCTATGTCGCAAGCATCTGCACGGCGGAGGAAGCGGCCGCCGCCTCGCGCGCGGCCCGCGATGCCGACGCGAAATACTGGCCGGTGCGCGATCTTTCGCCATTGCGCGGGGCGGGGCTGCTCAGTCCAGGGGCAGGCAGCCGCCGCGCCGACGCCGAGACGCCGTCGCTCGGCCTGCTGCGCTTCGAATTGTGAGGATGGCGGATGCCTGAGACGCTGACCAAATTCATCTTCGGCCGCCTCACTCTGGAGTCGCTGCCGCTGCACGAGCCGATCGTCGTCGGCACCTTCATCGTGGTGGCGCTCGGCGGTGTCGCTGTTCTTGGCGCCATCACGTATTTCAAGCTCTGGGGCTATTTGTGGCGCGAGTGGTTCACCAGCGTGGACCACAAGAAGATCGGCGTCATGTACATGGCGCTCGGCCTCGTCATGCTGCTGCGCGGCTTTTCCGACGCCATCATGATGCGCCTGCAGCAGGCCATCGCCTTCAACGGTTCCGAGGGTTATCTCAACGCCCATCACTACGACCAGATCTTCACCGCCCATGGCGTGATCATGATCTTCTTCGTGGCGATGCCTTTCGTCACCGGGCTGATGAACTTCGTCGTGCCGCTGCAGATCGGCGCGCGCGACGTCTCGTTCCCCTTCCTCAACAATTTCAGCTTCTGGATGACGGTCGGCGGCGCCATCCTGGTCATGGCCTCGCTGTTCGTCGGCGAATTCGCCCGCACCGGCTGGCTGGCCTATCCGCCGCTCTCCGGCATCAACTACAGTCCCGACGTCGGCGTCGATTACTACATCTGGGCGCTGCAGGTCGCCGGCGTCGGCACGACGTTGTCCGGCATCAACCTGATCTGCACCATCATCAAGATGCGCGCCCCCGGCATGACGATGATGCGCATGCCCGTCTTCACCTGGACCTCGCTCTGCACCAACGTGCTGATCGTGGCGTCCTTCCCGGTGCTGACGGCGGTGCTGACGCTGCTCGCGCTCGACCGCTATGTCGGCACCAACTTCTTCACCAACGACTTCGGCGGCAACCCGATGATGTATGTGAACCTCATCTGGATATGGGGTCACCCGGAGGTCTACATCCTCATCCTGCCGTTGTTCGGCGTCTTCTCCGAGGTCACCTCGACTTTCTCCGGCAAGCGCCTGTTCGGTTACACCTCCATGGTCTACGCCACGGTGGTCATCACCATCCTGTCGTATCTCGTCTGGCTGCACCACTTCTTCACCATGGGCTCCGGCGCAAGCGTCAATTCCTTCTTCGGCATCACCACGATGATCATCTCGATCCCGACCGGGGCGAAGATATTCAATTGGCTGTTCACCATGTATCGCGGCCGCATCCGCTTCGAACTGCCGATGATGTGGACGGTAGCCTTCATGCTCACCTTCACCGTCGGCGGCATGACTGGCGTGCTGCTTGCCGTGCCACCGGCCGACTTCGTGCTGCACAACAGTCTGTTCCTGATCGCGCATTTCCACAACGTCATCATCGGCGGCGTGCTGTTCGGTCTGTTCGCCGGAATCGCCTATTGGTGGCCGAAGGCCTTCGGCTTCAAGCTCGATCCGTTCTGGGGCAAGATCTCGTTCTGGTGCTGGGTGCTCGGCTTCTGGTTCGCCTTCATGCCGCTTTATATCCTCGGCCTGATGGGCGTGACGCGCCGCATGCGCGTGTTCGACGACCCCTCGCTGCAGATATGGTTCGTCATCGCCGCTTTCGGCGCCGTGCTGATCGCCTGCGGCATCGCCGCCTTTCTGGTCCAGATCTTCGTCTCCATCCGTAAGCGCGAAGCGCTGGCCGATCACACCGGCGATCCCTGGGATGGCCGCACCCTCGAATGGTCGACCTCCTCGCCGCCGCCTGCCTACAACTTCGCCTTCACGCCGGTCATTCGCGACAACGACGCCTGGTTCGACATGAAGAAGGCCGGCTACCGGCGTCCGCTGTCCGGTTTCAAGCCGATCCACATGCCGAAGAACACCGGCACCGGCCTCATCCTCGCCGTCTTCAGCGTCGCGCTCGGCTTCGGCCTGATCTGGTATATGTGGTGGCTGGCGGCGCTGAGCTTCGTCTGCCTCATCGCCACCGCGATCGGCCACACCTTCAACTATCACCGCGACTTCGACATCCCGGCTGCCGAGGTCGCGCAAACGGAAGAGGCGAGGACGACGCTCCTCGCCGCCCAGGGCTAGGGTTCGAGCATGGCATCGACGGCGATCACGGCCGATACCGCACCGGTCTTCCACCTGGAAGAGGAGCATGCGCACGCCGAAGGCGGCAGCACCATGCTCGGCTTCTGGCTCTATCTGATGAGCGACTGCCTGATCTTCGCCATGCTGTTCGCGGCCTATGGCGTGCTCGGCGGCAATTACGCGGCCGGTCCGGCGCCGAAGGATCTGTTCGATCTGGGCCTGGTGGCGGTCAACACCACCATGCTGCTCTTGTCCTCGATCACCTACGGCTTTGCCATGCTGACCATGGACAAGGGCCGCGTCGGCGCGACGCAAGCCTGGCTCGTGGTGACCATGCTGTTCGGCATGGCGTTCCTCTCCATCGAGCTATCCGAATTCGCGCACATGATCCATGAAGGCGCGACGCCGCAGCGCAGCGCCTTCCTGTCGTCCTTCTTCACCTTGGTCGGCACGCACGGCCTGCACGTGACCTTCGGCATCGTGTGGATGGCGACGCTGATGGTGCAGGTCGCCAGATACGGCCTCATCGAGGCCAACCGCCGCCGGCTGATGTGCCTCTCGATGTTCTGGCACTTCCTCGACGTCGTCTGGATCGGCGTCTTCACCTTCGTCTATCTGATGGGGATGCTCAGATGAGCGCGCATGATCATGCCGATCACGACCACACGCATGGCGGCGCCGCGCACGGGTCGCTGAAGGGCTACCTGATCGGCTTCGTCCTGTCGGTGATCCTCACCGCCATCCCGTTCTGGATGGTCATGAGCGGAGCCATCGACAACAAGCAGGCCACAGCCATCATCGTCATGGCCTTCGCGGTGGTGCAGATCGTGGTGCACATGGTCTTCTTCCTGCATATGAACCCCGCCTCGGAAGGCGGATGGTCGATGCTGGCGCTCATTTTCACGGTGATCCTCGTCGTCATCGTGCTCAGCGGCTCGCTCTGGGTGATGTACCACCTCAATGCCAACATGATGCCCGGGCTCCACGAGATGCGGGAGATGCCATGAGCCCCGTTTCGGGCGTGAGTGTGTCGGGTGTGGAGAGGGCCAAAGTCGAGGCAAAGGACATGATCGGCCGGACAAGTACTGGCTCTCATGCCACCCCGAAGGGCTCCGCGTCGCGATTCTTGCTTGCGCTGGCTGGGCTTCTCGGCGTCCTGGTGTTTCTCGGGCTCGGGATTTGGCAATTGGAAAGGCGGGTCTGGAAGCTCGACCTGATCGCCCGCGTCGACCAACGCATCCATGCTCCCGTCGTCGATGCGCCTGGTCCGCGGGACTGGAGCGGGTTGAGCGCGCCTGACTACGAATATCGCCATGTGCGGTTGACCGGGCGCTTTGAGGGCGGTGCCAACACGCTGGTGCAGGCGGTGACCGAGCTTGGCGGCGGCTATTGGGTGCTGACGCCGATGCGCGGCGACCGCGGTTTCACGGTCCTCGTCAACCGCGGCTTCATCCCGCAGGAACGCAAGGCCGAGTTCGAGCGGGAGGGTGGCGGTTTCGCCGCGACGGCGACGGTCGACGGGCTGCTGCGCATCAGCGAACCGCGCGGCGGTTTCCTGCGCAGCAACGATCCGGCGGCCAATCGCTGGTATTCGCGCGACGTCGACGCCATCGCAAAGGCGCGCGGCCTGGCGGATGTCGCGCCGTATTTCATCGATGCCGGAGCGTCCGAGCCGGCTGGCTGGCCGCGCGGCGGGCTCACCGTCGTCACCTTCCGCAACAGCCATCTGGTCTATGCTTTGACCTGGTTTGCCATGGCAGCGATGCTGGCGACCGCCCTCGCCAGGCCGATCTTCGCCGGACGTCGGAAGCGGGACGCGGCAAGATGAACATCTCGATCGCGCGGTTTCATCGCGACAAACCGATCCTGACGGTTCCGGTCGCCGGACAGGGAGGCGCCGCCTCAAATTCCGACGTGACGAACAGGAAGAACCTGCTGCTCCTCATCCAACTGCGCTGGCTGGCGGTGGCGGGGCAGGTGCTGACCATCTTGGTGACGCAATACTGGTTCGCGATCCCGCTGCCGCTCACCGAGATGGCCGGCGTGGTGCTTTTCCTGGTCGGGCTCAACATCTTCAGCCTGCTCGCCCTGCGCGGCAATCGCCGCATCTCCAACGCGCAGCTCTTCGTCGCGCTGATCTTCGACATGGCGGCGCTGACGACGCAGCTCTACCTGAGCGGCGGCGCCTCGAATCCGTTCGTGTCGCTCTATCTGCTGCAGATCACGCTCGGCGCCGCGCTGTTGGCGCCATGGTCGACCTGGCTCCTGGTGGTAGCCGCCTCGGCCTGCTTCGTCTTCCTCATCTTCGTTTTCCAGCCGATCGCGCTCCCGCATCACGGTGGCAGCGACCTCCTGGCGCTGCATCTGCGCGGTATGTTCATCTGCTTCGTGCTCGCGGCCGGCCTGATCGTGATCTTCATGACGCGCATCAACCGCAACCTGCGCGAACGCGATGCCTACCTCGCCGACCTGCGCCAGCGTTCGGCCGAGGAAGACCACATCGTGCGGATGGGCCTGCTGGCCTCAGGCGCCGCGCATGAACTCGGTACGCCGCTCTCGACCATATCGGTCATATTGTCCGACTGGCGCCAGATGCAGGGCGTCAAGCGCAACCGCGAGCTTTCCGAGGACGTGGCCGAGATGCAGGCGCAGATCGAGCGCTGCAAAAGCATCGTCACGGGCATCCTCATGTCCTCCGGTCAGGCGCGGGGCGAGGGCACGATCCGCACCACGATCCGCCGCTTCCTCGACGATCTCGTGCAGGAGTGGCGTTCCAGCCGCCAGCCTTTCAAGCTGGATTACAGCAACGGTTTCGAGCCGGACGAGCAGATCGTATCCGACACGGCGCTGAAGCAAGTGATCTTCAATGTGCTCGACAATGCGCTGGAAGCATCGCACGATTGGGTCGGCATCACTGCCGAGCGGCAGGATGGGAAGCTGGTGCTCTCCGTCGAGGATCGCGGACCGGGTTTCGACAAGGATATTCTGGCCGCGCTCGGCCAGCCCTATATGTCGAGCAAGGGGCGGCCAGGCGGCGGCCTGGGGCTCTTCCTGGTGTTCAATGTGGTGCGCAAGCTCGGCGGCGACGTTTCGGCGCGCAACATGGCCGGGGGCGCCCGCGTTACCCTTTCGCTGCCGCTGGCGGCGCTGACCGATGGAGACGATCGTGAAATCTGATCGATCCTTGTTTGTCGTGGAGGACGACGCGACCTTCGGGCGGACGCTCAAGCGTTCCTTCGAAAAGCGCGATTACGATGTCGTGGTCTGCCACGACCGCGAGGCGCTGCTCGTCGCGCTGGAAACGGCCGTTCCGGTCTACGCCGTCGTCGATCTCAAGCTTGGAGCGGGATCGGGTCTCGAATGCGTCAAACTGCTCAGCGCCCGCAATCCGTCGATGCGGATCGTCGTGCTGACGGGATTTGCCAGCATCGCCACGGCTGTCGAGGCGATCAAGCTCGGCGCCTGCCATTATCTGGCCAAGCCCGCCAACACCGATGACATCGAAGCCGCCTTCGGCCGCGCCGAGGGCGACGTTTCGGTGCCGCTCACCAGCCGCCCCACCTCGATCAAGAACCTCGAATGGGAGCGCATCCACGAAACGCTGGTCGAGACGGGCTTCAACATCTCCGAAACCGCGCGCCGGCTTGGCCTGCACCGGCGCACGCTTGCCCGCAAGCTCGAGAAGCGCGTGGTGCAGTAGCGCAACTTTTCCTGGAATTGCTCAGTAGGTGGTGCGCCCGCCCGACAGGTCGAATGTCGAGGCGGTGGTGAAGCTGTTTTCCTTCGAGACCAGCCACGCGACCATCGCGGCGGCTTCGTCGACTTCGAGCAGGCGGCCGCGCGGAATGCGCGAGCGCATGTATTCGATATGCTCGGACGTCAGCTGGTCGAGGATGCGTGTCTGCGCGGTTGCCGGCGAAATGCAGTTCACGGCGATGTCGTATTGAGCCAGCTCCTTGCCGAGCGACTTCGTCAGGCCGATGACAGCTGCCTTCGAGGCCGAATAGGCGGCCGCGTTCGGGTTGCCTTCCTTGCCGGCCACCGAAGCGATGTTGACGATGCGGCCGTAATTGCGCTCCTTCATGCCGGGCACGACGGCGCGGTTGACGTAGAATGTGCCGTTGACGTTAATGTCGATGATCTTCTTCCAGACGTCGACGTCATAGACATCGAGCGGCGCCGCCGGGCCGGCGATGCCGGCGGAGTTCACCACGATGGATATCTTGTCGGCGATCTCCTCGGTCCTGGCGCGGGCTGCATCGACCGCGTCCCAGTCGGCGATATCGACCACCAGCGTCGTGGCGGCCTTGCCGAGCTCCTGTCTGGCGGCATCGAGGCGCGCCTCGTCGAGATCCCAAAGCGTGACCGTGGCGCCCGAGGCGACGAAGCGCTTGGCCATGGCGAAGCCGAGGCCCTGGGCGCCGCCGGTCACCACCGCGTGCTGACCGTCCAGATCGATCCTGTTCATATCGGGCGTTTCCTCCAGTCTGATTTATCGGGGATATTTCGGAAGTCGGTCGCAACAAGCCGGAATGCCTGAACCTCCGATCCGGCGTCGCGACGTTACATGGTGGCGCCGAGGCTCCACGGCACGAATTCATTGTCGCCATAGCCAAGCGCCTCGGACCTGGTGCGTCCGCCGGAAGCCACCCGCAGGATCTCCGCGAAGATTTCCTCGCCCTTCCGTGCCAGCGTCACGCCGTCCAGTATGTCGCCGCAGTTGATGTCCATGTCGTCGCGCATCTGTTCGAAGATGAACGAGTTGGAGGCGAGCTTGATCGAAGGTGTCGGCTTGCAGCCGAAGGCCGAGCCGCGCCCGGTGGTGAAGCACAATATGTTGGCGCCGCCGGCGACCTGGCCGGTGGCCGAGACCGGGTCGTAGCCTGGCGTGTCCATGAAGACGAGGCCGCGCTCGTTGATCGGCTCGGCATATTCCAGCACCGCGCGCAGGTTGGTGGTGCCGCCCTTGGCCGACGCGCCGAGCGACTTCTCCAGGATGGTCGTCAATCCCCCCAGCTTGTTGCCGGGCGAGGGATTGTTGTTCATCTCCATGTCGTGCCTGGCGGTGTAATCCTCCCACCAGCGGATGCGCTCGATCAGCTTTTCACCGATCGCCCGGCTTTCGGCGCGGCGGGTCAGAAGATGTTCCGCGCCGTAGATCTCGGGTGTCTCCGAAAGGACGGCGGTCCCGCCCTGCGCGACGAGCAGGTCCACCGCCGCGCCGAGCGCCGGATTGGCGCTGATGCCGGAATAGCCGTCCGAGCCGCCGCATTGCAGCGCCAGCACCAGTTCGGAGGCCGATTGCGGCGTGCGCCGCGCGGCGTTGACGATCGGCAGCATCTCGACGATCGCCTTCACGCCGGCATCGACCGTCTTGCGCGTGCCGCCGGTTTCCTGGATCGTCATTGTGCGGAAGGTGGCGCTCTCCTCGATGTCGTAGGACTGCATCCAGCGCGGGATCTGGAAGGCCTCGCAGCCCAACCCGACCATCAGCACGCCGCCGACATTGGGATTGGTGGCGAACCCCCATTGCGTACGCTTCAAGAGATCGTAAGCCGGGCCCTTGGTGTCGATGCCGCAGCCGGTGCCATGGACGAGCGAGATGATGCCGTCGACATTGGGATAGTCGTGCAAGATACCGGAGCGGTTGACCTCCTCGGCGATGAAGCGCGCGACGCTGGCCGAGCAGTTCACCGAGGTCAGCGTGGCGATATAGTTGCGCGTGCCGACTTTGCCGTTCGGCCTGCGATACCCCATGAAGGTCGCCCGTTCGCCGTCGGGAAGCATCGCCGTTTGCCTGGCGTCCGCGCCATAGCCGTAGTCCCGCTCGAAATCGCGCAGGTAGACATTGTGCTCGTGCACCCAGTCCCCGGCCGCGATCGCTCCGCGCGCGAAGCCGATGGTCTGGCCGTACTTCACGATTGGCTCGTCCGCGGCGATGTCGCGTATGGCCATCTTATGTCCGCGCGGGATTCGGGCCCGCGCCGCGACGTCGCCGGCCTTCTCGCCGGTCGCTAGCGGATCGACCGCGAGCAGGATGTTGTCCGCATGCGAAAGCTTGATGAAGCGTGCCATTGCCCAAGACTCTGAAGAAAATTCTCGCCGGCGCCGGCCAGGAGATCATCGACTAGGAATACTAATATAATAGAATGACGGCGGTCAAGGCTGCGACCCACTGGGCTCAGTCGGAACCGCTGCCGTGGGGCATCATTCACATGCCCGCGCCGTCCCCGCACCCGCGACCCGGTTGGCGTCGCGAGCGGTTCAGTCCAGGTGGAAGACTTCCTCCATCGCCGCCCACCACTCGCCTTGCGCGCGGGTGGCCAAGGGTTGCTGCATGGGGTCGCACAATTCCCACCATTTGCGCATCGCGGCCGATTCCCCCATCCGCGCGGCGTCGGAGGCGAAATCGTCGCCGTGATATTCCCAACAGGCGAACAGCAGGTTCTCCGGCTCGCGCAGGAAGATGGAGTAGTTCCTTATGTTGGCGCGGCTGACGACCTCGAGCACGTCGGGCCACACCGCGGCATGGACGCGCTTGTATTCCTCGATCGCCTCGGCCTTCAGGCCGATGCAAAGCCCCATTCTCTTCATCAACTGGTCTCGCTTTGTTTGGCCGCGTCTTTTGTCGTCACGCAATTCCGGACGGAAAACCGCGTCACACCTTTCCTGGGATTGCAGAGCATGGTCCCGAAAGGTAGGAACCGGTTTTCGGATAAGATCATGCTCCAACAAAGAGCTGGATCAGGATGGCGATTGAACGAAACGTCACCCTGATCTAGCCGAGGAGCTCGGCGGCGACTTCGAGCGTGTTGCGGAAGGATGTCTCCAAGTGGCTCTCCATCGCCTGCGCGGCGCCCTCGGCGTCCTGACGCTTGAGCGCGTCGAGAATGGCCTCGTGCTGCTCGATCGTCTGCTCGCCATAGCCGGGCTTGGGGATCGCGAGATAGCGGCCGCGATCCATCTGCGCCTTGGAGATGTCGACCACCCGCCAGATCGCCGGTAGGCCGCAGATCTCGGCTATGGTGCGGTGGAAGACGTCGTCGAGCTGGATCGCGACGGCATAGCGTCCACGCGAAATGGCGAGCTTGTGAGCGGCCATGTTGTCTTCAAGGAGTTCGGCTGCCTGCGGCGTCATCTTGGCCGCGGCGCGCCTGGCGCTTTCCATCTCCAGCGCCCGGCGGATGACATAGGCTTCCTCGAGATCGGCGCGGCTGATCGGCGCCACATAGGTGCCGCTCTGCGCCAGGATCTTGACCAGCCCTTCGTCGCTGATGCGCTTGACCGCCTCGCGCACCGGCGTGCGCGATACGCCGAGCGCCTCGGCAATCGCAACTTCATTGATGATCTCGCCCGGCTTCAGCTGTCCGACGACGATCAGGTTACGGATCTTGTTGTAGATCTGGTCGCGCAGCGGCAGGGCCCGATTGAGGGTCGAAGGGTCTAGATCCATGGAAAATCCCATCGCTCGTCCACGCCAATGGATAAATTATATTAGAATGCCAACCGGAATGCACGTATGCGCGAAGCCGGTTGCCTCCCTGCAAAAAGCGCTCTGAAAACCAGCTTGCCAGAACTGTTATATTAGTGCAATAGTGCTCCCCGTCGCGATTATCGGCGTCGTGGCGAAAGCGTTTCAGGGTGCCCAAGCGTGGTTGCGCGAAGGCCTTCTTGGTCGGTTTGAGGGACCGGCCATGCGCTTGATACGGCCGATGATCCCGTGCCGTGGAGCGCCGGCCGTCTTGCCAGGGAGGACCAAGCCAGAAATGACTGCCGTGGCGGATTGTGCCCTGGACATGCGAGGCATCAGCAAGACGTTTCCGGGCGTGAAGGCGCTGTCGAACGTCAATTTCGCCGTGAAATTCGGCACCGTCCACGCGGTCGTTGGCGAGAATGGCGCCGGCAAGTCGACCCTCATGAAAGTGCTCAACGGCTCATACGCGCCGACCAGCGGCACGATCAAGGTCGGCGGCAATGAGGTGCGCATGCGCAAGCCGGCGGACGCGCAGGCGCTCGGCATCCGCATGGTTCACCAGGAGATCAATCTGGTCCCCGACCTGACCGTCGCAGAGAACGTCTATCTCGGCCGCATGCCCGGCAAATGGACCTGGCTGCGCAAGGGCGAGATGGTCAGGAAGGCCGCGGCGGTTCTCAAGGAACTGGGCGCCGCGATCAATCCGCGCGAACGGCTGGGCAACCTCTCGATCAGCCAGCAGCAACTGGTCGAGATCGCCAAGGCCTATGCCGCCCAGCCTCGCATCATCGTCCTCGACGAGCCGACATCGTCGCTAAGCGAGCATGAGACGGCGGCGCTCTTCCGCATCCTGCGCAAGATGCGCGGCGAAGGCATCGCCATCGTCTACATCAGCCACCGGCTGAAGGAGGTGCTCGAGATCGCCGACGAGGTCACCGTGCTGCGTGACGGCTCGATGATCGAGACGCGTCCCATCGAGGGGATCGCCGCGGCCGAGATGATCCGGCTGATGGTCGGCCGCGAGGTGAGCAACGTCTTTCCCAAGAGCCCGGCCAAGATCGGCACATCGGTGCTGCGTGTCGAACGCATCGGCGACGGCGCGAGCTTCCGCGATATCAGCTTCGACGTGCGGGCAGGCGAGATCCTCGGCTTGACCGGCCTCGTCGGCGCCGGCCGCAGCGAAGTCGCGCGCGCCATCTTCGGCCTGTCGCGTTTGGCCGAGGGAAGCGTCAGCGTCAATGGCCGCAAGGTCGTCATCAGCTCGCCGTCCGAGGCGGTGCGGGCCGGCATCGCCTACGTTCCGGAGGACCGCAAGGGCGACGGCATCGTGCCCGGCATGTCGGTGCGCGAGAACATAAGCCTGCCTATCCTGCGCCGCCTGACCAGCTTCGGGCGCATCAGGGGCAGCGCCGACCGTTCCTTGTCGGCCCTTTACGTCAAGCAATTCTCCATCTCGCCGCCGGATGGCGAGCGGCGCATCAATCTTCTGTCGGGCGGCAACCAGCAGAAGGCGGTCATCGCCAAATGGCTCGCGGCAAAGCCCGCCGTGCTGATCCTTGACGAGCCGACGCGCGGCGTCGACGTCGGCGCCAAGGCGGAGATACATCACATCATCGGCCAGCTCGTCGCCGACGGCATGGCGGTGGTGATGATCTCGTCGGAACTGCCTGAAATCCTCGGCGTGTGCGATCGCGTGGTGGTGATGCGGGACGGCCGCGCATCGTCACCGCTGACCCGCGCCGAGCTCAGCGAGGAGCGCATCATGGCGCTCGCGACCGGCGAGGAAGCGGCGTGACGGACGCGGCCATGGAGATCAGCGGCGTGAACCGCAACGACCGTTTTACGCGCGGCAGCAGGCTCGTCGATCTGCTGTCGAAGGCCGGCCTTGTGCTGGCCATCCTCGCGGTCATCCTCTACGGCTCGTTCGCCAGCCCGGCCTTCTTCACCGCCGGCAATATGCTCAACGTGCTGACGTCGATGTCGATCGTCGGCATCGTCGTGGTCGGCATGACCTTCGTGCTGGTGGTCGGCGGCCTGGCGGACCTGTCGGTGCCCGCCACCATCGCTTGCGGCGCGATCCTTTCGCTGGGGCTGCAGCCGCTGATCGGCCCCGTGCCGGCCTTCGTCCTTGCCGTGGCGCTGGCCGGGCTGATCGGCCTGCTCAACGGCGTTCTCGTCGGCTATGTCGGCATCAATCCGATCATCGCCACGCTTGGCGTGGGAACCATCGGCCTCGGCATCGTCCAGGCCGCGGTCGGCGGCGTCATCGTCTACGGCTCGAACACCGCCTCCGCCGAATTCGCCAAGGGCCGGCTGCTCGGCATCCCGGTCGTGGTGCTGATCTTCCTGGCCGTCGCGCTGATCGGCCATTTCGCGCTTTCCAGGTCCTTCTGGGGACGCTGGACGCTGGCGACCGGCGGCAATTACAGCGCCGCCGAGGCCAGCGCCGTGCCCGTCAACGCGGTTAAGGCCGGCGCCTTCGTGATCACCGCGCTCGCGTCCGGCATCAGTGGCGGCCTGCTTGGCCTGACCCTGCAGAGCGCGCGGCCGCTGATCGGCTCCGGCTACGAATTCAGCGCCATCACGGCGGTCGTCGTCGGCGGCGTCTCGATCATCGGCGGCTTCGGCTCGGTGCCGAGGGCCATCGCCGGGCTCGTCTTCGTGCAGCTCCTCACCAATGTCATGGTGCTGCAGGGCGTGCGCACGCCGATCCAGGGTTTTGTGCTGGGCACCCTGATCGTCGGCGCGGTCGGCATGGACGCCGCGCTGCGCAAGCGGGGAGTGGCATGATGCGCCTCCTGGTCCTTGCCTCGCAATATCGCGTTCTCATCATCCTCGGTCTGACGCTTGTCGTCTCGGCGCTGGTCGTGCCGGGTTATCTGGCGCCTTCGACGCTCGGCCTCGGCCTCGACCGGGCCGCGACCATCGGCCTGATCGCCATCGGCCTGACCTTGCTTCTGATCGCGGGTCAGATCGATCTCTCCGGCGGCGCGGTGTTCGCGCTGGCCGGCATCGTCTCGGTCATCCTGCAGCGCGAGATCGGCATTCTGCCCGCGGCGCTCGTCGGCATCCTTGTCGGCGCCGTCGCCGGCGCGATCAACGGCGCCTTGGTCGTCGGGCTGAAGGTCAATTCGCTGGTGCTGACCCTGGCCACGATGCTGATCTTCCGCTCGCTCGCGCATTGGGTCACCAACAGCCAGCCGGTGACCGGCACCGACATCATGCTGTCGCTGGCGCTGGCCAAGATCTATCTTGAGATATTCACCATCCGCAGCGCGCTGTTCATCGTCCTGATCGTGTTACTGCATGTCTGGCTGACGCGCACCATCCCGGGCCGCAACGTCTTTGCCGTCGGCTCCAATCCGGCGGCCGCCAAGGAAAGCGGCATCGCCTCGGACCGCATCGTCTTTCTCGGCTTCGTCTTCGCCGGCACGCTGGCCGGCCTCGCGGGCGTCCTCCAGAGCCTCGTCACCAACACCGGTTCGCCCGTCTTCGGCTCGGAACTGATGGTCGCCGTTATTGCCGCCGTCGTCGTCGGCGGAACCCGCCTCGAAGGCGGCAGGGGATCCGCGCTCGGCACGCTGGGCGGCGTGCTGACGATCGGCTCGCTGACCATCGCGATGGAGTTCCAGTCCATACCCGCATACGTCCAGCAGGTCGTGTCCGGGCTGATCCTGATCCTGCTCGTCGTGCTCGATCGGGCTGTTACTACCAAGGGCAGGGCTCCGGGCACGCGCCCTGCGCTCGTTCGCGACAAACCAATCACTCAAGGAGGAAACGTATGATCGGGAGGAAACGTATGATTGGGAGGAAACCTATGATTGGCAAGAAAAGCATGCTCAAGATCGCCGCCGTGGCGCTTCTGGCTTCGACCGGGTGGGCCAGCGCCAAGACAGTCTGCTACGTGACGGCGGCGGATTCGCATGCCTACGCGACGCCGGCCAACAAGGCGCTCGAGGCCCGCGCCAAGGAGCTTGGCGTCGAGATCCTCAGCCTCAGCCAGGACTTCGACGTACAGAAGGGCACCGAGCAGCTCAACACCTGCGTGGCGCGCAAGGTCGACGGCATCATCCTGTGGCCGCTCGACCCGCAGGCCTACATCCCGGGCCTTGCCCGCGCGCAGCAGGCGAACATCCCGGCGATCCTCATCAACTCGCCGATGAGCGACGATGCCAAGCCGTTCATCAAGTCCTTCACCGGACCGGACGTCTATGAGGAAGGCAAGCTGGCGGCGGATTCGCTGAGCAAGGCGCTGGGCGGCAAGGGCTCGGTGGTCATCATCGCCGGCCAGGCCGGCAACGGCACCACCATCGGCCGCGTCAACGGTTTCACCGATCGCCTCAAGGAAAACAACGCCGACATCAAGGTGCTCGATACGGTCAACGCCGACTTCGACCAGCAGAAGGCGCTGGTCGTCAGCCGCGACCTGATCACCCGCTTCGGCGACCAGATCACCGGCGTCTACGCCAATGACGACACCATGGCGCGCGGCTTCATCGACGCCTGGAAGGAAGCCAATCCGTCCAAGCCGACGCCGCCGATCGTCGGCATCAACGGTCAGAAGGATGCGTTCGAGTCGATCAAGAGCGGCGAGATGTACTCGACCATCGTGCAGTCGCCGGTCGAGGACGGCCGCCTCGCGATCAACACCATGGCCGAGATCATCGACGGCAAGGAGGTCAAGGACCGGCTACCGATCCCGCTGACGGTCGTCACCAAGGACAATGTCGGCTCGGTCGAACCGGCATTCTGATCACGCGGCCGGCCCGGTTAAACCGGGCCGGCCTATCCACTGCACGGCGCCCGTCCGACGCCGCGCCAAGATTATCCCCGAACGGCCACGCCCAGCACCGAGACGCAGTCGCCCGCCTTGACCAGGCCCGGGAAGTGACGCGCGGCGAGCAGCCCCGACATCCTGGCCCTGATCTCCCGCGGCGTCTGCCCGGTGCGCCCGACCGGATGGATGCGCGCCACAACCTGGCCGTCCTCCACGGGCTCGCCGAGATCGACCATCGTCTCGATCATGCCGTCATCCTCGGCGAAGGCGAAGCAATCGCCCGACGGCATGTCGAGCCACTGGGTTCCGCTTTTCTCGACCGCACCATCGACGATGCCGGCATGGCGGAGCACGTTGAGGATGCCGCGCCTGGCAATCCGCACCGTCTCGGCGCGAGACGTTCCGCCGCCGCCGAGCTCGGTGGTGACGAAGACCTTGCCCATCTCCTCGGCGGCCGTGTCGTACATGCCGACCGCGTCGATCTCGGTCATGCGCATCGAGAATGGCGCCGAGAAAGCCTCGACCGCGGCAAAGGCCTCCTTCTCCTGCGCCTTGTCCGGCAGCGTATGCGCGGCGCAGAAGGGCACGAAATCCAGCGTCTTGCCGCCGGAATGGAAGTCGAAGACGATGTCCGCGCGGGGAAGCAACTCGCGCTGGAAATAGTCGGCGATCTTCTCGGTCGCCGTGCCGTCCGGGCGGCCGGGGAAGGAGCGGTTCATATTGCCCTTGTCGATCGGCGAGGTGCGCGTGCCGGCCCGGAACGCCGGATAGTTCATCGCCGGCACGATGATGACCGTGCCGGAGACGTTTCTCGGATCGAGCGTGCGGGCGAGCTCGTAGAGCGCCAACGGCCCCTCGTATTCGTCGCCGTGATTGCCGCCGGTGAGCAGCGCCGTCGACCCCTTGCCGTTGCGCACGACACAGACCGGGATCATCACAGAGCCCCAGGCGGAATCGTCTCGGCTGTAGGGCAGGCGCAGGAAGCCATGCTGGACGCCGTCGCGCTCGAAGTCGACGGTCGGCGTGATCGGCGACGGACGCAAAGCGGACATCGGCTCAGTCCTTCACGAAGAGCTTGCGCGGCACATTGGCCAGGCACTCGACGCCGGTGTCGGTGATCAGGATCGACTCGGTGATCTCCAGCCCCATCGTCTCCAGCCAGAGACCCGTCATGAAGTGGAAGGTCATGCCAGGCCTGAGCTCAGTGCGGTCGCCGGGGCGCAGGCTCATGGTGCGCTCGCCCCAGTCCGGGGGATAGGACAGACCGATCGAGTAACCGGTGCGGTTGTCCTTGACGATGCCGTACTTCTTCAGCACCGCGAAGAAGGCGTTGGCGATGTCTTCGCAAGCGTTCCCCGGCTTTGCCGCGGCAAGGCCTGCCTCCATGCCTTCCAGCGTCGCCTTCTCGGCATCGAGGAAGGCCTGCGTCGGCTTGCCGAGGAAGACGGTGCGCGACAGCGGACAATGGTAGCGGTTGTAGCAGCCGGCGATCTCGAAGAACGTGCCTTCGTTCACTTTCATCGGCTTGTCGTCCCAGGTGAGATGCGGCGCCGAGGCATCGGCGCCCGACGGTAAGAGCGGCACGATCGCCGGATAGTCGCCGCCGATGCCGGCGACGCCGCGCGTGCCGGCATCGTATATCTCGGCGACCAGATCGCATTTGCGCATGCCGACTTCTACTTTGTCGACGATGCGCTGGTGCATCGCCTCGACGATGCGGGCGGCCTTGCGCATGTAGTCGATCTCGGTCGGGCTTTTCACCGCCCGCTGCCAGTTCACCAGCGCGGTGGCATCGGCGAAACGGGCATTGGGCAGGTGTTTCTGCAGCGCCGCGAAAGCGGCGGCCGAGAACCAGTAATTGTCCATCTCGACGCCGATCGTGAGCTTGTCCCAGCCGCGCTCGGCCAGCACGCTGGCGAGGTAATCCATCGGGTGCCGCTCGGTCGACTGCACGTAGTGGTCGGCGTAGCCGACGATGTTGTCATGGGCGAGATAGGCGGTGCGCTTGGCGCCGTTGGCGTCCTGGCCGCGGCCGTACCAGACCGGCTCGCCCGAAGGCGGCACCACCACCGCCTGATGCACATAGAATGACCAGCCGTCATAGCCTGTCAGCCAGGCCATGTTGGACGGATCGCTGACGATCAGCAGATCAACGCCTTTAGCCTCCATGGCTTTTCGCGTCTTGGCGAGGCGATCGGCAAATTCGCTCCGCGAGAATTTCAGGTTTGGCTGCATTTTGTTGTCCTCGTTTGTTGGGCCTGGCGGCCAGCATCAACTTTCGAAATTGAGCCCGGCATTGGTGGCGCGCGCACGGTCGCGAGCCAAAGTGGCGATTGCGGTGTCCTGCACGCCGGTGCCGGTGAGGTCGGCGATGGTGATGTCGCTTGCCGAGCGCCGGCCGGGTTTCTCGCCGGCAATGATCTGGCCGAGTTCGGTGACCTCGGCGTCGGCTGTCATCACGCCCGCCTCGATGGCGTGGTGAAGCTCGCCCAGGCGTCGCGTCTGCTTGGCGCTGTCGGCGACATAGAGGTCGGCCATGCGCAGGATCGCCGGCGCGATCTCGTTCTTGTGCTCGGCGTCCGAACCCATGGCGGTGATGTGCTGGCCGGCGGAGACGAAGCCGGCCTTGATCAGCGGTTCGGTCGAGGGTGTAGTGGTGACGATGATGTCGGCTTCGGCTGCCGCGCTCGCCGCATCCGGCTCGGCCCGCACGGCAATGCCCAGTTTCTTGCGCAAGCGCGCGGCGGTCGCCTCCGCCTTGGCGGCGTCGCGCGCCCAGATGCGCGCTTCCTCGATCGGCCGCACGAGCCGCAGCGCTTCCAATTGCAGGCCGGCTTGCAAACCGGCGCCAAAGATCGCCGCGACCTTGGAGTCTTCGCGCGACAGATGCTTGGCCGCGACCGCACCAGCGGCGGCGGTGCGGATATCGGTCAGATAGCCATTGTCGAGCAGCAGCGCCTCGACCACACCGGTCTTTGCCGAAAGCAGCACCATCATGCCGCCGCCGCTCGGCAGGCCCAGCGTCGGATTGTCGAAGAAGCCGGAGCTTATCTTGACGGCGAAACCGTCTATGCCGGGCACATAGGCGGACTTCACGTCGACCTCGCCGCGATGCTCATGAATGTCGAGCCGCAGAATCGGCGGCATCGCCACCGGCAGCGTAGCCAGGGCGCGAAAGGCGTTCTCGATACAGGCGACCGCTTCGAGATCGAGTGTCACGATCTTGCGCAATTCCGCCTCGGTGAGGATGGTCATGCGGCTCATGCAACGCGCTCCATCAGTGCAGGGTCGCCGCAGACAATGCGTCGATGCAGGCCCATATCGATATTGCGACCGGAGAGGATCAGAACAGTTGGGCCGCTCACTTTGGCCTTGCCGGCAAGCAGCGCGCCCATGCCGACGGCGCCCGCGCCCTCGACGATCTCGCGCTCCTGCTCATAGGCATGGCGGATGCCAGCGGCGATCTCGTCCTCGGCAAGCAGGACGACGTCGTCGAGCAGGTCCCGGCACATGGCGAAGGTCAGCCGATTGTCGAGGCCGATGCCGCCACCGAGCGAATCCGCCAATGTCGGCAGTTCCTCGACCTGCACCGGGCGGCCGGCATCGAGGCTGGCTTTCATCGCGGCACCCAGCGCCATCGAGATGCCGATGACTTTGGTGCCTGGGCTCACCCCCTTGACCGCCGCCGCGACGCCGGACGCCAGCCCGCCGCCGGAGAGCGGCACCAGCACCGCCGCGGTATCTGGAACCTGCTCCATGATCTCCAGGCCAAGCGTGCCTTGGCCGGCTATGATGCCGGGATGGTCGAAGGGCGGCAGCATGACCAGCCCTTCCTCGGCCACCAAGCGGTCGACCTCCTGCTGGGCATCGTCCTGGCTGTTGCCAACGATGCGGACATCCGCGCCGAGGCGGCGGATGGCGTCGAGCTTGTTTTGCGGCACCAGCTTCGACATGCAGATCACCGCGCGGATGCCTTCAAGCTTCGCCGCATGCGCCAGCGCGCGGCCGTGATTGCCGGTCGAGGCGGCGACGACGCCGCGCGATCTTTCTTTTGCGCTCAACGCGGCGATGGCGTTGGAGGCGCCGCGCAGCTTGAACGCGCCGGTGGTCTGGTGGTGTTCCAGCTTGAGATGAACCGGGCTGCCGGTGCGCTCCGACAGGCTTTGCGACAGCACGCAGGGTGTCCGCTCGACCTTGCCGGCAATGCGTTCGCGCGCTGCGCGAATATGCTGAAGCGTAACTGGCATTTCGATCACTGCGCCAGAGGCTTGGTCCACAGCCGGCCGAACTCCGGTCGCGGCTTGTCGTCGCCGCACAGCCGCAGGCAGTTCCAGGCGCTGGCCTGGTTGCTGGTGACGACCGGACGCCCGATCGCCTCTTCCATGCCGGGAACGGCGAGCGCGGCGCGCAGCGCGGTGCAGGAGACGAACAGCGCATCGGCCTGGGGGTGCATGATTTTGCGCGCCATCTCGACGAGGGACACCGGCGTGATCCGCGCCATCTCGCGGTCGTCCTCGAAGCCGAGGCAAGAGAAGCTCTGGATGTCGAAGCCGTGTGACGCGAAATAGGCTGCCATCGGCCGGCTGGTCTCGACGGTGTAGGGCGTGAGGATGCTGATGCGCTTCACGCCGAAGGCGTTCAGGCCGCGTATGCCGGCCATCGGCGGGGTGACGACGGGAACGCCTGGCTTGGCCGCCTGGATGGCAGCTTCGATCTCGGCATCGCCGATCACCACGGAGGCGGAGGTGCAGGAGTAGCAGATCGCATCGAGCGGCTCGTCCGGCAGGATGAGTGCCGCGCCCGCCGAAAGCGACGGCTGCATCTTGCGCAGATTTTCCGGCGTGGTCGGGTTGGCATAGGGGATGCGCGCGACATAGACGCCGACGCGCTCGCTCGCCACCATGCGGCGGAAATCCACCTCGCTGGTGTGATCGGTGGCCAGGGCGATCAGCCCGACGCGCTTTTGCAGCGGACGCGCGTCCAGCGCGGGGTGCGCCGTTTCGAGGCGGATGTCGGGCAATGCGTTCATGACTTTCATCTTTCGATCCTGCCGTAGCGATGCTCCAGCCAGCGCAAGAGCACGACGGAGCAGAGGCTGATGACGAGGAAGAAGGCGCCGACCAGCGTCATCGGTTCGATGTAGCGGTAATAGGTGTTGGCGACGCTCTTGGCCTGGTTCATCAGCTCCAGCACCGTGATCGCCGAAAGCAGCGGCGTCTCCTTGAACATGGCGATAAAATAGTTGGCCAAGGCGGGGATCATCGGCGGGATCGCCTGCGGCAGAATGATATGCGTCCAGGTGTGGCGGCCATTGAGATTGCAGGCCTTGGCCGCTTCCCACTGGCCGCGCGGCACATTGTCGATGCCGGCGCGATAGACCTCGGCCGTGTAGGTGCCGTAATGCAGGCCAAGCCCGATGACGCCCGCCACCAGCGGTGGCAACAGGATGCCGATGTCGGGCAGCACGTAGAAGATGAAATAGAGCTGCACCAGGAGCGGCGTGCCGCGGATGAACTCGGCGAACCAGCCGACCCCGCGTGCGACCATCCGGTTCTCCGAGCGCCGCGCCAACGCGATCCCAAGCCCCACGATTGCGGCCAGGATCGAGCCGAGCACCGTCGCCAGGATGGTGATCTTCACCCCCTGGATCAGGGTAGGCATGATCTCCCAGACGAAGTTCCAATCCCAGTCCATCTCAGACACGCACCCCATCAAGGCCGCGCGCCATGCGGCGTTCCAGCGTGCGAACGCCCCAGGAGACGATCAGCGCGAGGGCGAAATAGATGACCAGCACGGAGACGAAGGGCATCAGCGTGCTGCCGGTCTGCGAGCGCACCACCTGCGCCTGGAAGGTCAGGTCGGCGAGCGAGATCAGCGAGACGACCGACGTCGCCTTGAGCAGCTCGATCGCGTTGTTGCCGAAGGTCGGCAGCATGACCAGCAGCGCCTGCGGTAGGATTACGTGGCGCATGCCTTGCCAGCGGCCGAGATTGAGCGCCGTGCAGGCCTCATATTGCTCGCGGCCGACCGACAGAATGGCGCCGCGCACCACTTCCGCCGCGTAGGCGCCGACATTCAAGCCCAGCGCCAGCACGCCCGCCTGCAGCGGCGTCAGCGACAGGCCGGCGAAAGGCAGCACGAAATAGGCCCAGAACAACTGCACGAAGATCGAGGTGCCGCGGAAGAATTCGATGTAGACGGTGGCGATCGAGCGCACGATGAAGAAGCGCGACACGCGCCCCATGCCGGCAAGGAAGGCCATGATCAGCGCAAGCACCGACCCCATCAGCGTCAGCTCGATGGTGACAAGCGCTCCTTGCAATATCAGGCCGAGATAGCCGGACCACTGGGTCATGGGGTTCCAACGTTTGCGGTTAGCTTCCTTCTCCCCGTTAACGGGGAGAAGATGCCGGTTTACCCTCCGTAGCTTCAGCGCAGCTGCTGCGTAGGACGGGTAGGCAGATGAGGGGCAGCGCGAACCTTGAAATGCTGCGCCGCCCCTCATCCGGCTCTTCGAGCCACCTTCTCCCGTAGGCGGGGAGAAGGCAAAAGAGCGTTTACTTCGCCGAGCAGAGCTTCTCGCGCGTCGTCGACATCGCGGCCGCGGCCGAGAAGCCGTAGGGCTCGATGATCTTGGCGAACTCGCCGGACTTCTTCATCTTGGCGAGCTCGACGTCATAGGCATCGCGCAGCGCCTCGTCGCCCTTCTTGAAGGCGGCGCCGTCGCAATAGACCGGCGCGCCGACCACCGGGGCGATGACGTCGAGGTTCGGGTCGTTGGCCTTCTTGACCAGGTCGTTGATCGAGAGCACCGGCAGCGAATAGGCGTCGATGCGGCCGTCCTGCACCATCTTCAGACCGCTCTGGCCGTCCGGCACGACGATGACGCGGTCGCGCGGCACGCCGGCGTTCAGCGCCAGCTTCTCCTCGGTGCCGCCGCCAGGCGCGCCGACGGTCGCCGACGTATCCTTGGCGATGTCCTCATAGCTCTTGAAGCCCTTCGGATTGCCCTTCTTCACCAGGAGCGCCTCGGCATCGCAAAGCACCGGCTCGGAATAGGCGACCGCCGCGCAGCGCTCCGGCTTCATGAACAGGCCCGCGGTGACGACGTCGAAGCGGCCCGCCTGCAGGCCGGGGATCATGGCGCCATATTCGGAGATGGAGGCCACGACATCCGCGACGCCAAGCCGCTTGAAGATCTCGCGCGCAACATCCGGAGCCGCGCCCGAAACCTTGCCATCGGCGGCCACCGCCGTATAGGGCGGCTCGTTGGCGATGGCGAGGCGGGCGAAGCCCTGCGCCTTCAACTGCTCGAGCTTGCTGTCGTCGGCCGAACCCGCGCTGGTGGCGGCGAGCATGGAGGTCAGCGCGAGGCCGGCGACGCCAGCCAGAATGCCAAGTTTCTTCATTGTTCCCAACTCCTTGTTTGTCTTCTTGGTTTGCCTGGTTCGGGACGGCCGTTGGCCGCCCGTGGACGGCTTACGCCGCCCGTTTGCATTGCGGTCAGACGCGATGTCCGGCCGCGATGATCTTCTTCAGGAAGCTTTGCGTTCTTTCCTGTTTGGGATGGCGGAAAATCTCATCGGGCTTGCCTTCCTCGACGATCCTGCCGCGGTCGAAGAACAGCACGCGGTCGGCGAAGTCGTGGGCGAAGCCCATCTCATGGGTGACGAGCAGCATCGTCATGTCGGTCTCGGCGGCGAGCTTGCGCATGACGTTGAGCACTTCCTCGACGAGCTCCGGGTCGAGCGCCGAGGTGATCTCGTCGAACAGCATGATCTTGGGCGACAGCGCCAGCGCCCTTGCGATCGCCACGCGCTGCTTCTGGCCGCCGGAGAGTTGCGCCGGCATCGCCTTCGCCTTGTCGGCGAGTCCGACCATGTCGAGCAGTTCCATCGCCCGCTTCTCGGCGGCGGCGCGCGCGACGCGCTTGGTCAGCATCGGCGCCAGGGTCACATTGTCCATGACGCATTTGTGCGGAAACAGATTGAAGAGCTGGAAGACCATGCCGATCTTCTGACGCATCCTGGCCAGATGCCGCTCGTCGGCCGGCAGCAGCTGGCCGTTGCGCTCCATGTGGTAGAGCTGCTCGCCATCGACCTGGATATGGCCGCCGTCGATCTTCTCCAGCGTCATCAGGATGCGCAGGATCGTCGTCTTGCCTGAGCCGGACGGACCGATCAGCGCCAGCTTCTCGCCCGGCATGACCTGCATCGACAGGCGGTCCAGCACCTTGAAGGCGCCGAAGCTCTTGGAAATCGCATCGACCTTGATGATGGGCGCGGGCAATCCATGTCCTCGTCTGGAGAAGCCTATGCCCTTAACGATGCGAAACGTGCTAAATCATGTCAATTGGGAAAATAATATCATGACAATATTTCCAGCGCGGCACAATTTCAGGGCAATCTGAGCTCCATTTGTGCATCAGATGGCGAGCAGGAGATGCTCCGGATCGCCGAGCAACAGCTTCGCGACAACGCTCAGGCCGGCCCGCAGTTCCCCCTCCGTGGTCGATCCGAGCGAGATACGCACGGCCGGATGCCAGGGCGTGTCGGCGATGCGGAACGAGGTGCCCGGCGCGATCGCCACCCCGCGCAGGCGTGCCTGCGAAACAAAGCTCTCCTCGGCGCGGTCGCCCGGCAGTTCGAGCCACAGATGCAGCCCGTCGCGGTGGACGCGATAGTCGACGCCTGCCAGCATTTCGGCGGCAATCTCCTGGCGCCGCTTCAACGCCTGGCGCTGCCAGTTGACCAGTTCCATCGCGGTGCCGTCGCTCACCCAACGCGTCGCGATCTCGGCCACCATCGGCGTCGCCATCCAGTTCGAGACGAGGTGGCGGTTGGCGACGGCGGCGGCATAGCGGTCCGGCACCGCGAGGTAGCCAATGCGCAGGCCGGGCACGACGATCTTGGTGAAGGAGGTGACGTAGAGCGTCCGCTCCGGCGCAAAGGCGGCAACCGCCGGCGGCCGGCCTTCGACCAGCGGGCCGAGCACGTCGTTCTCGATGATGGCGATGTCGTGCTTGCGGGCAACCGCCGCAATCTGCTCGCGGCGGGTGGCGTCCATCAAGGTCGCCGTCGGGTTGATCACCGATGGCTGGACGAAGACTGCGCGAATGTCTGACAGGCGGCAGGCCTCGTCGAGCGCTTCGGGAATCAGCCCGTTGCCGTCGATGGGCAGGCCTTCGAGGTTGAAGCCGAGATAGCGGGCGAGCGGGATCAGCGTGTGGTGACCGATCGCCTCCGTCGCGACGGTCGAGCCGGGCGGCGCCACGCTCATCAGCGCCACGGTCATGCCGGCGGTGGCGCCATTGGTGAGGCTGACATTCTGTGGCGATGCCTCCAGCCCGCAGAGCCTCAGCCATTCGACCGCAACGGCACGGTGGCGCGGAAACACCATGTTCGGCCGGAAAGACAGCGCCGAGCTCGAAGGCAGGTTCTCGGCCAGCCACCCCAGCGCCTGCTTCAATTTCTCCAAATGCATCGGTTCGCAGACCGGCTTCAAGATCGAGAGGTCGATGACTTCGCCCAGCCGTTCCGGAATATAGGGCGGCTCCGGTTCCCGGCGCTGCGTCTGCACGAAGCTGCCGCGACCGACCTCGCCGGAAATAAGACCGCGCCGGATCAGTTCCTCATAGGCGCGGCTGACGGTCTGCACCGAAAGTTTCAGATCGTCCGCGAGGCGGCGGTGCGTCGGCAGCCGCGTCCCGTTGGCGAGCCGCCCGTCATGGATGGCGCGCGCGAACTGGTCGGCCAGCGAGAGATAGGCCGGGCGGCGGATGAGAGCAGGATCTGGCTGCCACAATGTCATGACTTATTAGAGAGCCAAATCAGTGCAATTGACAATCGAAATAATGCATCGTCATGGTGTCCGCGACGAAAGGCGAATCCCGCATGGCGGCAACGAAACTCGACCCGATCGACCTCAGGATTCTCGACGCGATCCAGCGCGACGGGCGCATCACCAAGCTGGCGTTGGCCGAGAAGGTCGGCCTGTCGCCGACGCCGTGCTGGATGCGGCTGCGCAAGCTGGAGAAAGCCGGCATCGTGTCCGGCTACCACGCCGCGATCGCCATGCGCGCTATCGCGCCGGTGGCGACGGTGCTGATGGAGGTGACCCTGGCCAACCACCGCCAGGCGGACTTCGATCGGTTCGAGCGGGTCGTGCGCGATGTTCCGGAGATCGTCGCCTGCTGGTCGGTGGGCGGCGGCGTCGACTATGTCCTGAAGGTGATGGCGCGCGACATCGATGCCTACCAGCGGCTGGTCGACAGCCTGCTCGAACGTGAGATCGGCATCGACCGCTACTTCACCTACATCGTCACCAAAACGGTCAAGGACGAGACCGTGCTGCCTGTGGCCGACCTGCTGCCCGATCAATGAAAGCGCCATCGTCATCCACGGGCGGAGCGACGCGAAGCGGAGCGCAGACCCGAGGATCCATTCCGTGACTTTCACGTAGGGTGCTGCGGAGCAGAATTCTGTATCGTCGCAACGCCTCAACGTCACGGAATGGATCCTTGGGTCTACGCCGCGTCGTTTCGCTCCTTGCTTCGCCCGTGGATGACGACTTTGAGGAGGCTCGGCCAATTTTCACGGTTCGGCGCCGCCTGCTGGCCGGCCAGCCAGAGAGTTCGTCTGCTTCCGCGCGCCAATAGAGACAATCTCTCTACCAACAGCCGCTGAAACAGTCCCATTCTTTGCCCGACACGGCCGATGCTTCAGCATCGAATGGAGACGCCGATGTCCGCGCATTTTGCCCGCACCAACCACCATGAAGCGCTGGACCGGCTCGCCGATCGCCGGCTGCTGCGTGCGCTGGCCTATGTCGACGGCCACTGGACGGCAAGCGATGCGGCGGCAAGTTTTGAGGTTACCGATCCGGCGACCGGCGCTACCGTCGCCTTCGTGGCCGCGCTCGATGCCGCCCAGACGACAAAGGCAATCAATGCCGCGTCACGCTCATTTCCCGCCTGGCGCTCGGCACTGCCGCAGGAGCGCTCGAAGATCTTGCGGAAATGGTTCGATCTGATCATCGCCGCCAAGGACGACCTCGCGCTGCTGATGACGCTCGAACAGGGCAAGCCGCTGAAGGAATCGCTCGGCGAGATCGACTACGCCGCCTCCTTCGTCGAATGGTATGCCGAGGAAGCGAAGCGCCTCAACGCCGAAAGTGTAACCAGCCATCTGCCGAATGCCGAGATGTCGGTGCGCCGCGAGCCGCTCGGTGTGGTCGGCGTCGTGACGCCGTGGAATTTTCCATCGGCCATGCTCACCCGTAAGGCCGCCGCAGCGCTTGCCGCCGGCTGCACCATCGTGGCGCATCCGTCCTCGGAAACGCCGCTGTCGGCTTTGGCGCTGGCCGAGCTCGGTGAACGCGCCGGGCTGCCGGCAGGCGTCTTCAACGTCGTCACCGGCGATGCGCGCACGATCGTCGCGGCGATGTGCGCCGACGCCCGCGTTCGCGCCATGAGCTTCACCGGATCGACCGAGGTCGGCCGGCTGATCGCCGCGCAAAGTGCCGCGACCATGAAACGGCTGGTGATGGAGCTCGGCGGCCATGCGCCGCTGATCGTGTTCGACGACGCCGATATCGACAAGGCCGTCACGATTGCGCTGGATGCCAAATTTGCAACGTCCGGCCAGGATTGCCTTGCCGCCAACCGCATCTATGTCCAGCGGCCGATCTATGATCGCTTCTGCGCCGCTTTTGCCCGCCGCGTCGAGCAACTCCATGTAGGTAACGGTCTATCCGCGGATGCCGATGTCGGGCCTCTGATGCACGAACGTGCCGTCAAGAAAGTGGAGGAGCAAGTCGCCGATGCGCTCACCCACGGCGCGCGCTGCCTGACCGGCGGCAAGCGCCACGCTGCCGGGCCGCTGTTCTACCAGCCGACGCTGCTCGCCGATGTGCCGGACGCGGCTTTGATCATGCGCGAAGAAACCTTCGGCCCTGTCGCGGCTGTGACGCCGTTCGACGGCGAGGCGGAAGTCGTCGCCCGCGCCAATGCCACGGAATATGGCCTGGTCGCCTATGTCGTCACCGAAAACGGTGGTCGCCAGGCGCGCATGGGCCGCGCCCTGGAGTACGGCATGGTCGCGATCAACCGGGTCAAGATCACCGGCGCGCCGATCCCCTTCGGCGGTGTCAAGCAGTCCGGCATCGGCCGCGAGGGCTCGCGCCACGGGCTCGAAGCCTTCACCGATCTGAAATACCTTTGCCTGGACGTTGCCTGAGCGCGCCGACAGGATCCGAACAAGGAGTCAAAAAATGCTCGAACAATCCAACGAACTCTCCGCCTGGGACCGCGACCACTTCTTCCATCCCTCGACGCATATGGGCACGCATGCGCGCGGTGAATCGCCGGCCCGCATCATGGCCGGCGGCGAAGGCGTCACCGTCTGGGACAACACCGGCAAGAAGAGCATCGATGCCTTCGCCGGCCTCTATTGCGTCAATGTCGGCTATGGCCGCCAGAAGATCGCCGATGCTATCGCCGAGCAGGCCAGGAACCTCGCCTACTATCACGCCTATGTCGGGCACGGCACCGAAGCCTCGATCACGTTGGCCAAGATGATCATCGACCGCGCGCCGAAGGGCATGAACCGAGTCTATTTCGGCCTCTCAGGCTCAGATGCCAATGAAACCAACATCAAGCTGATCTGGTACTACAACAATGTGCTGGGCCGGCCCGAGAAGAAGAAGATCATCTCGCGCTGGCGCGGCTATCACGGCTCGGGCGTCATGACTGGGTCGCTGACCGGGCTCGAGCTGTTCCACAACGCCTTCGACCTGCCGCGCGCGCCGATCCTGCACACCGAAGCGCCCTATTATTTCCGCCGCGCCGACCGTTCGATGAGCGAGGAGCAGTTCTCGCAACATTGCGCCGACAAACTGGAGGAGATGATCCTCGCCGAAGGCCCGGACACGGTCGCGGCCTTCATCGGCGAGCCGATCCTCGGCACCGGCGGCATCGTGCCGCCGCCGGCCGGTTATTGGGAGAAGATCCAGGCCGTGCTGAACAAATACGACGTGCTGCTCGTCGCCGACGAGGTGGTGACCGGCTTCGGTCGCCTTGGCACCATGTTCGGCTCCGACCATTACGGCATCAAGCCGGACCTGATCACCATCGCCAAGGGCCTGACCTCGGCCTATGCGCCGCTGTCGGGCGTCATCGTCGCCGACAAGATGTGGCAGGTGCTGGTGCAAGGCTCCGACAAGCTCGGTTCGCTCGGCCATGGCTGGACCTATTCGGCGCATCCGATCTGCGTTGCCGCCGGTGTCGCCAATCTCGAACTTATCGACGAGATGGACCTGGTGCGGAACGCCGGCGAGACCGGCGCTTACTTCCGCGCCGAGCTTGCCAAGGCCGTTGGCAGCCATAAGCACGTCGGCGAGGTGCGCGGCGACGGCATGCTGGCCGCGATCGAGTTCGTGAAGGACCGCGACGACCGTGTCTTCTTCGATCCGGCGCTGAAGGTCGGACCGCAGATCGCCACGGCGCTCGCGGCAAGCGGCGTCATCGGCCGCGCCATGCCGCAGGGCGACATCCTCGGCTTCGCCCCGCCGCTCTGCCTGACGCGCGAGGAGGCCGACATCATCGTCGCAAAGACCGCCGACGCGGTGAATAGCGTGTTTGCCAGTATCTGAGAAGCGACATCTGAGAAGTGACATGAATGCCATGACCAGAACCGTTCCCGCCACGATGGCCGCCGTGCAGCTTACGGCCCATGGCGGCCTGGAGAAACTCGTCTACCGCACCGATGTGAAGGTGCCGGCACCCGCCGCCGGCGAGGTCCTGGTCAAGGTCAGCGCCTGCGGCATGAACAACACCGATGTCTGGGTGCGCCAGGGCGCCTATGGCACGGAGGAGGATGCGGCTGCCGTGTCGACCTGGCGCCGGCAGGGCAACACGCTCACCTTCCCGCGCATCCAGGGCACCGACACGGTTGGCACCATCATCGCTGTCGGTGACGGCGTGCCTGCCGACCGCATCGGCGAGCGCATCATGGTCGACTTCTCGATCTACAACCGCGACGACGATTCGCTGGCCGACATCGACTATATGGGTCACGGCCGCGATGGCGGTTATGCCGAATACCAGGCGCTGCCGGCCGAGAACGCGCATGTCGTCGACACTGATCTGAGCGATGTCGAGCTTGCCACCTTCTGCTGCGCCTATCTCACTGGCGAGCAGATGCTGGAACGCGCCGCGCTGAAAGCCGGCGAGCGTGTGCTGGTCACCGGTGCCTCCGGCGGTGTCGGTTCCGGCATCGTGCAACTGGCTCGGGCACGCGGCGCCATCCCCTACGCGGTGGCCGGCAAGGGCAAGGAGCAGGCCGTGCTCGACATCGGCGCCGAGAAGGTGATCACGCGCGGCGTGGCCGATCTGCCGGCCGCCGTCAACGAAGCGACTGGCGGCCAGCCGATCGACGTGGTCGCCGACCTGGTCGGCGGCGCCATCTTCAACGACCTGCTGCGCATCCTGCGGCCCGAGGGTCGCTACACCACGGCGGGCGCCATTGCCGGACCGGTGGTGCAGCTCGATCTGCGCACCATGTATCTGAAGCAGCTGCAACTCCACGGTTCGAGCCAGGGCACGCGGGCGGATTTCCGCCGCATCGTGCGCTACATCGAGGAAAAGAAGATCAAGCCGCTGGTCGGCGGCGTTTATAAGCTGTCGGATTTCCACCGGGCCCAGGCGGATTTCATCGCCAAGGATTTCGTCGGCAAGCTGGTGGTGGTGCCGGATGCGATGTGGAGCGGCGCCTGACCCAGGAAGGAGGCCGGCGCGGTCGCCCCGCCGCCGGCGTCAGGCGCCGTTGTGACCAGGCACAGCAGTGGTAGGCATCCAGGATTTCAGGCGTTCAACCATAGGCTCCGTCAGCGGGGTGGATTTCCGCTCCGCAAGGTTGAAGAAGACCGTCTTGGCGGCCAGCTTCGCCGCGAGCTCGCCGCCATGCAGCCTGCGCATCTCGTAGTCCGTCTGGATGGACGTGCGGCCGATAGTGCGGATCGTGCCGAAGATTTCCACGATGACCCCGGACGCCACCTCGCCGACGAAGTCGATCTCGTGCCGGACGTCCGCCCATCCCCTGTCGGCCCATTCGGGCGTCGTCGGCGCCCATCCGGTCGCCTGGCCGAGCAGGATGTTGATGGCGTCATCGAAAAAGGCGACGTAGAACCGCGTCGTCATGTGGCCCATCATGTCGCAATTCCAGGGCTGAACCACAGCTCTCGTCAGTAAGATCATTTTTGCTCCCGATAACTCGTCCGATGCGACCGCTATCTAGCGGGGATTGGTTGCCTCTGTGGAGAGCCAATCGATGGTTGGAGCATTGCTCGCCCCATTTTGACGGGGGCAAGTCGATTACAGCGACGGCAGGACACCCCGGATGTGACTGGCAAACGCCTCGACGGCCGGCGATCTCGCGGTCTCGGCGAAGGCGATCAGAACGCCGAGCCGGGACAATCTCGGAAGCGGCGCGTTGAGGATGAAGAGATCCGACGGGACGGCCCTCTGCGTCATCACGCTTATCGCAAGGCCGGAGCGCGCCACCGCTATCAGGCCGGTGAGGCTGTTGCTGGCGTAGGATATCTTGTAGCGCAGTCCGGCGCGGGACATGGCATCGCAGGCAGCCTTGTGGTCCATCGCGTTCGATGCCGGCAGCGCCAGCGGCACGGTCTCGCCGAACTCGTGCAGCTCCAATGTCGGCTTGCTGCCGACCCAGACCATCGCTTCCGTGCGCACGACTTCCCTGGAGGCGCTCGCGTCCGGAATGGAGACGAGCGCCAGATCGACCTGGCGCGCATGCAGCAGATTGTGCAGTTCGACGGTCGGCGCCGACACGACCTTGATCTCGATGTCCGGATAAAGGCTCCCGAAGCTTCTCAAGAGCGTGGGAAAGAAGGCGCTCAAATAGTCTTCCGGGCTGCCGAAAATGATCGATCCCTGCAGGCCCTTGCCGGAGAAAGCCGAAACCGCCTCATCGTGGATTTTGAGGATGCGCTCGGCATAGGCAAGGAAGCGCTCGCCGCTGCCGGTGAGGCGGACGCCGCTGCCGCTTCGATGGAAGAGATTCTGGCCGCCGAGCGCGTCTTCGAGCCGCTGTATCTGCATCGTCACCGCCGATTGCGTGCGCCCGACCTGCACGGCGGTGGCGCTGAGCGTTCCCGAATGCGCCGCGCGGACGAAGGTCGACAGCAATCTGAGATCGAGGGGCGCGGGCATATCAATTCCATTGATATCGGAGTCCGATATCTATCAATTTTACTGCTGTAGCGCCAGACGCTAATCTTCGGGCCTGCGTTTTGGCGAGGCTGCGAGATGTCAAGAAATCTGGATAATGCCTTCTGGTCGGCGGCGCGAAAGCACCTCATCCGATATGGCGGCGCCTTCGAGCCCGCCATCATCGAGCGGGCCGAAGGCTCGTTCGTCTACGACGCCGATGCCCGGCCCATACTCGACTTCACCTCCGGCCAGATGAGCGCGCTGCTCGGGCATGCGCATCCGAGGATCGTCGCGACGGTGCGCCGCCAGGTCGAAACGGTCGCGCATCTCTTCAGCGGCATGCTGTCCCGCCCGGTTGTCGAGCTTGCCGAGCGCCTCGCCGCGCTGGCGCCCGGCCTCGACAGGGCGCTCCTGCTTTCGACGGGCGCGGAGTCGAACGAGGCGGCCATCCGCATGGCGAAGCTGGTGACCGGCAAGCACGAGATCGTCGCGTTCTCCAAAAGCTGGCACGGCATGACCGGCGTTGCGGCTTCCGCCACCTATAGCGCCGGGCGCAAGGGCTACGGTCCCGCGGCGGTCGGCTCGATCGCGATTCCCCCGCCGAACAGCTTTCGCCCACGCTTCAAGAAAGCCGACGGCTCGCTCGACTGGGCAACCGAGCTCGACGATGCCTTCGCCCTTGTCGACAGCCAGTCGACCGGCAACCTCGCGGCCTTCATCGCCGAGCCGATCCTGTCGAGCGGCGGCATGCTGGAGCTGCCGCAGGGCTATCTCGCGGCGCTGAAGCAGAAATGCCGCGAACGCGGCATGCTGCTCATCCTCGACGAAGCGCAGACCGGCGTCGGCCGCACCGGCGACATGTTCGCCTTCCAGCGCGACGGCGTCACGCCGGACATCCTCACTCTGTCGAAGACCATCGGCGCCGGCCTACCGCTGGCGGCGGTCATGACGACGGCCGAGATCGAGGAAGCGGCGCATGAGCGGGGCTTCCTGTTCTACACCACCCATGTATCCGATCCGCTGCCGGCCGCCGTTGGCGTGACCGTGCTCGATGTCGTGGAAGAGGAGCGCCTTGTCGAGCGCGCGCGCCATCTCGGAAGAAGGCTTTTCGACGGCCTGTCCGACCTGAAGCAGCGCTTCGAGTGCGTCGGCGACGTGCGCGGCCGCGGCCTGATGCTGGGGGTCGAGATCGTCAAGAACGGAGAGAGCCGCGAGCCCGATCACGAGCTCGGCGCGAAAATTGCCGCGGAAGCATTCAAGCGCGGACTGAGCATGAACATCGTCAAGCTCCCCGGCATGGGCGGCGTGTTCCGCATTGCCCCGCCGCTGACGATTTCGGAAGAAGAGCTCGACCTCGGATTGCGCACGATCCGCGACGCCATCGAAGCGGTGCTGTCCGCGAGCGGCGGCCGCATGGCTGCAGAGTGACGGGCAGCGACCGATGAACGAAGCGAACATGACCGAACAGGCGCTGGGCGATGCGCCGGACCGGGACGCGATGACCGGCACCATCCGCGTGCTTGTCGCCAAGCTCGGGTTGGACGGGCACGACCGGGGCGCCAAGGTGGTCGCGCGGATCCTGCGCGATGCCGGCATGGAGGTCGTCTACACCGGCCTCTACAAGTCTCCGGACGAGGTCGTGGGGGCGGCGGTCCAGGAGGACGTGGACGTCATCGGCGTCAGCCTCCTTTCCGGTTCCCACGTTCCGCTCTTTCGTGAATTGGGGCGCTGCCTGCGCGAGCAGAAGGCCGATCACATCTTCGTCGTCGCCGGCGGGGTCATCCCCGAGCAGGACTATGCCGCTTTGTGGGACAGCGGCGTCGACGCGATCGTGCCGCAGGAGGCGCGCGCCGAGCTGATCGTGACGACGATCAGGAACCTGATCGCCGCTCGTGGCCGGGTATGACCGTCTTCACGCCATCGAGACCGATGAGGCGCGCGGCATACAGGCCCTCGATCGAGCTCGTGCCCGAAATCCTCGCGGGCAACGTCGCGGCCATCGCCCGCATGATCACGCGCGCCGAGGCCGGCTATCCGGAAGCAGCGCCCGCGCTGGCGGAGATCTACAGACATACCGGCAAGGCGCATGTCGTCGGCATCACCGGCGTTCCGGGAGCCGGCAAGTCCACGCTTGTGTCTTCTCTCATTCGGGCATTCGCGTCGGAGGGGCACAAGGTCGGCGTCGTCGCCGTCGATCCGAGCAGCCCGTTCTCCGGCGGCGCGATCCTCGGTGACAGGGTGCGCATGAGCGAGGCGGCCTCGTCCTCGCAGGCTTTCGTCCGCAGCATGGCGACGCGCGGCCATCTGGGCGGCCTTGCCCGATCGACGCTGCAGGCGGTCGATGTTCTCGATGCCGCCGGCTACTCGCCCATCATCATCGAGACCGTCGGCGTCGGCCAGGACGAGGTGGAAGTCGTGACGGCGGCGCACAGCATCGTCGTTCTTTCGGCGCCTGGCCTTGGCGACGACATACAGGCGATCAAGGCCGGCATTCTCGAAATCGCGGATATCCATGTCGTCAGCAAGGCCGACAAGCCGGAGGCGGCGGCGACCGTTTCGGCCCTGCGCGGCATGATGACCCTTGGTTCGGAAAGGGCGGGATCGAAATGGACGCCGCCCGTGCTTCCGGTCAGCGCGGACTCGGGCGAGCGGATCGGCGAGCTGAAGGACGCTATTTCCAGGCACGGGTCGCATCTGCGCGAAAGCGGCGAACTGGCCGAGCGGCAGCGGGGCATTTGCCGGACGCGGATCCTCGGCGCGGCCAAACATCTTTTCCAGCGCAAGTTCGATGAGCGGGCCGGCGAGGTCGGAGAGCACATCCAGGCCGTCGTGAACAGGGACATGGACCCCGGCGGCGCGGCCCGCCTTCTGCTCGGCTGGACGAACGAGGCGCAAGCGACATGAACCTGTTCTCGCAAACCGCGATCGAGGACATCCGCGAAAAGCAGGCCGCGTGGGAGGAAAAGGAACTCGCCGCCGCGCTCGGCAGCAGGCCCGAGGAAAAGCCGGCCTACGAGACCGAATGCGGCATTCCGCTGAAGCGCGTCTACACAGCCGCCGACATCGCCGACATTCCCGCCGACGAGTTGGGTTTTCCCGGCGCCTATCCCTTCACCCGCGGAGCCTATCCGACAATGTATCGCGGCCGGCCTTGGACCATCCGGCAGGTCGCCGGCTTCGGCAATCCCGAGGCCACCAACCAGCGCTACAAATACATGATCCAGACCGGTCAGACCGGGCTCTCCACCGATTTCGACCTGCCGACGCTGCTCGGCCTGGACTCGGACGATCCGAGGGCCTTCGGCGAAGTCGGGCGCGTCGGCGTCGCCATCGACACCGTCGATGATGTCGACCGGCTGTTCGACGGAATAGACCTCGAAAAGATCTCGGTCTCGCTCACCATCAATCCGTCGGCCTGGGTGGTCTACGCCATGTATGTCGCCGTCGCTGAACGGCGCGGCTATGACCTCCACAAGCTGGCGGGCACGCTGCAGGCGGACCCGCTGAAGGAGTATGTGGCGCAGAAGGAGTGGATCTATCCGGTGCGTCCCGCGGTGAGGCTGCTGCGCGACTTGATCATGTACAGCGCCAGGGCGACGCCGAAGATCAATCCGATCAGCCTCAGCGGCTATCACCTCTCGGATGTCGGCGGCAACGCGCTGCAGGAGATCGCCTTCATCATGGCCTTCACCATCGCCTATTGCGAGGAGGTCACCGGCGCCGGCATGGACATCGACGACTTCGCGCCCCGGTTGTCCTTCTTCTTCATCAGCCACCAGGACTTCTTCGAGCAGATCTGCAAGTTCAGGGCGGCAAGGCGGGTCTACGCCAAGATCATGGCGCAACGCTTCAAGGCCAGGAAGCCGGAGTCCATGCGGCTGCGGGTGCATGTGCAGACCGCGGCGATGAGCCTGACCAAGGTCGAGCACCATAACAATCTCATGCGCACGGCCATCCAGGCGCTCGGCGCCGTGCTGGGCGGCTGCCAGAGCATGCACACCAACGGCCTCGACGAGGCCTTCGCCATCCCGACCGAAGAGGCCATGAAGCTGGCCATCCGCACCCAGCAGATCATCCGCGACGAGATCAACGTGACCTCCGTGATCGATCCTCTCGGCGGCTCCTATTTCATCGAGCGCCTCACCCGCGACATGGAGACGGAAATCTGGAAGCTGCTGGACGAAGTCGACGAGCGCGGCGGCGCCGTGAAACTGGTCGAGGAAGGCTGGTTCCAGCAGAAGCTCGCGGACTCGGCTTACGCCACGTTCCAGAAGATCGATGCCGGCGAAAAGATCTCGGTCGGCGTCAACCGGTACGTCGACGAGACCAGCCGATCGGCCGAAGTGCACATCCATCCTTATGACGAAGAGTGCACGCAGCTGCAGATCGACCGCCTCCACGCGGTGCGGGCGGACCGTGACAACGCCCGTGTCCAGCAACTGCTGAAGGAACTCGCCGAGCAGGCGAGATCCGACGACGTCAATCTTCTGCCGAAGACCATCGAGGCCGTGAAGGCGAAGGCGACGCTTGGCGAGATCTGCGCCGCGCTGCGCGAGGTCTGGGGCGCTTACGCCGAACCGATGATCGTTTGAGGAGGACGCCAAGATGGGCGATGCCAAGATGGGCGCAGTCATTTCCAGGCACGACGGCGCAATCGCCTGGGTCAAGCTCAACCGTCCCGAGCGGCTCAACGCCATGAACAGGCAGCTCGTCGACGACCTGTCCGAGGCGCTGGCGCGCGCCGATGCGGACCCGTCGATCCGTGCCGTCATTGTGCACGGCGAAGGGCGCGCCTTCTGCTCCGGCGACGACCTCAAGGATCTCGACTCCCAGACCACCTCCGAGGCGACGACACAGGCCTGGGTGGACGCCATCCAGAACATCACCCTGCAGATCATGCAGTCGCGCAAGATCGTCATTGCCGCGGTGCATGGCTGGTGCGTCGGCGGTGCGCTCGAATGGGCGGTGAATTGCGACTTCACGCTGTTCGCCGACAATGCGCGCTGGTTCTTTCCCGAAGTCAGCTACGGGCTGTTCGTCACCGGTGGCGTCACCGCCCTGTTGACCAAGCAGACCGGGCCGCAGGTCGCCAAGGAACTGATGATCCTGGGCGAGAAGCACGATGCCAGGAAAGCGCTCGAGGTAGGCATCGCCTGGAAACTCTTTCCCGAGGCGCAATTGCTGGACGAGGCGAGAAAACTCGCTTTGGCGATAGCGGAGCGTCCGGAAAGCGCGGTGGCGGACATCAAGCATGCCATCAACAACGGCTTCCACTCTTCCCTTGCCGATGCGATGGCGCTCGAGACCAGGGCCACCGTGAGCGGTTTCCTCTCCCCGGATGCGCAGGCGCGGGCAAAGAATTTTTGATCCATGACCATGCTTGAACGCGCCCCTTCTTTCTACATCCCCGGCCAGCATGACGACGATCTGGAGAACCGGGTGCTGCCGAAAATCCTGCGCATGCAGGCCGAGCGCCTGGGCGACAGCCCGTTCATCGACATTTGCGGACGCTCCGCCGGCTTCGAGGAGATGCAGGTCGCTTCAGGGCGGCTAGCGCGAGGTCTTCGCGCCCTTGGCATCGGCAAGTCCGATCGTGTGGCGATGCTGTTGCCCAATTGTTTCGAGCTGGTCGCGATGTGGTTCGCGGTGTCGAGCCTGGGCGCCATCGAGGTGCCCAGCAATCCGGGCCTGAAGGGCAACCTGCTTTGCCACAATCTGAACAATTGCGGCGCCGAAGTCCTGGTCGCCGACGCCAACGCGCTTGACGAGCTCGCCAGGGTCCAGGACCGCCTGCCGGACCTGCGCACCCTCATCCTGGTCGGCGTCGATCCGAGCGAAGCCCGGGCGGCCGGCATCCGGATCGGCCGCATCGTCGGCTTCGAGGAATGCATGGCCGGGCAGCCGGATTTCGACCTCGCCGACATCCATTACTCCGACCCGATGGCGATCCTCTACACCTCGGGCACCACCGGTCCGGCCAAGGGCGCATTGATGTCCCACCATCACTGCTATTCCTGGGCGGCGGCGATGGCGCTCAATCTCGGCTACACGGCCGCCGACAGCTATTTCTCGGCATTGCCGCTGTTCCACACCGATGCCCAGATGTTCGGCGTCTACCTGCCGTTGATCTACGGCACCCGCACGACATTGGTCGACGGTTTCAGCGCGTCGCGGTTCTGGGACCAGGTGCGCGAAAGCGGCGCCTCGGCGACGAACCTGCTTGGCGCCATGGCGGTCATCCTGTCGCGCCAGCCGCCGTCCGATGGCGACGGCGCCAATCCGGTGCGCATATGCCAGTGCATTCCCATGGTGCCGGACAAGGAAGCGTTCGAGCGGCGCTTCGGCATGCGGCTCGTCACCGGCTATGGGCAGACGGAGACAGGTTTCGTCACCCTCGACACGGTGGGGGATACGAAAGCGGGTTCCTGCGGCCGCCCGCACCCCGATTGGGAGGTTGCGATCGTCGATGACAGGGACCGGCCCCTGCCGCATGGGTCCGTCGGCGAGATCGTATCGCGCCCGCGCAAGAACTGGAGCATGTTTTCCGGCTATTACCGCGCGGACGCCAAGACGGTGCAGACGCTCCGGAACCTCTGGTATCACTCCGGCGACGCCGGTTGCCTGGACGAGGATGGCTGGCTCTATTTCAAGCACCGGCTGAACGAGGCGATCAGGCGGCGCGGCGAGAACATCTCCGCCTACGAGGTCGAGACCGTCGCCGAAAAGCACCCCGACATCGTCGAAAGCGCCGCGTTCGGGATCCCGTCGGAGTTCACCGAGGAAGACATCATGGTCGTGGCCCAGCGGCGGCCTGGCTCCACGCTGGGGGCGGCCGAACTGCTGGCGCATTTCAGGGCAATGGCGCCGCGCCACATGGTGCCGCGTTACATCGAGATCACCGACACGCCGCTTCCGCGAACGCCGACGGAAAAGATCGCCAGGACCGCGCTGCGCCAGCAGGGTGTCGGCGCCGCCACATTCGATCGGGGCGAGCGCTAGCCAAGTCGAACGCAGGCAGAAGGAGGACGGAGCCCTACGCGATGCAGCGCCGGATGATCGCCCCCTGTTTCATGGACGACACGCTCGAATGCCTTCGCCGCCACAACGTCGAGGTGGAGCCTCTGCTGGCTCGCGTCGGTCTGCCGCCGGTGATTTCCGAGCCGATCTCGGCCGAACAATATGGCGCGCTCTGGCACGCCGTCGCGCAGGAGATGGATGACGAGTTCTTCGGCGAAGGCGCCCGGCCGATGCGGGCCGGCAGTTTCGCGTTGCTTTGCCAGGCGCTGCTCACCACCGAGACGCTCGAGCATGCCTTGCGCAGGGGCCTGCGCTTCCTGCGCGCCGTGCTCGACGATCCGCATGGCGAGCTGACCGTCGGCAACGGCCTCGCCGAAATCAGACTGAGCGATTCCGGACCGCTGCGCTCGGCCTTCGCCTATCGCACCTTCTGGATCATCGTCCACGGCGTGAACTGCTGGTTGGTGGGGCGGCGTCTCCCGATTCGCTGGGTGGATTTCAAATGCGGCATCCCGCCGACGGGGAGCGACTACCGGCTGTTCTTCGGCGCGCCGGTGCGCTTCGACCAGCCCGAAAGCCGCCTCGTCTTCGACGCCGAATTCCTGAAGCTGCCGGTCATCCGCGACGCCTGCGCGCTGCGCGAATTCCTGCGCAGGGCGCCAGCCAACATTCTGGTGCGCTACCGCCATGACGAGGGGCTCTCGGCGGCCATACGCGGACGCTTGCACGCCACTGCGCCGGCGGCGTGGCCGAGCTTCGAGCGGCTTGCCGCCGGCATGCGCATGCAGGCGCCGACCTTGCGTCGCAGGCTTCAGTCCGAGGGCCAGAACTATCGCTCGATCAAGGACGAGATGCGCAGGGCCCTGGCGATGGAGGCCCTGCTCAACGGCAGCCGCAGCGTCGCCGATCTCGCCGCCGACATCGGCTTTTCCGAGCCGAGCGCATTCCACCGCGCGTTCCACAAGTGGACCGGCAAGAGCCCGGCCTTGTTCCGCCGCGAGGCCTCGTCCGACGCCGATCCGCGCGACAATGCGTCCGCGAATTAGCAGGCGAGCGACGCATTCCCGAAACATTGCAAAATCGATCACAAAATCTGGGTCTTACGGTCATCGTATGCCACTTCGCTTGCAGCCAATATGCCCTGAAGACGGGGCATTTTGGGTGCGGATTGAAGGCAAGACATCTCTGGTGACGGGGCCTGCTCCGGCCTCATGTCCTGACCCGCTCGCCTGGGCCTGACCTTGCCCAACGGCAAAAACCGGCCCGCCCAATTCAAGTCAGCTCGATGCGTCGGACGTGGGCATCGCATCGAAGCTGCAACCAGTGCCCACCACGAAAATGGGAGCCTCATATGAAAAAATATCTTTTGTCGGCGGTAGCAGTGGCCGCGCCTGTCGCCTTCGCGGGCAACGCCTGGGCGGACATCGTCATCGGCGTCGCCGGGCCGATCACCGGTCCGAACGCGGCTTTCGGCGCGCAGTTCCAGAAAGGCGCCGAACAAGCGGCCGCCGACATCAACGCGGCCGGCGGCGTGCTCGGCCAGAAAATCAAGATCGAGATCGGCGACGATGTCTCCGATCCGAAGCAGGGCATTTCGGTCGCCAACAAATTCGTCGCGGACGGCGTGAAATATGTGGTCGGCCACTTCAACTCGGGCGTGTCGATCCCCGCCTCGGAAGTCTATGCCGAAAACGGCGTGCTCGAGGTATCGCCGGCATCGACCAATCCGCAATATACCGAGCGCGGCCTTTGGAACACCTTCCGCACCTGCGGTCGCGACGACCAGCAGGGCAAGGTCGCGGGCGACTATATCGCCGCGAATTTCAAGGACGCCAAGATCGCCATCGTCCACGACAAGACGCCCTATGGCCAGGGTCTCGTCGATGTCGCCAAGAAGGATCTGAACGCCGACGGCATCACCGAGGTGATGTATGAAGGCATCAATGTCGGCGACAAGGATTTCTCCGCGCTCATCGCCAAGATGAAGGCGGCCGGCGTCACGCTGATCTATTTCGGCGGTCTCCACACCGAGGCCGGCCTGATCATGCGCCAGTCGGCGGATCAGGGTCTGAAGGCGACGCTGTTCTCGGGCGATGGAATGGTCTCGAACGAGCTTGCCTCGATCGCCGGTGATTCGGTTATCGGCACCTTGAACACCTTCTCGCCGGACCCGCGGAAAAACCCCGCGGCAAAGGACATCGTCGAAAAGTTCCGTGCCTCGGGTTTCGAGCCGGAAGCCTACACGCTCTACTCCTACGCGGCGGTCCAGATCGTCGCCGCCGCGATCGACAAGGCGGGCTCGGCCGACGACGCGCAGAAGGTCGCCGTGACCATCAAGGCAGGCGGCCCCTGGAAGACGGCGATCGGCGACATCGGCTATGACGACAAGGGCGATATCACGCGCCCCGACTATGTCATCTACGAATGGAAGAAGGGCGAGGACGGCAAGCCGACTTACGCCGAGAAATAAATGCCGCCCAGGCGGGTGAGCGTGACAGAGGATGCCCGGTCCAGACCGGGCGTCATCGTCGGGATCGCGCGCATTTGCCGTCGCGAATGCCGATGGCGGCGATGAAAACCGTCGTCAATTGCGGCTGGTTCGGCTTCGCTGCAGCCAGCCGTTCAGCCCGTTCGGCCATGCGATGACGAAGACCGCCAGCAGCAGCCCAAGGCCGATGTTGCGGTAGTCGGACAACTCCCGCATGCCTTCGTCGGCCAGCATCAGCACGGCGGCGCCGAGCAGGGGGCCCCATATCGAGCCGAGGCCGCCGATGACGATCATCGCGATCAGGAACAGCAGCGTCGAGAAGGAAAAGACCGTTGGGCCGACGACGCGGAAATGGATGGCGTAGAAGCCGCCGGCGATGCCGGTGAAGAAGGCGGAGACCGCGAAGATCCACAGCTGGTATTTGAAACGGCTGATGCCGCGCGACATGGCGTAGCCCGGATTGTCGCGTAAGGCCCGGAAGGCCAGGCCGAGCGGTCCCCGGATGACGACGATCGAAATCGTCACCGCGACCGCCAGCAGCGCCAGCCCGACATAATAGTGGGCGATGTACCATTTCGACGGGAACAGCGCGCGCAGGCCGATATCGCCGAACTGGCCGATGCCGCGCACGCCGCCGAACAGCGGCATGCAGCCGCCGACGGTGGTGAAGCAGTCGGTGTCATTGACGATGAGCACATACATGACCTGCGCGATCGCCAGCGTCAGCAGCGCCACGTAGGGGCCGCGCAGGCGCAGGCAGGCCAGGCCGATCAGCAGGCCCATCGCGACGGTAATGACACCCGCCATCGGGATGGCGGCAAGCATGGGCACCTTCCAGTAAAAGCCCAGCATCGCCGTGGCGTAGGCGCCGGTGGCGAACAGCGCCATCTGCGCCAGCGAGAAGATGCCGCCTATGCCGAGCACGAGGTTCCACTGCACCACGACGATCGCCCAGATGAAGAACAGCGTCGACTGGGTGATGACGTAGCGCCCGGGCATGGCGAGCGGCAGCGCGATGGCGAAAGCCAGGCAGATAATACCGATCAGGATGTCGCGGCGGATCGATGTCATAGGCGCACCACCTGCTGTTTGCCGAACAGGCCGTAGGGCCGCCAGATGAGCACGAGGATGACGAGAAGCAGCAAGGTGGCGAAGCTCCAGCGCACGCCGAGCACATATTGGGTGGCGGCCTCGAGCAGCCCAAGCGCGATCGCCGCGATCACGGCGCCGTAGACATTGCCCAACCCCGCGACCACGCAGACGATGAAGGCTTTCAGCATCGGGTCGCCGCCCATCACCGGCGTCAGTGTGGCGATCGAGCTGATCAAGATGCCGGAAACGGCGGCGAGCGCGCCGGAGAGCGCCAGCACCTGCGCATAGACCCGGCCGACCCTGACGCCCATAAGCTGCGCCGCTTCGCGGTTCATCGAGGTGGCGCGGATGGCGCGGCCGGCGCTGGTGCGCTGCAGGAGGATTGCCACCGCCACCATCAGCACGATGGCGACGCCGAGGATGAAGACGTTCTGCAGCGGTATGTGCACATTGCCGATGACGACCTGGCCGCCAACCGCGAGCGGCTGCGGGATCGGATAGGGTCCAAAACCCTTCAGCATCAGGTTCTCGATGACGCTGCCGATGCCGATCGTGGCGATGAAGATGTTGGTCTCGAAATTCTCGGCCCTGAGCAACGGCAGCGCCGCGCTGAAATAGATCAGCAGCCCGACCAGCGCGCAGACGAATGCTGCGGCAAGAAGCGCGAGCACCGGATGCAGGCCGGCATGGACGATGGCCGCGTAGCAGACATAGCCGCCGAGCGTCAGGATGGCACCGTGCGCCATGTTGAGCATGTTGAGCGAGCCGTAGACCAGCGACAGGCCGATGGTGGCGACCGCGTACATGGCGCCGAGCGTCAGGCCGGAAGCGACGATCTGGATCAGGACGTCCATCGCTCACACTCCAAGATAGGTTTCGACGATTTCCGGGCGCGCCATCAGTTCCGCGCCCAGGCCCGACCAGGCGATGCGGCCATTGTCGAGCAGGTGGATCATGTCGGCATGCTCGGCGATCCGCTCGGCGTTCTCCTCGACCAGAAGAATGGTGCGGCCCTCGCGTCTTAGGTTGAAGATGACCTCGTAGATCTGCTCGATGACGATCGGAGCCAGTCCCAGCGAGGGCTCGTCAAGCATCAGCACCTCGCCGCCCGCCATCAGGCCGCGGCCGATGCCGCACATGCGCCGCTCGCCGCCTGAAAGCGTGCCGGCGGTCTGGTTGCGACGCTCCTTCAGCTTGGGCAGCAGCGCAAAGACCAAGTCGAGCCGCTCGGCCAGTCCGCCGCTGTTGGCGTAGGCGCCCATCAGCAGGTTCTCGTGCACGGTCATCGCCGGAAAGAGCAGGTCGCCCTGCGGAACCTGGATGACGCCGCGTTCGACGATCTGATCGGGGCGCAGGCGGTCGATGCGCAGGCCATCGAGGCGGATCTCGCCCGACGTCACCGGCACCAGTCCGGAAATCGCCTTGAGCAGGGTGCTCTTGCCATGGCCGTTGGGGCCGACAATGGCGGTGAGCTCGCCCTTCCTTGCCGACAATTTGATGGCGTCGAGCACGATGCGGCCGGCATAGCCGGCGCTGGCGTCGACGATCTCGAGCGCCGCCTCAGCCATGCGTGGATTCCATGAAGGAGCGCAGCCGCTCGGAGGCGCCCTGGCCGAGATAGACGTCGACGACGGTGCGGTCGTCGAGAAGCTTTGTCGGCAGGCCTTCGAAAATCTTTTCGCCGTGATGCATGATCATGATGCGGTCGGAGAGGCGTACCAGGAAGCGCATCACATGCTCGATGAGGATGATGGTGACGCCCGCCGCCTTGACGGCGCGCACTGCGTCCATCACACGGTCGACCTCGCGTGCGGTCAGGCCACCGACGGGCTCGTCCATCAGCAGCAGTTTCGGCTTCGTCGCCATGGCGCTCGCCATCATCAAGAGCTTGCGGTCAAGCACCGGCAGCTTGCCGGTGACCTTGTCGGCGCGGTCGGCGATGCCCAGCATTTCAAGCGCGGCATCGGCGGCCTCATGCGCCGCGCGGCCGGCGCGCAGCGTCGGCACGGCCCGGTTGCTTCGGCCGAAATAGGCGCCGACCAGCACGTTCTCGCGCGCGGTCATGCTGTCGAAGCCGGCATTGAGTTGGAAGGTTCGGGCAACGCCGGCATGGCAGATCTGCTCGGGCGCATGCCCGGTGATGTCCTGGCTGTCGAGCACGATCGCGCCGGTGGTGGCCGGGTTCAGCCCCGATATCACCTCGAACAGCGTCGTCTTGCCAGCGCCGTTCGGTCCGCCGATGCCGAGGATTTCTCCAGCCCCGACATCGAAGGACAGATCGCGGACCGCCGCCAGCGCGCCGAAGGACTTGCCGACATGCCTGCACGACAGCAATGGCGTCGCGGCGGCGTCTTCCGTCATCCGGCTAGGCCTTGATCCATGGCGGCATCATGAACTTGGCCGTGCCGTAAGGCGCCGGCGCGATCAAGCCGGGACCCTTGGTGTAGTCCTGGATCTGCAGGAATTGATGCGGCATGCCGAGCGATGAATCGTTGACCTGGGTCGGATAGGTGTAGGCGGCGTTTTCGAGCGGCATGAAACGGGTCGTGCCGGTGACGCCGCGCCATATCATCGCGCTCATCCGAGCCGCAACCTTGCGGTTCTGGTCGTTGTTGCCGGGTTCGCCCGTGCCGCCGGCAAGCGCCGCGGCAGTCGCCCAGACATAGGCGCCGTCATAGGGCTGCGCGCCGGAATTGTGGCCTGCGTTCGGGCCGAACTTTTCCTTGTAGCGCTTCTCGAAGGCGGTGCCGATCTCGTCCTGCAGTGCGCCGACGACGGTCGCGTAGATGATGCCGTTGGCCGCCTGCTTGGCGATATCGCGGAAGGCCGGGATCGACGGGCCATATTGCATATAGACCAGACTCGGCGTCGGGTTGGAGGCGAACTGCAGCGCGAACTGCCCGAGATCGGCAGGCAGGAAGTGGGTGATGCAGATCACCGCTGGCGGATCCTGGCGGATCTTGGCCAGCGTCGGTCCCCATTCCGAAGCGGGCACGCTGACGGTCTCGAACAGGCTTATGTCCCAACCATAGCTCTTGGCCTGTTCCTTGACGGCGTTGGCGATGTTGGAGGCATAGACGCCGGCCGACAGGATCACCGCCATCTTGTTGTTCTTGCGCTTCCACTCGCCGTTCTCCTCCAGTCCCTGCAGGAACTTCAGGAAGCCGGGACCGTACCAATACTCGGCGGGGTCGCCCTGGAACGAGCCCCAGTAGCGGTCCGGGTTGGACTTCACCAGATTGTTGTGGCCGATCGTGGTGTCGTAGTGGACGTAGATGATGCCGTTGTCGGCGGCGACCTCTTGGATCGCGGCGCCGGAGCCGATATTGTAGCCGTTGAGGATGGCGTGCACGCCATGCCGGTCGACGAGGCGCTGCGCCGCCTGCACGTTGGTGGCGTCGCCCATCTGCGCGGTGTCCTCGAAGGACGGTTCGAGCGGCCGGCCGAGGATGCCGCCCAGCGCGTTGATCTCCTCGCAGGCGAGCGTCAGGCCGTTCTTGAACTCGATCCCGTCGGGCGCGGCGAAGTCGGTGGTCGGCCCGCACTGGCCGACCGGGATCGGGTCGCCTTCGGCGCGCGCCTCGTTGTTCATCGCAAGCAGCATGGCCGGCATGCCGGTCAGCGTCGCGGCGGTGGCAAGTCCGCCCTTGATCAGGAAGTTGCGGCGAGAGCCGGCAATCACATTCGGCGTGGTGAGTTTCGAACTGCGCTTCATCTCGATTCCCCTTATAGGTTTTTGTCAGTTTATGTTTTTGACCAGTTCGGCCGCATGGTCGATGATCGCCGTCTGATGCGGCTGCGCCGACATTCCACCCCATTGTCCCATCAGTTGATCCCACGGGTCCTCGACGCCCGTGCGGTGCCCGCAAAGCTCCTCGATCACGGCCAGACCGCAGTAGGGCACGTACATTTCGGAGTAGCCGCCCTCATGCGTCATCACCAGGCGCCCGCCGCACAGCTCGCGCGCCGCGTCGAGCAACATGCGCGCCAGCCTGCGGTAGCCGCTGGAATTCATCAGCATGCGCCCCATCGGATCGACGCCGGAAGCGTCGAAGCCCGAGGGCACCACGATCAGCTCCGGCTTGAAGCGCGTCAGCGCCGGGATCACCACGCGCTCGAACGCCGCGGCGTAAGCGCCGGGACCAGACCCCGGGGGCAGCGGCACGTTGATGTTGAAGCCCTTGCCCTTGCCCTCGCCATTTTCGCCGATCGCACCGGAATTGGCCGGGAACAGATTGTCCTGATGCAGCGAGATCGAAAGCACGCTCGGATCGTCGTAGAAGATCGCCTGCGTGCCGTTGCCGTGATGCACGTCCCAGTCGACGGTGGCGATGCGGGTGAGGCCGTGCAGCTGCTGCGCATGGCGGATGGCGATCGCCGCATTCGAGAACAGGCAGAAGCCCATGCCGACATCGGCGGTGGCGTGATGGCCCGGCGGACGGATCAGCGCATAGGCGTTGTCCACCTGGCCCGTGATGACGGCCTCCATCGCCTTGATGGCGCCGCCGGCTGCCAGGAGTGCGATTTCATAGCTGCCGGCGCCGAGCGGCGTCAGCGAGCTGGCGTCGCCATAACCACGGTCGCTGATCTCCCTGATCCTGGCGATATGCGCCTGCGTGTGGACCCGCGACAGTTCCTCGACAGTGGCGCGCCGCGGCTTGATGGCGACCAGATGATCGAGGATGCCGCTCACTTCCAACAGGTTGCGCAGACGCCGCTTGGTCTCGGGATTTTCGGCATGGGTGCCGGGCTGAACCGTCAGGCTCGGCGGAAAGACCTGGTTCCAGTTCCAGGTGTTGTGCCAAAGATAAAGTTCGTGGAAAACGAAACCCGTCGTCATGCGGCTCCCACCCAGCGTATTTCGACCGGATGATGGCCCGCTACATGAGCGCTGTCCCGACACCTTCGGGTAATGGGTGGTCTTTTTGAGCCCACCCTTTCGGGTGGTTAGAGCAATTCCAGGAAAAGTGTGGACGGTTTTCCGTACGGAATTGCGTAAAATTAAAGGGATAGAGCGGTTCACCGTTTCCGTGAAACGGTGACCCGCTCTATCCCGCCAATTGCCGCTCCGTGGCGGCGTCGAGCCCGATTTCCTTCAGCTTGAGGACGGCTTCCGTCCGGCTTGAGACGCCGAGCTTGCCGAATATGTTCTTCAGGTGCCATTTCACGGTGTCGGGCGCCATGGACAGCGTCTCGGCCAACTGGCGGTTTGTGTAGGCGCGCAGAAGCAGGGCGGCGACATCGGTTTCCTTGCTGCTCAGCATCTGCTTCCTGCCGGCGATTGCAATCGGGCGCGCGCGTTCGGGCGCGGTCTTGCCCAGTTCGCGCAGAAGCGTGTCGACAAAGGTGGCAGTGCTGGAATTGCGCGACCAGGCTGGAATTCGTGCCCGGGCGAATTCGAGCACCTCGCGCATCGGCAAGCCCTCATCGATCAGCGAGCGCAATGCGTTCTGTGGCAGCGCCAGGGTGACGACGTCGACCGCCGCCGCCAGCGCCAGCAGCGTTTCGCCCGCGCTGTGCGCGGCGATCGCGACAAGTGCCCGCACCTGCATGAAGCCGCGCAGGCGGCCATCGCGCCGCATGCGTTCGGCAATACGGTCGAGCACGGCGATGGCCTTCGCCGGGTGGCCCTCGGCGATCAGCACGCGCGCGGCGCCGATATGGGCGTATTCGTCGAGCGGATGGATTGGCGCGGGCCGGCTTTCGGCCGAAGGCTCGATGCCGCGCGAGCGCAGCGCCAGCCGCGCGGCGCGGACGTCGCCGCGCGACAACAGCAGCCGCACCCGCTCGTTCAGCGCGGCGGCCGTCAGCCGGCGGTAGCGCTTTTCGATGCCCAGCCGTTCGGCGCGTTCAAGGAAGACGATGGCCTCGTCATGCCGCCCATGCGCGGCGGAGAGCCGCGCCAGATGCAGCTTGCACGCCATCTCGTGCACGACGAGCCCACATTCCTCGATGACCTGCCGGTGCTGGTGCAGGATGCGCTCGGCACCCTGCAGGTCGTTCCATTCATAGGCGAGCTCGACATGAAAGATCGCCGTCATCGCTTCCGTGTAGGAACCGGACCCGAGGCGCTCGCGGGCGAGCCGGCAGGCGCGGTCGAGCAGTTGGTGGGCCTCGGCGAGGTTGCCGGCGGAAATCTCGACCAGCCCCAGCAACAGGTCGCAATAAACGATGCCGAAGACGGAATTGGCGGCCGCATGATGGTCGCGCGCCGCGAGGCTGCGCAGCCGCGCGGCGTCCAGCTCGCCGAGCGAATAGTGGCTGAAGGCGCAGATATTGGCGAGCGTGCCGCGTGCGAAAGGCTCGTCTTCGGGAAAGTCCGCCAGCCAGCGCGAGGCGACGCGGATCGCGGTGCGGGAGCGGTCGGTGGCGCTGATGACGCCGGCCGTCAGCGTCTGCAATTCGGCCTTGAGCGAGCGGGTGGTCGCGCGGTCGATCTCGCCGCGCTCGGAAAGCTGCCCGACCAGGATTTTGGCCTGTTTGAGGATACGCACCGCCTGGCGCGGCCGGCTCATATGGAACTGCGCCCAGACACGTGCAAGCAGCAGGCGAGGGCGGGCGGCGATGAGGTCCGGGGGAAGCTGGTTCAGCCACTCGGTCAGCTTGGGGATGTGGCCCTGCATGGTGAGCGGCATGGCGCATTCCTCGACCAGGCGCGCCGCATGGTCGGCATCGCCGCTGGCAAGCGCGTGGTCGACCGCGTCGGAGATATGGCCCCGGGCCGCCAGCCAGGCAGCGGCGGCGCGATGCAGGTCCCTGCGTGCCTCCGGCGCCCAGGCATCCAGCCTGTCGCGCAGGAATTCGGAGAACAGGTGGTGATAGCGGAACCATTGTCCCGTGGAATCGAGCGCGATCAGGAAAAGGTTCGAGTGCTCGATGGTCGCCAGTGCCGCGGCGCAGTCCCGTCCGGGACAGACCGCCTCGACGAGGCCCAGGCAGAAGCGGTCGAGGATCGAGGTCCTGAGCAGGAAATCCTGGATTTCGGGCGCCTGCCGGGCGAGCACGTCGTGGGTCAGGAACATCGCCACGTCGCGCTGGCTGCCGGAAAATTCGGCAATGAAGGCTTCTCGTGAGCCCTCATGCGCCAGCGCCAATGCGGCCAGCTGCAGGCCGGCCGGCCAGCCTTCGGTCTTGTGGTGGAGCGCCACCACGGCCGAGACGGCGAGGTCGAGGCCGCAGACATTGGCAAGATAGTCCTCGGTCTCCTCGAGCGAAAAGCGCAGGTCGCTGTCGCCGAGGCTGACGACATGTCCCTTCATCTTCATATGGGCGAGCTCGAGCGGCAGTTCGCCTCGGGTCGCGAGCACGATGCGCAAGGCCGGCGGCGCATAGGCGACCAGCATGTTGATGCAGGCGGCGATCTCGCCGGAGACGATCAGATGGGCGTCGTCGAGAACGAGGTAGATCGGCGCGGCGCGGCGCGACAATTGGTTGATGATGGCGGTGAGGATGGAATCGACCGGCGTCACCGGGCTGGAGTCGATCAGCGATTCCGCGTTGCCGGCAATATCGGGGTCGACGCGGTGGAAGGCGGCGGCAAGATATTTGAGGAAGCGGGCGAGATCATTGTCCAGCCGGTCGATCGACAGCCAGGCGACCTGGGCGATGCCGCCGGATATGCCGGCCGCCCATTGCGAGAGCAGGGTCGATTTGCCGAAACCGGCAGGCGACGTCACCACCGTCAGCTTACCCGCCGTCGCGGCGTCCAGCGTGCGCAGCAGCCGCGGCCTCCGGACCAGGGCGTCGCGCAAATGAGGCGGCTGGAGCTTCGTCTCTATCAGCATCTGGTTCTCGGGTTGCTGCTTTCGGCGCTTTTAATAAACGCGCAGTGCGGCGCGGAGGCAATGGTCGGGCTGGGAGCACGTCGATGATCGCGATACGGTTCGTTGTTGCGAATCCGTTCTGTCGTTGCGGTGCCGAAGCGCCTGCGGTAATCTCAGGCGGATTGGACGATACGCATGCATCCTGTCGTTAGTGCAAGGGTTCCATCCTGCCTGGGCGGATTGTGAACTCTTTAACAGACCTCCGCGTCGCAAGCTGCGTTCTTGTGGCCGACAGGTCATAGCGGTTAAGGATTTTGCCATGCTGCGACGCTGCGCGCTGATTGCAGCCTTGATCCTCGTGGGCCTCACGACGGTGCAGGCGCATGCCGATCGAAGGGTTGCGCTTGTCATCGGCAATTCCGAATACCGCGAAATCCCGGCCCTCAAGAATCCCGACAAGGATGCGGAGGACGTGTCGAACACGTTCCGGCTGGCCGGCTTCGATGTGTTCGTCGCCAAGGATCTGACCAAGCTCCAGTTCGAGAAGGAATTCCGCAATTATCTCGCGGCGGCGGACGGCGCCGATCTTGCGGTCGTCTACTATTCGGGACACGGCTTTCAGATTGGCGGCGAGAATTTCCTGATCCCGGTCGATGCGTCGCTCAAGGCTGCGGCCGACATCGAGGTCCAGGCGGTCAAGCTCGACGATGTCCTGCAGCAACTGCGCGCCAAATCGAAGATCCAGGTGATCATCCTCGATGCCTGCCGCAACAACCCGTTCCCGCGCAAGGATTACTGGCTGCGCGATCAGTTGATCGCGGCCGGCGGCACCGGCCTTGCGCAGGTGAAAAGTTCGCTGAACACGCTGATAGCCTTCGCCACCGAGCCCGGCGCGGTCGCCTATGACGGCTCCGGCGACCTCAGTCCGTTTTCATCCGCCTTCTCCCGCCGCGCCCTGGCGCCGAACCAGGAGATACGCTCGGTGATGGCGGCCGTGCGCCGCGATGTGGTCGAAGCCACCAAGGGCGCGCAGGTTCCTTGGGAGAACTCCTCGCTGATCGACGAGGTGGTGCTGATGCGCCGCGCCAATCGGCCGGCTTTGCCGCCGGTGCTGGAGAAGACCGTGCCGTCCGGCGTCGGACCGGTCGCGCTCGACCTGCCGGTGCCGGTCGATGTCGACGGCGGCGCCGTCAGCATCAGCATCGAAAGGCCGCCGGCCCTGGGGCGCCTGATCCTGGACGGCAAGCCGGTCGCAACGGGCGAGCCGATAGAGGGCAAGGATCTGCCGCGGCTTCAGATGGATGTGCCGAAGGGCGCCGACGCCGAGGATCAGGTCGATATGCTGGCCTATGCGACGCATGACGAATGGGGCGGCGGATCGCAGGGCATCCTGGTGTTCCGGGTCAAGAATGGCGATGGCGCCGCGGGCAAGCAGCTTGTGGCCTCGCTGGAGTCCGAGCAGAAGCAGGAGGTCGTGGAGCGGGGCATCCACATCGCCGGCGCCGCCGAAGCGATCGACAACCGCGACGTCAAGATACCTGTCGGCGTCGGCCCTGTGCCCCTGAAACTGGATGTCCCGACCAAGGATCCCGGCGTCAGCCTGAAGCTCGCGAGCTATCCGGCAACCGGAACGCTGTCCCTGCCGGATCGCACCTTGTCGCCGCAATCGAGCCTGATGGCCGATGAAGTCGATAAACTGCGCTACGAACCGCAGATAGGCGCCGCAAAACCGTTGATCGTCGGCTTCGACATCATAGCCGACAACACACCGTCAAAGCCGGCGACGATGAAGCTGTCGCCGAGCGTCGATCCTTGCGACACGCGGGCCGGCGAACCTTTGGACCTGCAGGGCGTCGTCCCCGGCCTGTTGCCGAACGAGATCGGCGCCGGAGCCGTGGAGGCCTGCCAGGCGGCGGTGAAGGCTTATCCCGATGTCGCGCGCTTCCATTACGAGCTCGGGCGCGCTCTCCTCGCCGCCGGCAAGGTCGACGAGGCGAAGAAGGCGATCGAGGAGGCCGCCGACAAGGGACATGTCCGCGCGGTGTTCGAGCTTGGCTATATCGCCTCGTCCGGCATAGGGACGGCCGTGGATCCCAAGAAAGCCAATGGCTTCTATGCCAAGGCGTCCGACAAGGGTGATCCCTATGGCATGACGGCCTGGGGCCGTGCTCTTTTCAACGGTCTCGGCGTTGAGCGCGATACCGGCAAGGGCTTGGACTTGCTGCTGAAGGCAGCAGCCATGGGCCACACCTATGCCATGAACGATCTCGCCGCGATCTTCACCGAAGGCCGCAATGGCGTGCCCGCCGACCCGGCTCGCGCCGTAGCCTTCCTCAAGGCGGGCGTCGAGCGCCAGGACATGTATTCGATGAACATTCTCGGCCGCAATTATCTTAGCGGACGCGGCGTCGAGAAGGATACCAAACAGGCCCAGGCGCTTTTCAATATGGCGATGGATCTTGGCCAACCTTACGCACCCGGTAGCCTCGCGCGTATGTACCGGGACGGTGATGGTGTGGACCGGAATCCTGCCGAGGCGCAGAGGCTGTTCGAACTGGCGACGGACCGTGGGGACTACTCGGCGGCATATGATCGCGCGGCTATCGAAATGCAGAAAGGCGAAAAATCCGATCAGGCGGTCGCCGTCCGCTATCTGGCGTTCGCGGCAGGACTCGATCTTCGCGACGAACTGCCGAGCGCTCGGTCGACGCTGGCGCAGTTTGGCGCAAAGCCAAAAGCTGCGGCCCTCAAGCAACTGCGCTCGGAACTCAAATCGAAAATCCCTGCCGGCGGCTCGGTCGATGACCAATTGATCAAGACGGCTAGAGCCGTCTGGGAGCAAGCCAATCCGCGTCGGGACCTGTTCTGATCAACAAGGGAGGCAATGGTGGGCAGGGCATTGAAGCAGGCGGTCATCGCAACATTCCTATCCTTTGCGGTTGCAGGGTGCACGACTATGGCGCCCAGCGTCGAGCCGGCGCCGACAACGAAACATCGTACCAAGCACGTTCGCGTGACGACGACCCCGAAGGTGGTCAAGCAGAAAAAAGTGACCGCCAAGAAGATTGTCAAACCGGTCAAGAACGAAACCGTACCCGTCATTGCGCCAATAGGTGGTGGCGGCAACGGTGGCGGTGGCGGTGGCGGGTGGTGATAGCGTCCTCGACGCGCGATGCTTTTTTCGACGTGTGGCGACTGGCGCCACCTTTCTCGCTTCCCGATGGAACCGCTCGCCAAGCAAGGGCAAGTGCTCTATGCTCCTGCCACGTGCCGGTATCGAGATCGGGTTGTCCTGGCGGGGGCGTTCCATGTTCGAAGTCGTTGCATTCTGGCGAAAAATGCTAACCAAGGCCGCGGCTTTTGGCTTGATCGTTGCCGCGCTGCTGGTCTTCGGATCGCAGGCTGCGAGCGCCGCGCCCAACTGGACGCTCGATCCGTCCGCTTCGGTGCTCACCTACCAGTCGGTCAAGAAGAACACGATCGTCGAGACCAACAAGATCAGGAACATCACCGGCACGCTGAGTTCCGCCGGCGACGCGAAGATCAGCTTCGACCTCAATTCCGTCGACACGGGCGTCGACCTGCGCAATGTCCGCATGCGCTTCCTGTTTTTCGAGACCTTCACCTATCCAACGGCCGAGGTGACAGCGAAAGTGGACCCGGCGGCGTTCGCCGACCTGCCGACCAAGCGCCGGGTGAAGACGACATTGCCGTTCCGCCTCAGCCTGCATGGCGTCGACAAGGATCTAGAGGCAAGCGTCGTCGTCACCATGATCAGCGATACCCAGGTTTCCGTCGCTTCGGAGGCGCCCGTCGCGGTCCATGTCGAGGATTTCGGGCTCTTGCCCAACATCGACAAATTGCAGCAGGCCGCCAATGTGACCAACATCGTGCCGACCGCTTCGGTGTCGTTCGATTTCGTCTTCACCGCCGACGGCGGCAAGCCGGCCGCCGTGCAGACCGTCGCGGCCAGCACCGCCGAGGTCGGCCCCGTCGCCACCGATGCCGCGAAAGCCAATTTCAGCGACGAGGAGTGCCTCAACCGGTTTGCCGTGCTCTCGCGCACCGGCGCCATCTATTTCCGTCAGGCGAGCGCAAGACTCGACGCGAAGAGCCGTCCGCTGCTGGCTGAGGTGGAAGGTGTCGTCGGCAAATGCCCGGCCCTCAAGGTCGAGGTGTCCGGCTACACCGATTCCGACGGATCACCCGAGGCGAACAAGGCGCTCTCCGAACGGCGCGCCCAGGCGGTCGCCGATGCTTTGGTTGCGGACGGCGTCCCGCGCAACCAGATCAGCTCGGCCGGCTATGGCGAGGACAAGCCTGTCGCCGCCAACGATACGCCCAAAAACAAGGCGCTCAACCGGCGGATCGAATTCTCCGCAAGCAAGCTCGCCAATTGAGGTGGCGGTGAGTTCCGCTCCAATCGCCTTTTGCGGTGGTCTGCTTCGCGCCGCCGGGCTTGTGGTGCTGGCCTTGTTCCTGACGTTGACGGCCGCGAACGCCGAGCGGCGGATTGCGTTGGTGCTCGGCAACTCGCAGTACCAGCACGCGGCGCCGCTCCTCAATCCGGCGCGGGATGCGCAGGCCATGGCCGATCGGCTCAAGGACCTCGGCTTCGAGGTGGTCTCCGGCTTCGACCTCACCAAGCAGCAGACACAGGCTACGGTCGCGCAGTTCGCCAAGCAGGTGCGGGGCGCCGACATCGCGCTTTTCTTCTATGCCGGCCATGGCCTGCAGGTCTCCGGCAAGAATTATTTGCTTCCCGTCGATGCCGCGCTCGAGGACGAGACCTCGCTCGATTTCGAGGCCGTCTCGGTCGATTTCATCCTGCGCCAGATGTCGCGCGAGACGAGCATAAGACTGGTTTTCCTGGACGCATGCCGGGACAACCCGCTTGCCGAGGTGCTGGCGAAGGCCGCCGGCATCAAAGGCGCAAGCAGCGGCCTTGCCGAAATCCCGATCGAGAATGGCGGCGCCGGCACGCTGGTCGCCTTCGCCGCCAGCCCGAACCAGCTTGCCTATGACGGGTCGGGCGACCACTCGCCCTTCACCACGGCGCTGCTCCAGCATGTCGGCGAATCCAACGTCTCCATCACCGAAGCGATGAACAGGGTGACCAGCGACGTCTTCAAGGCCACCGCCGGCAAGCAGCGCCCCTGGATCAACGTCTCGCTGACCACCGAGGTCGTCCTGCACAGGGTCGATCTCAATGCGCCGCTGATCGTCGGCGAGGCAAGCGCGCCGCAGGCCGAAGCGGGCTCCGAGACGCGCAACACCGGCGCCGCGTCCGGCCAGACCGACGACCAGCTTGCGCTCAATGCGCTGCGCGAAAAGATTCCGAAGTTGGAGACGGACGGCCCGATCCTTTTCGATCGCCCGGTCAAGTTCGGCGACCCGGCGATCGACGGCAAGAGCATAGCCCAATTGATCAAGGGGGAGCCGCTTTTCAGTCCGGTCGAAGGGCTCGACAAGTCGGTCTGGCAAGGCAAGCACTGCGACGGCTGCCACGAGTGGAACGAGACCCGCCTCTGCGAGCAGGCGAAGAATTTCGCCGCCAATGACGTCTCCGTCCTGCGCCTGCAACATCCGCTTGGTACCCGCTTCAAGGTCGCTTTGGCCAAGTGGGCGCAAGGCGGCTGCCAGTGAGCCCGGAAACCCCCTAATACGCGTCGACAGATTGCCGCTGGGCCTCCATCTCCACCATCTGGATGCCCATTTCGACGAAGGCGGAAAGCACGCCAAAGCGGTCCGCGGTCGAGACGCGCGCCAGCCCCGCCAGGATCCCAGCGTTGACGGCGTGGGCGGCGGGAAATCCGGTCGATAGCATGTCGAAGGCCGGGTCACGCCATGCCGCCGACAGCGCGATCCATGCAGCCGGCGTCGCTGGCGACGGATCGACGGCACTGCTGAGCGCCGCTCGATGGCGGGGATTGCCGGGCTCGCCGACCCAATCGTTGACGAGCGCCAGCAATTCGAGGTCCCTATCGGCAAGGAGTTCTGAGAGATGGCTCAGGCATTCATGCCCCCACCAGACCGCGGCGCGATCGGGCAGAAGATAGGCGCAGAACGTGACGGCCTCCTCCGGCACGCGTCCGGCGAGCAGGGCGCGGCAGAATTCCAGCGGGGGTTGGTTGGCGGCAGGCAATTTCATGTCCCGGGCGATCGCGGGACAGGCAAGAAACAGATCCCTTGCGGTTCTGTATCCGAGTTCGTTGGCCATGGCTGCCACACCCCGAGAGCCAGCTGACAAGCACTCAAGCCTTTAGGCGAGAGCCGGTCAAGCCTTAGCTTCTAGCAGGTGGCGGCCGTTGGCAACGTGCGCTTGGTCACAGACAATCGTTTCAAGATTTGATATAGTCCGCGCCAGCGAAACCCGCTCAACAGGAGAGACGGTCATGCGGTGGGGCAGCTCAGCCTTGGCATTGGCGACCGTGCTTTTTTCAACGCACGTTTACGCCGATCCGCTTCAGAAATCGGAAGACATCGTAAAATACTTCGCCGGCCAGGGTAATCTTGGCGCGTCACGCGGCATCTGCGTCGGCACCGAGGAAGAGTGCAAGAGCAAGGCCGAGAAGAACGAGGCGCCGCCTCAAAAGGCCGGCCTCGACATGATGATCAATTTTGCCCTGGATTCGGCCCAGCTCGACCAGACCGCGCGCACGGAACTGGACGAGTTCGCCAAGGCGCTGAAGGACAACCGGCTGAGCACGTTCACCTTCGTCGTCGAAGGCCACACCGACGCGACCGGTACGGATCGCTACAACCAGGACCTGTCGCAGCGAAGGGCGCAATCGGTGGCGGCCTTCCTGGCGGCGAACGGCGTTCAATCTACCCGGCTCGAGCCGATCGGCCTGGGCAAGTCGCATCCGCGCGTCGCCAATCCCTACGATCCGGTCAACCGCCGGGTGGAAATGCGGATCAGGACGCAATAGGGCGGCCGGCCCAGGCCAGTCAGCTCATAGCGATTTGCCGATGCGGGCGCTGCCGACAGGCCAGCTCTCATCGTCGATCGGTTCTTGAGTGCGCCCACCGCAATAGCCTGGCGGTCTTGCACAGCCGAAGCCTCCGCGGCATTGGACCGTGCAGCGATTTACCACTCATTCACGATATTAGCGCAACCTGATATTCGGTCATGCTGGTACAGCGTACATGCCCAAAGCCCTAAAGCGCGTCGCGTCGAAACGGATTCACGCGACGCGCTTTAGGTCGTTACTTGATGCATGTCGTTGTCGCAAAACCGAGGTCATTTTGCGCGACATGCATTAGCGCCGATCCTTCAGCGCTGGGGCTTTTTACGCATGATCCATTCGACTATGTTGGGGTCGACATAATCGTCTCCGGTCACGATACGGACCAGCTTCGTTGCGCGCGGCCGCCATTGATCTTCAGGAACCTTGTCTTCGTCGACCCAGCGCTTGAACGCTTCGCGCATGACGTCGAATTCGAAGTATGAACCGTTGTCGTTGGATTGCTTTTTGACCATGGCGGGCAACGTCGAATTCGCTGAAATGTTCCAGCCTCAGATGCGAGCCTCGCCACTTGCCCGAACCGTTAACGATATTGTTGCTCTGCGGATCACCATAACATGAGTGAATCCTAATGGAGGTTTTGTGGATGGTGCGGCGATGGCAGGCAGCGCGGTTCCGTCCATACGCAGTTCGTCAAACTAGGGCCTGTTGATATTCATCTGGAGCTTATGATGGCGGCGGCGAGATGGACGAAGGCGGAGAAGCTCTGGTCGGTTTTATCGGCGCGCATGGCGATACGTTTGAACTCTTTGAGTTTGCAAAAGAAATTCTCGATCAGATGACGCCATTTGTACATCTCGATGTCGAAGGGAAGTGGCTTGGCTCGTCGCGGATGCTGCGAGATGACGATCTTAGCGCCGCGTTGGTTGAGATCGGCGATGATAGAGTTGCTGTCGAAGGCTTTGTCGGCGATCAGAGCGTCGAAGGAGAGGCCGTTGATGAGCGGTTCGACGCCGACCGTATCGAAACGCTGACCCGGCAGGAGGACAAAGCGCACGAGATTGCCGAGGGCGTCCGTGAGCGCCCGGATTTTGGTAGTCATGCCGCCTTTGGAGCGGCCGATGGCCTGGCTCTGAGTCCCCTTTTGCGCCTTGGCCATGGCGGTGAACCTTGACGATGGTGGCATCGACCATGGCGTACTCCATATCCGGTTCTTCGGAGCAGGCCTCGAAAAGCCGAACGAAAACATCGGCTTTGACCCAATTGCAGTATCGCGTGAAGACGGTGTTCCACTTGCCGAAAAACGGCGGCAGATCACGCCACGGACTTCCTGTCCGCGCGATCCAAAGCACCGCTTCGACGAACAGGCGGTTGTCCTTAGCGCTTCGTCCCGGGTCCCTCGGCTTGCCCAGGCAATGCGGTTCCATCATCGCCCATTGGGCGTCAGTCAGCACGAATCGTTCCATCCGAAGCTTGAATCATGATCAAGCCCGATGTGGAATCCTGAATATCAACAGGTCTTAGTCACCCCGCGTCGAAAAACGCTGTTGCTGGTGAACCGAGAACTAGCCGGGCTCCAGCGTATCCTGAATCGAACCTATCAACGCGGTGATCGCCTGCTTGTATTTCTCGAACTCCGGCGATGTCTGCCGGACTTCGGTCGTGGTTGTCGTCGGCTGGCCCTGGTCGGTGACCACGCGCGGCGCTTTCTGCCCCATTTTCCGCTCGGCCCAGTCCACGACATAACTGGCGGTCTTGCCGGTGAGGAACGGATTGGCCTGGATGACGGCTGATCCGAGAACCGCGGTCAATTGCGACGAACCCGGCGCCGCCAGCACCTGATGCGCCCCTTCCATGCCGAGGAAATGGCAAAGATAGAGGCGTCCGGCGGTGATCTGGTGGCCGCGGGCGCGCAGATAGGCTTCCCCTTCGCGCGCCAGGTTGCGCACCATTTCACGCGACAGCGTGGCGTCGTAGCGAAGCGCAAGCAGATCGGCGGTCGACAGCGAGCGGGCGAGGTCGGGCCGATAGGTGTTCATCATCCGGATCCAGGTCTTGGAGATGAACTGGCCGGCGCCGGTTGCCGAGGAAAGCGGGTTCTTGGCTCGCGCACTGCCGCCGCTTTCGACATGCACGATCCGGTCGGTCAGCGTCTCGACCGCGGCATCGCCGGAGCCGCCGGAACTGACGGACACGGCGGTAGCGACCGAGGTGACCGTCCCCAGCGGGTCGATCGCCTCGCCGTTCTGGTAGAGCTCGAAATGCAAATGCGGGCCGGTCGAAAGCCCCGTAGTGCCGATATAGCCGATGACGTCGCCGGCCTTCACCTTGGTGCCGACGCCGCTGGCGATCGCGAATTTCTGCATATGCGCGTAGCGCGTCTCGCGGCCGTTGGCATGCGTGATCTTCACCAGATTGCCATAGCTGCCGCCATCGCCCTGGAACGAGATCTCGCCGTCGAAGGCGGCCATGATCGGCGTGCCGACCGGCGCCGCCCAGTCGACGCCCTTGTGGATTCGAACCGTGCCCAGGATCGGATGCTTGCGCGGGCCGAAGGTCGAGGTCATCACCCCGGCGACCGGCGTGACCATGCCGTTGGTGACGGTCAGCGAGCGGACCTGGTCGTCGCCGGTCACACAGGCATATTGGCCGTCGCTCTGCTGGAAGACGAAACAGTCGAGGCTCTTGTCCGTGCCCTGGACACCGACATAGAGCACCCGCCCGGAGATATCGCCCTGGCCGCGCGGCGTCTGCGAATAGATCAGCACCAGGCGCTGGTCCTCGCTGGCGAAGGCGTCGAGGTCCTGTCCCCGCGACAGATACATGATCGCCTCGCCGATGACGCTGGTCGGCACCTTGTTGCGCGCCGCGGTCGAGTAGATCGCGTCGAGCAAGCGGTACTGCCGCTTGGGCCCGCCCTGGTCGGAAGCGCCGGAATAGTTGAAGAGGTCCTCGCGCACCCAGGGGTCGACGCCCGACACGAAGGCGCCGGCTGCATTGCGTGTCAGCGTGCCGACATAGACGTTCCTCGCGTAGATGGAGACCTGCATCAGCGACATGGTCGTCGTCTCGCGATTCGGCCGGAACCCGCGCATGGCCACGACAAAGCCGGACTCCAGCCCGTCGCGGTTGAACAGCGTCTTCAGCGCTTCGCCCGCAAGCTTCGCGTCGTCGGCGGAGAAATGCGCGTCGAGCGCCACGCTGTCTAGGCTGCGGTCGTTGAGGATCTTCACGAAGGTGTCCTCGGTCGCCTCGAAGCGCTGGTATTCGCTGGCGACGGTCGCAACGGTCGTGTTGTTCTCGATCGCGGTTTTCGTGAAAGCCGGGAGTGCTGCCTCCCCTTGGTCGATGGTCTCGCCCCAGCCTGCCTCTGGATCGTCGGCATCTGCCTTGGGCGCCGAGCCGGCATCGCTTTCGTCCGGCGCCGCCTGGAGATCATTCTGCAGGTCGCCCTGCGGATCGCCCTGTTGATCGTCCGGCGCCGCGGCCGGAGCGGGCGGGGCCGGTTGCTCATCTCCCGGCTCCGTTGCCGAAGGCTTCGGAGCTGCCTGCCGCTGTGCCTGGAAGAAGGCGAAATCCTCCTGCGTCGACGGGATCGTCGTCATGAACTTTTCGCTGGCGCTCAGCATCACGTCGGACAGGATTTCGATCTGCGGCGAAGCCCCGGAACTGTCGAGCTCGGCTGGACGCGCTACGGTCTTGCCCTTTGTCGCGGTGTCGGCATCGGGCGCCAGCGTGATCCACATCGGATCGCCGGCCAGATCGATGATCGCCGGCACATAGACCGAGGCGTCGGGCGGCACGTCTTCCATGCCCTCGACGGGATGCAACTCTTCGTCCTCGTCGCCGAACGACCAGTAGTCCCTGGTCAGGTAGAAGCCGGTGGCTAAGGCGACGACTGCGAGCGTGGCAAGGCCGGCAAGGGCCCGCCGCCAAAGCTTGCGCCGTTGCGCGGCCAGGCGCGCCTGCTTCTTCTGTCTGAAGCTCGTGTCGATCGCGTGCGTCACGGGCTGTTTCCGGTCAGGAAATAGGTCCAGCGCACCTGCTCGAGCGTGTCGACCTCGACGAAGCGCGCCGCGATATGGCCGCGCTGCCAGCACTCGTCGATGCCGCGGATCGAGAAGCGCCGCCGGTCGATGCACATCTCGGTCGAGCCGTTGAGGATCGCGTGGCCGAAGACGTCCGTCGCGTAGAGATAGATATAGCGGTTGGTCAGTTCCTCGCGGATGACGTTGACGCACTGGTTGGCGCCGATCGTCCACCAGCCGTCCGTCTGGTCGGCATTGTCGACCTTCTGTCCGACGGCGAGATTGACGACGTCGAGCGTCTGGTTGCAGACGGTGAATTCGGCATGCGCCTTGCCGGGCGAAAGGATCGAGAACAACGCCGCGCCAAGCAGCGCGGCAAGCGTCGTGCGGCCCGGGAACGGCGATCGGAGCCGGCTACGCTGCTTGCGTGGCGGGGGCTGGTGCAAAGAACGCAAGGTGCGAAGGTTCATCGGCGTTCATGCTATCCGCCAAGCCGGAAATAGGTGGCCGTGGCGGAGAACTGCGATCCGTCGGACTCGATCTCCTCGAGGATCCTGGGCAAAAGCTCCGAGGCCGGCGTCGGCCTGGAGAACATGGCGGCCTGGATGTCCTTGGGCCCGGTGATCACCAGCATGATCTGCGGCACCGCCTTGCCGGCTGCCTTGTCCGCGGCGGCGAGGCCGATCGGGATGTTGAAGGTCACCTTGTCGGTTTGCGGCACCATGCGGTCGTCGAGATTGAACGCCACGCCCTTGTGGTCGATCAGCATGATGTTCGAGACGAGCCCGCCGCCCGTATAGAGCGCGCCGCTGATCGGCGAGCCGTCCGGGACCGATGTCCGGTCCAGCACAAGCTGCGGCTTCGCGGCCGAGCTCCGGTCGAGGAAGCGAAGGAAGGTGGGCACTCCGCACTGGGACAGGGTGATGAGGCGCACGCTGATGTCCGGCTCGATATGGAACCTCGTCTGGAAATCGCTGAGCAAATGTTCGAAGGGCTGGACCGCCGTCCCGTATCCCTCGATCGCGGGGGAAGCGCCAGGTTCCGATGTCACGTTCGCGTAAAAACAGCTGCCGCCGCTGAAATCGCGAACCCAGGAGCGCTGGTCGTTCCACTTGGCCGTGTCCTCTTCCAGTGACGGAAGCGCCGGCTTTGGCACATTGATGGCGACGTCAGTGTCCGGCTGTTTGGTCGCCGGCGGCTGCGGTTGCTGCGCCGGCTGTGCTGGCGCTGTCGGCATTTCCGGCGGGTTGGCTGTCGGGGTCTGTGCCTTAGGCTCGGCCGGCGGGGTGGTCGGCTGCGCCGGCGCCGGACTCTCCGGAGCGGGGGGCGGGGAAGCGTTCGGCTTGGGCAGCTTGGAAAGCATGTCAACGAGGTCTTTTACGCTGGGCTTGGCTGCCGGCGGATTCGCCTCCTGCGCCGGCTTGTTCTCAGCCGCCTGGCTCGGTTCCGGCGTCTTGACCACCGGTTCGCTCGTCGGCTGCGCCGGCTTCTGGCTTTCGGCGGCCGTTGGTGCGGGAGCCGGCGACTGCTGCGCCAGGGGTTGCACGGGTTTGGTCCCGACCTGAGGCGTCTGGTTTTTTGCCTCGCTCTTCGGCTGAGCGGCAGGTGGCGTCGGCTTCTCGACGGTGGCGGCGCCGTTAGTTTTCGGCGATTCCAGCTGAGGCGCGGACGGCGTCTGCGGTTGGGGCTTCGGCGCTTCCGGCTGCTGCGCTTCGGCCACTGGTTTGGCGGCTTCGGCGACCGGCTTCGGTGTCAGCGGTGTGGATTTTTCCGTCACCGGCGGAGGCGCCAGGACGCCGCTGAAATAAAGGCCGCCCCCAGCCAGCACAGCCAGCGCCGCAACGCCGCCGGCGATGACGGGTATCCGTGAAGCCTTTCGCGGCGCAGCCGGTGCGGTCGCAGATGCGCTCGCCGGAGCGGCAGCCGGTGCGGGCCGTTGCTCCGACAGGTATGCAGGGCGCACATGCTCGACGAAGCGCGGCTCGCCGGGAGGCGTCGGCGGCTGGGGCTGGGAGTCCGGCGGCGCCGTCCACCCGGCGCGCGGCAAACCGGAGCGTTCGCGTGCGCCAAACGACACCGGCGGCGGCAATGTCGCCTCGAGATCCTCGCCGCGCGTCGCCCGGGCGATCTCGCTCATGCTGGCAGGCCGGTCGCGCGGATCCGGCTGCAGCATGGCCGAGATCAAGTCGTGGAAATCGGGATCGATATCCGACAGGTCCGGCACGGTCCGGCGCTTCTCGATGACCTCGTATTGCGACCCGCTCATGTCGAGCGGCTTTCCGCGCAGTGCCGCGGCCAGCACCAGCCCAAGGCTGTAGATATCGGATTGCTCGCTGACCTCGCCGCCATAGAGACCGAGCTGCTCGGGCGAAACATAGTTGTATTTGCCGGCGAATTTTCCGCCGATCAGCGTTTCGCCGCCGACGGTCGCCGAGCGCGCGATGCCGAAATCGATGATCTTGGCGCGCTCCACCCGGCCGCCGGGCAGGATGATGTTGTCCGGCGAGAGGTCGCGGTGCACGGCGCCCGCCTGATGCACGGCGCTCAAGCCGGAGGCGAGGCGATGGCAAAGCCGGCGCACATCGTCCCCCTGCATCGGTCCGCGCCGCATGACGTCGAACAGCGACTCGCCGTCGACGAACTCCATCGCGAGATAGGGACGGCCGATCCCCGTATCGATGGTGAAGACGTGGTAGCGCACCACTGCGTCATGCGACAGATGGTTGAGGATCGACGCCTCCTTGCGGAACAGCGACAGGATCGTCTGGTCGCGCGCGAATTCTGGCAGCACGATCTTGATCGCCACGTGGTCGCCGGTCTGGATGTTGTGGCCGCGATAGACTTCGCCCATGCCGCCGGAGGCGATCCTCTCGTCGAGCTCGTAAATGCCGCTGAGCTGCGTGCCCACCCCGGTATAGATGACGTTCGTCGAAATCCGCGTCTTGTCGTCGTCGCTCATCTGGCCTGGCCCTCCACTGCGGACCGATCCGGATGGAGCGCGCCGTTGCGCCCGCCGCCGATCTTCACGAGTACAATGGTCACATTGTCGGTTCCGCCGCGCGTCAGCACCATGTCCAGCAGGATCTGGCAGGCCGCCCGCGGCGTGGCGGATTTGACCGCGGCCTCGATTTCGGCGTCGCTGACATGCGCGGTCAGTCCGTCGGTGCCCAGGACGAAAACATCGCCTGCCATCAGCTCGCCCTGCTGGAAATCGATCTCGAGCTCGTCGCTGACGCCGACCGCATGCGTGATCACGTTGCGGCGCGGCCAGGTGCGCGCTTCCTCCGCGCTGATCATGCCGCGGTCGAGCAATTCCTGCACCTCGGTGTGATCCTTCGAAACCTGGAAGATCGAGCCGTTGCGCACGAGATAGATGCGGCTGTCGCCGGCCCACAGGCAGGCGAAACGTCCATCCATGGCAAGCAGGGCCGCGAAAGTGGAGCCGATGGTGACGCCGCGCGATCGCGATATGTCGCGGATCTCGGCATTGGCGCGGCTGAGCCGGTCCTCGAAGCGGGCGCGAAGGTCCGGCGCGGAGCTCGCAATGCCGATCGTTGCCAGATGGTCGACGATGCTGGCCGAGGCGACTTCACCCGCCTCATGCCCGCCCATGCCGTCGGCCACCACCCAGAGCCCGGTCTGCGGTTCGATGAGGTAATTGTCCTCGTTGTGATCGCGCACGCAGCCCTTGTGGCTCACGCCGAAGCTTTCGATGGGGAGGGCGACAGTGCTCAATTTGCCACCAAGCGCTTCGCGAGCGTCCTCTGTGACCAGCCACGGGCCGCGTGCCCAGGCCACTCTGCCACAAGCGTATACATTAGAGTACCGAAATGAAGGCTCGCTCCAGCCATGTCAGAACGCCTTCGGACAGCTGAAGCCGGACAAGGCAGGCAGCAGCAGGGGATTGGCGCCCGAGCCGACCTGGATCGTGTAGGCGACATCACGTCCGCCGATCACGAAGCGGGCTTCCGTGTTGGCGCCGTCGCCGGTGATGGTCGCCTTGTCGAAAAGCCGCTTCAACGCCCACGGCCCTTCGAATTTGAGCGCGGACTCGCGGCCGGGCATTTCCGGCACGAGGCTGAGGCTCGCCGATCCGGAAGCGGCGCCGCTCGGCCATGTCACGATGCTCGGAGCGTTGCCGGCCTGGGCGCTCTGGACCGTCTGCCCGTCGACATTGAGCACAGCGCTGTCGACTTCGCTGTTCACCGAGGTGGGGGTGATGGTGATCGAGACCGAAGGCACCGAGCCGCCGGAAGGAAAGAAGGTGTTACGGATTTCCGCGGCCGACTGGAACGCTTTCAAGGTCGACTTCGCAAGATCGCGGCTGGAGCGGGCGTCCTGTTTCCAGGTCCATTCCTGGCCGGTCATGTCGATCAGCGGCGCAAGATTCTGCGCGAAGAAACGGTCCATCAGCCCGCCCGGCGCGAACAGCTTGGTGAAATCCGCCATCGAGATCTCGTCTGTGCCGTCGCGGGTGAAGGGATAGCGGCCATTGACCGCCTCCTCGCAGGCGCGCGTCACCATCTGGTCGAGGTTCTGGTTGAGGTTGGCGACTGAGGTCTCGGCGACATTGCCTTCGAACTCGTCCGCCGCCGCGTTGACCATGCGCGCCAGCGGCTTCGGCAGGCGCGAGACATTGGCGCGCAATGTCGAGATCTGCAGCTGCAGGTTGGCGTTGACGCGCTCGGTCTGTGTGGGGACATCGGCCGCGAGCTTCAGGCTCTGGAAGATGTCGTGGAAGTTCTGCGTCAGCGCATCGAGCGGTCGGCGTCCGGCGGCTCCGCCGACCAGCGCCTGGAACGAGCGGAACTGCGCCTCGACGCTCGCGCCGGCATTCTGCGCGACGGCCGAGCTTGCGCCGGCGCGGCTTTGCGACTTGCCGCCGGCGATCTGGAGGCCGATGCGGGCGAGGCCTTTGGCCATGCTGGCGGGGTCCTGCTGCGCCGTGCCGGTATCGCCCTCGGCGGCGCTGTCCTTCGTCAATGCGGTTTCATCGGCGATCGCGGTGAAGAGCTGGTCGAGAGGCGAGTCCGGCGCGGCGACGGCCGAGAGCGCCAGATATTGCGGCTTGTCCTTCAGCATTGCCTTGAGCTTCAGCTGGTCGAGCACGCCGTTCCAGGCGGCGGCGAATTCCTTGCCGTAGCGGTCGATGAGCTCGGGGCCGAGCTTGGGCAGGTCCTGGTCGATGCCGCCCTGTTCGCCGCCGCCGCCAAGCACCCATTGATCGTCCACGAGCATCTGCGCGATGCGCGACAGCTGCGGCAGGAAGAAGCTATTGAACCCGCCGCGCGTATAGAGGCCGGTGACCTGAAGATCGGCAAGCTCGCTGCCGTCCGTGCGTTCGAACAGCAACTGCGCTTCCGGACCGGCTCTCGCGGCGATGGAGAAGTCCTTGAGCCTTGCGGCGTAGACCGCCGACTTGATCTGCGCCCAGGCGCGGTCGGTGAGGCTCATGCGTCCGAGCGAGCGCTGCGCGGCCTCCACCAGCGGCTGGTTGAGCTCGAAGACCGGATCATAGGCGTCGTCGAGCGCAAGCATGGCGCGCAGGTGCTTTTCGAGCTGCGCGCGGCCCTCGCGGTTGTTCTCGCCAGGGTAGCGGTTCTCCTCCCAATCCTGCTTCATCCAGGAGACAACCAGTTCGTCGTCGACCTTCGGCGCCTTGCCGCCCAGCATCAGGTAGATCTTTAAAGGCTCGTAGAGCGCCACGGGGTCGGCCATCCTGGCCTGGATCGTCCGCTCCGCCTGCACCAGCAGCCGCGAGCGGAAGGTTCGCTCCAGCGCTTGCCGGTAGGCGGTCTTGGAGGCCGACAACAGCCTCTCGCGCTGGCTGAGCCCGAACGTCTCCTCGATCGGCTTTGCCTGGTCGCCGTTTTCGAAGCCGGCCGGCAGATTGCGCAACTGGTCGAGCGGACCGATGACGTTTTCGAGGTCGACGTCGGTCACCGTCGTGCTGTTCAGCAGCGTATCGGCGCTGTCGCGATAATGCGCCATGGCCTGCCTTGTGGAGGCGATCAGCTGCTTGTTGGCGAAGAAGCTGAGGCCCAGCACGCCGAGCGCCGCCAAAGCCGCCAGCGCGATCGCGGCGAGGCCGCCGAACCTCGCGAGCTTGGCGCGCCGCTCGGAGGCCCTGTCGAACGAGACCCAGCCCGATTCCGGGAAGATCACTTTGACCAGCAGATCATGCAGGAAGAAGCTCTTGCCGGCGCCGGAGAGATGCGCTTGCGAAGCACTACCGAAACTGCGGCCGATCGCGCCCAGCACCTGATCGAAAGGCGTCCCTTCCTGGGTGCCCGAGGAGAAATAGAGCCCGCGCAGGCTGACATTGACCTGTGACCGCGAGGTGTCGAACAGGCTGCCGACGAACTGCGTTATCCGGTTCTTCAGCGCGCCGAACTGCGCCGGGAAGCCGAATAGCGTGATCCGCGCCACCGGGTCGGCCTCTTCCTGCAGGCGGTCGGCGACCTCTTCGGCGAGCCGCTTCGCCAGTTCGTCGAAGGCTGCGGGCGCCTCGCCGGCCATGTTCCTGGTGCGGTCGGCCGTCTGGAATGTCGCGCCCCACACCTTGCGCCTGCGCGCCTCGTCGAAATCGCCGAAATAATCCATGAAGCCGCGGATGAGATCGGCCTTGGTAAAGAGCAGATAGACCGGGAATTGGATATTCAGCGTCTCGTGGAGTTCGCGCAGGCGGCTTCGGATCTCGGTGACATGCGCGTCGAGCTGCCGGTCGTCGAAGCCGATCAGGTCGGCAAGGCTGATGGCAAGGATCACGCCGTTGATCGGTTGCCTGGTGCGGTGTTTCTTGAGCAATCCCAGGAAGGCGAGCCAGCTTGCCTTGTCGCGCTCGCGGTCCGACTCCTGCGTCGTATAGCGGCCGGCCGTGTCGATCAGCACCGCCTCGTCGGTGAACCACCAGTCGCAGGACCGCGTGCCGCCGACGCCGGCCACCGGCTGCGCGCTGCCGGAGCCGGCAAGCGGAAACTTCAGTCCGGAATTGACCAGCGCCGTCGTCTTGCCGGCGCCGGGCGGGCCGATGACGATGTACCAGGGAATGTCATAGAGGAAATTGCGCTTGCCGCTCGTCCGCTTCAGCGTCGCGATCGCTTCGCTCATGCGCGCTTCGAGCACCTGTGAATCGTCGTTGCGCTCGTCGCTGCGCACGATCGCCGTTTCGAGCGCCTTTTGTGCCTTGCGCCGCTGCCAGAAGCGGACCCCGTAGAACAGCGCGAGCGCCACGATGGTGACGCCGATGATCGTGGCCCTGAGCCACGCAGGCGCAAACGGGCGTGTGTCGGCGAAGCGGATCAGCGGTCCGGCATACCAGACCGCCGCCGAGAAACCGGCAAGCGCAAGCAGGCTGAAGATCCGCGGCGTCCAGCGCATCAGTTGCCGTTCTCCGCGGAGCCGTTCTGCAAGGTCTCCTGTTTCGGGATCATCATGGCGACGCGGCGGTTCTTGGCGCGGCCGTCCGCCGTGCCATTGTCGGCGATCGGCTCGTCCTCGCCCTTGCCGTCGGCACTGAGCCGCGACGGGTCCTTCAATTGCGTGGCCACCAGCGCCTGGACGGCCTTCGCCCGGGCGACGGAAAGATCGAAATTCGATTTGAACGTGCTCGACTTCTTTGGTTTCACATTGTCGGTGTGGCCGACGATCTTGATCGGCCCGGGTTCGGCGTCGAGCGCCGTGGCGATGGCGGCCGCGATCGGCTGGAATTGCGGCTTCAGCTCCGCCTGGCCGGGAGCAAACAGAAGCTGGTTGTTGATCTCGACGACGATGAACTCGCCCTTCTCGCCGACGCTCAGTCCGCCGCCGGCGATCTCCTTGGCAAGCGCCGCGCGGATGCGGTCGATCTGGGTGGCATCCGGAACCACGGGCGGCGGCGGGCTGGCTTGCGCCGGCTCAGTGGGCGCCGCCACGCTGGCGCGCTCTATGGTGACGGGCGTCGAGGGGTTGAGCGCCAGCAACTCGCCGGCGGTCGCATCGCCTTCGTCGGTGATCAGCACCCGCAGTCCGAAGAAGGCCGCCGTCACCAACGTCGCCGCGGCGGCCGCGACCGCCCAGAGCGGCAGCCGCGCCCTTGGCTTCGGCAATGCCGCAGCCATGCCCTGCCAGCGGGGCGAGACGTCGTCGCCGGCGCGCGGCTTGAAGTAACGCAGCGTGTCGTAGACGTCGCGCCGGACACGTTCGAGCGTGTTTCGCTCGCCCGCAAGCCCCCGATACTGGCCCTCGAAACCCAACGAAAGGCACGCATGCATCAGTTCGAGCAGGTTGTAATGCGCTTCCGGCTTGGCGAGGACGGTGTTCAGCGCTTCGTAGAAGCCGGCGCCCGTCGGCTGGGTCTGGAAGAACTGCGCCACAAGGCTGTGCTGAAGCCAGCTGTCCTTGCTCGGCCATGGCAGATTGCCGACAAGATCGTCGGCGGTTCCGCAAAGGGCGAATTTCGCGATTCGCGCGTCTTCCTCGGCTACGCCGGCTTTCGCGATTGCAAGCTCGAAGGTGTCGATCGCTTCGGCTATATGCTCCGCCAAGGGCGCCGCTTGCCGTTCGACCGGCATCAGCCGCAATTGGCCGAGAAGCATCAGCAGCGGCGCCGCGGCGGCAAGGATCGGATTAGCCGCGGCGTATCTCACGCCGCCGGCGGCGTCGAGCAGGGCATCCTGCTGCACCCCCGGCGCCGCATTGGCCTCTGCTCCCGGGGTAGGTCCCTGAAAGAGTACCGTTCCAGACGACCAGCCCGTAGGCATCTGCCGGCCGCCGCCGGGATCGAACACCGTCGATTCGCGGGAAGGCGATGGAGCGGACCGAACGCCTTCCGGACCGGAACTCTCGGCAGCCGCGAGCGGTCGTTGCTTCGGCCGCGGCGCGCGGATGACGGTTTTGCCCAGCGGCCTGGAGGGATCGTCCTTCGAGCTCATCGGCGACGACCCGCCGTCGAATTGCAACGAGCATGTCCTTGCCCGGCAAAGCGCGCTTCAGGCTGAGCCTCGGCGGGCCGCATGGAAAGGCACATCTCGCCGAAACATGACATTGCTGCACACGCCCCAAGCCACGCCGCGTTGCCCGCCAGGCAAGCATCCCTGTTCATTCTAATCGCCCGGGCATTCAATTGAAACGGGGCCGCCGATTGAAATCGGAAAGCAAGATGATCGAAGAGGCGGCTTCTTCTATGAGAACCGTCACATACAGCCGGCGCGGTCCGTGCCGATCCAGGCTATTTCTGCTTGTCGGCCTTGGCGTAGGCTTCGGCGAAATAGGCGAGGAAGACATCCAGCATGCCGTTCTCGTGCTTGTCTTCCATCGTCCGCCATGTCGCGACAAGCGCATCCCAGGCCTGGCTTTTCCTGGACGAGAAGGATGCCGGCGGAATTTTCTTGGCGATCGCCTCCGGCGACAGGTCGTCGAGCAACCGCGACAGCGCGGCCTGCATGGCGGCGTAGGTCGCGATTTCGTGCGCCTTCAGGTCGCGAAACGCGTCTTCGACACTATGCCTGGCGTCGAGATAGCCGGCCCTGCGCTTGGCGAACATGATCTCCAATATGTCGTCGATGCCCGGCACGAATTTCAACGGATTGTTGTCCTCGGCGCCGATCATCGTCCGGTTCGAACTCTTGGCGAGCACCTTTGCCGCCGCGCGCGCCTTGAGCAGCAGGGACAGTTGCTCGACAGTTGTCCTCAGCACGGAGCCGATCTCGGCCGCGACATCGTGCGGATCACGCGACTGCAGCAACTCCGGCGCGATGCCCGCCGCCTTGGCGATCTCCCGCAATATCGCGTCCGCCTCCGCGGGCCGGTTGGCTGGAACCGCCGGGCCAGGCTGCAGCGCCGAGGATGTCGAGACGGGCGCTGCCCCGGTTGGTCGCTGCTCCGCCGGATTGAAGAACGGCTCATGGCCGGGATCCAGGGGACGGCCGGTCGAGGACGGCAGCTCACGTTGCGTCGATCCTGTACTGGCCTGAGGATGTCCGGTCGCGGCTCGTTCGTCTTCGATCGAAACGCCGACGACATAACGGCCGATCAGCAGCCGGTCGCCCTGGGCCAGCCGGTGCGGCCCGCTCATGCGCTGGCTGGAACCGTTGATGAAAGTGCCGTTGCGCGAGACATCGTAGAGCCAGAACGAGCCCGCCTGATAGCGGACCTCGCAATGCCGGCCCGAGATGAACTTGTCCGGATCGGACAGCGTCCAGTCGCAATTCTCGCGACCGATCTCGAAGCTGCGGTCGCGGGCGGCGTAGCTGGCGGCGGTGCCGGCCGGCAGCCTGTCGACATTGCTGATCTGGAGAGAGATGAACATCCGGAAGCGTCGCCCAACTTGGTCAACAAATGCTTATTTTCCGCGCAATTCCAGGCGGAAACGCCAACGCACCTTTCCTGGAATTGCCTTGGCATTCTAGCAGCTTGCGAGCGCGGCGGGAGAGGAGCGTTTCACACCGGCGCATGGGCAGTTTAGCCACAGCTGTTATTTGGCCGCCGCCAAACATATGCTAGGCTGAAAGCAGTCCGGTGCGGTGGGCGTGAAAAGTTCCCGAACGTGATGCGGTTAACATAGCGGGGGCTTCAATCCATCATACTGGCGGCCGCGTCCAGGAGGGGCACGACCCATGCCGAACGAACGTGCCACGGTTGTACAGACGCCGGCTGGCGCCGACCTGACCTTCACCCATCTCGTCGGCCGCGATGAGATCAGCCGTTGTTTCGCCTATACGGTCGGCTTCGTGTCGAAGAATCGTGACGTCGATCCGCTGAAGATGCTGGGCGGCGTCGTTTCGGTCGAGGGCGAATCCGATCCGAAGCGCTGGTTCAGCGGCCTTGTGTCGGATTTCAAGCTTACCCGCATCGAGGACCGGCTGGCCTTCTATGAGGCAACCGTCAGGCCATGGTTCTGGTTCCTCGGCAACACCACCGATTGCCGCATCTTCCAGAACATGACGGCGATGGAGATCGTCGAGAAGATCTTCTCGAAATACGGCATCGCCAAATTCGAGAAGCGGCTGCAGGGGTCCTACCCCTCGCGCGAATATTGCGTTCAGTACGACGAGAGCGATCTCGATTTCGTGCAGCGGCTGCTCGAGCACGAAGGCATCTTCTATTTCTTCGAGCATGACGAGGGCAAGCACACGCTCATCCTCTGCGATGCGATGAGCAAGCTGAAGCCGGCGCCCGGCTACGAGAAGGTGCTTTACAATTTCGAGGGCCACGCCTCGCGGCGCGATGTCGAATACATCACCGAATGGATACCTGGCAGCGCGGTGCGCCCGGGCGCGTATGCCCATACGGACTATGATTTCGAGAAGCCGGGCGCCGATCTGATGGCGAAATCCGCCCAGCCCTTCGCCCATAAGGAAGCCTCGGGCGAGAACTACCGCCAGCCCGGCGCGCATCTCGATGTCGGGCGGGGCGATAAGATTGCCGGAATCCGCCGCGAGGAACTTCAGGCCGTGCACCAGCACAGCGCGGCGGTTGGCACGGTGCGCGGCCTTTTTTCCGGCTGCAAGTTCACGCTGGAGAGCTTTCCGCGCGACGACCAGAACCAGGACTATCTGGTCATCAGCGCCGAATACCGGCTGTTCGACCCGGGCTACCGGACCCAGAACGAGGCCCACAGCGAGAATTTCAAGGTGGTGCTCGGTGTGGCGCCCACCAAATTGCCCTATCGCCCACCGCGCATCACGCCGCGCCCGATCATGCGCGGGCCGCAGACGGCGACCGTCGTCGGACCTTCGGGCGAGGAAATCTTCACCGACAAATATGCGCGCGTGAAGGTGCAGTTCCACTGGGACCGGCTCGGCAAGAAGGACCAGAACTCCTCATGCTTCGTGCGCGTCTCGCAGACCTGGGCCGGCAGCGGTTGGGGCTTCATCCAGATCCCGCGCATCGGCCAGGAGGTCATCGTCGATTTCATCGAAGGCGATCCGGACCTGCCGATCATCACCGGCCGCGTCTACAACGCGTCGCAGATGCCGCCCTATGGTCTGCCGGGCAACGCCACGCAATCGGGCTGGAAGTCGAATTCCTCGAAAGGCGGCGGCGGTTACAACGAGCTGATGTTCGAGGACAAGGCGGGCTCCGAGCTGGTCAATTTCCAGGCCCAGAAGGACCACCATCTGCTGATCAAGCACGACCGCAACAAGACGGTCCAACACGACCAGTCCGACCGCATCGACCACGACGCCAAGCACTCCGTCGGCCACAACCTCGACGAGGACGTGGGCAACAACAAGACGGTCAAGGTCGGCGTCGACCAGACGACGAATATCGGGTCGAACGACACCGAGACGGTGGGCAAGAATCGTTCGCTGACCGTCCAGGCGAATGAGACCATCCACGTCGTCGCCAATTCGACCGAAAACATCGATGCCAACCATTCGCAGACGGTGGGGCTGAACCAGACGGTCACGGTGGGTATCGCGCGCGTCGACACGGTGGGCGCCGCCGAAGCGAGGACCGTGGTTGCCTCGCAGACGAATACGATTGGGGCGACACGGTCGGTGACCGTGGGCATCAATCAAAGCCACAGTATTGGCGCCGCGGATAGCTGGGATGTCGGTGCGGCGCAAACCGTCAATGTCGGCGCGGATCAGAGTTTCACCGTCGGAGGGGCACAGTCCTCCCAGATAGGCAAGGCACGAACAGCCAAGATCGGGGCGGATGACGGCACCGATGTCGGCGGGGCACATGCGCTCAAAGTTGGCAAGGGCAGCGGCATCGACATTGCCGAGGACAGTTCGATCAAGGTGGGCAAAAAGCTTGTCATCGAGGCAGGGGATTCGATCACGCTCAAATGCGGCTCAGCGTCGATCACGATGAAAAAGGACGGCACCATTGTCGCTGACGGGAAGGATATTACCCTCAAGGGCAGCGGCAAGATCACCGTCAAGGCCGACGGCGACGTGATCGTCAAGGGCAGCACGATCAACAACAATTGAGGGCATCATCATGGAAGTGCTGGAGCGTATCGACGGCGTCGTGATCGGCCTGCTTATCGGTTTCGAAGGCAGAGCGCCACTCGTGGTCTTCGTCGGCAATCCACACGAGACCGCGATTGCGGCGCGCAGCCTGACCGAACTGGACGTCGCGGCCATTGGTTCGGAACTAGCCCTTCTGTTCGAGGAGGGTGACCCGACGCGGCCGCTGGTCGTTGGACGCATCGTTGATCCGGCTCATAAGAACAGGGAGCTGCAAGTTGTGCGTGACGGCGAGCGCATCGTCATCACCGGCGATGAGCGCATAGAATTGCGCTGCGGCCTGGCATCGATCATTCTGGAGAAGAATGGCCGCGTGACCATTCGTGGCACCCAGTTGACCAGCCAGGCCAGCGGTACCAACCGCATTCGCGGCGGGGCTGTGCATCTCAACTGAGGCGAATCGATGCACCGCATCGTGACCATCGCGGCCATCGTGGACCAGCATTCCGAGGACGCGGCTTTCCTCTGGCTGCGCCGTCGTCGGGAGATCGATGGTCCAATCCTCGACGAGACCGACATCGGCCGTATCGACCAGCGCCTTGAGGCTAACCTCGAAGGGCTCATGGCAGCCGGCGAGGCCGGCTGGGAATCTGCTCAAGCGCGCTTTGCCGATTATGCCGAACCGGGCGAACTTTTCGTGCTTGGCACTGTGGCGATGCGTTGGAGCGATGCCAAACTGGTTACCTTCGCAATCGACGCCGGTGCAAGCCTGGGTGAAGCCGGTGTATCGAGCCTGTCCGCCGCGATCGCGCGCACGCCACGCGAAAACCTGCGGCCGCTCGTCGCGCAATGGCTGGACGCACGCGATGCGCGGCTACGCTGCCTTGGGCTGGCCGCGCTCTGGCATCATCGCATCGATCCGGGACCGCGCCTGCAGGATCTGGTGAGCCATTCCGACGCCGCTGTGCGCCGGCGCGCCGTTCGGCTCGCCGGTGGGTTCAGGCGGCGCGACGTGCTTCCGGCAGTCCTGGCTGGCCTTGATGGCGAGACGGCGAAAGAACGTCTTGCGGCCGCCTTCGCTGCTTGCTTGCTTGGCGAGGCGCGGTCCGCGCACCCAGTGATCGACAAGATCGTGCTGACGGAGACAGACCAGGCGGAGGCGGCAATCGAGATGCGCCTCCTGACAACGCCGCCCAAGGCCGCGAAAGCCTGGTTGCAGGCGCGTCTCGGCCAGCCCCTGCTGCGTGCGGCGGCAACCGCCTCGATCGGCCTGTTTGGCGATCTGTCAGTGGTGCCCTGGCTGATAGAGAAGATGCGCGAGCCGGAACTTGCCTTTGCCGCCGGGCTGGCGATGCGCGATCTGTTCGATGTGGATTTCAACGACACTGATCTTTTCACGATCGACTCGGCCGATTTGGGAAAGGCGTTCGAATCTCTGAACGACAGCCCGTTGCCCGTCGCCGATCGCGTTGCTGCCTGGTGGGACGAGGGACGAGGCGGTCGCGGTCGCAGGCCTTTCCGTTCGATGCGCCGGTTGCGGCTCGACGCGTTGCGCGCCGCCATAGCGGCAACCGATACGCCGCTGGCCGACTGGCGAAGGACGCGGCGGTTTCCCGCATGGCTGTAATTTATCGGCGGTTGATCCGCGCTACGACGGCGGCTGCGCGCAATCCGTTTTCGGATGCGACTTCGCACATGGCAATCGATCCCGGCGCATAATCCTGAACAAGACTGTCGGCGGCCAGCATCAGCGCCAGCGCGCCGCTGGCCGCGCCGGTGTCGCCGATCGTCATCGCCGGATAGGCCGTCGCCATCAGGGTGCGGTGCGTGCGATAGAAGCGCGGTCGGGCAATCAGCATCTCCCAGCCGTGGTAGCGCTCGCCATTGCCGTTCGAGACGACGAAGTCGATGTCGGGTTCCGATGGTCCCGATCCCGAAACGGCGTCGCGCAGCGCGCCGAGCATGGCGCGACCCTGACTGTAGCGCTCGGAAAGGACGCTGTCTGTCTCCTGGGCGATGCCGATACCATGAATAGCGGCCACGACGGGCTCGCGGTCGGGTTCCCGCAGCAGCCGCACGAAGACGGCAGCCTCGCCCGGAACCAGTCCTTGGGCGTTGTTCGCGCCCTGTAAACGCCCGGCCCGGCTGAGCCGGCCGAGGTCGGTGTGGTTGACAAAGCTGTCGACGCCGCCGAGCAGCACTTGCGCCACGCCTTGCTCCTCCATCAGCGCAAGCGCCGTTTCGATCAGCCCCACGCTTGCGGCCGCGCCGCCATCAACGACGCGCGAGGTGTGATGGAACCTCATGCCCGTCGCATCGACAACGGCGGCCAGGAAATCGCGTGCCGGAATATCCGCGAACCCCGGATGGTTGCGAAAGCTCTCCGGCGTTGTAATGAGCAGCGCGGTTGCCGCCGCGACACCCGGCCCGTCAGTGCCGAGTGCTTCGTTGATGGCGCGGGCGGCCATGTTGACCAGCCATTCGCCTTCGTTGCGGCGCAGATGCCGGTGAGCGGGTATGCGCGCGACAATCTGAGGTACCCCGAACGGTTCGGCGAGCGTGATTTCGTCGAAGGCCGAAAGGCTCGCCCGAATCGCCGCGATCGTTTGCCTCGCGTTCAACCCGGCGGGCGTGACGGCGCCGCCGCCGGCGAGGTAGAGCGGCCGCTTCATGGCTGCCACACAGCGCGGTCGAGGGTGCCGTCGCCGCCGCGCGGGCTGAGATAGGTCTTGCGCTTGCGCCGGGCCACGAGAAAGGCGGGCGTGACATGGCCGAAGACGATTTCCCGCAGCGCCGGTGTGTTCCGTTTTGTGACGTGTGAAAAGCGCGCTTTCAGTGTGACGCGCCACAGTTCCGGCTCGACAATCACCGTGTCCGCGGCAATCGGACGTTCTTCGACGCGATCGTCATAGATCAGCCGCACAGGCGCAACGACGCGAGGCAGGCGGAAATCCCAGCGGCCGTTCGGAACCATGCCGATGATCGTGACGGTCTCACCGCCATGGATTGCCGGCAGGTGCTGGTCCGCCGGGGAGCAGAGATTGTAGCGCGGATCGAAATCTCCGGGAGGCAGTGGCCACTGCGTGTCGATCCAGCCTTGGTCATAGGTGCCGGCGAGCGGCAGTCTCGGCGTCCAACCCCGCCCGAGCGGGCCGAAACCGGCCGGTTTCGGTCGATCGGAAGGGCTGAGATAAGGCTCAGCGGGATAGGTGACATTTGGGGCTTGTGTGCGCACTGCCGGATCGGCGGAGGAGGCATGGTGATAGCCGACACCGACCGGGTTGCGTCTGTCAAGCCGGCCATCTGGCAGCGTCCCGCCATAGGCTCGCTCGTAAACGATCGGCATGGTTCGGAACGGAGCCGGCGCGCTGTAGCCACCAGCGCCGTAGATGCGGTCTCCGACGACGTTGAGCACCTTTTGCAAGCCACCGACGCGAAAACCGACCTGCATCTCCGCCACCGGTCGGCCGTTCGGCGCGTGCGCCGAACCGTTGATAAGGATTTCGGCGGCCGGCTTATGCGGCGCGATATCGGCTTCGTAGCGAATGGAGGAATTGGCCGGATCGCCGAAAGGGATATCCCAGAGCGCGACCGGCATCTGGTCTTCGCAGATGTCCAATGCCGGTGCGCCGTCGAGCGCATCGAAGGTTGCCGAGAACATGACGACCAGAACTTCCTGGCCGTCGGCGTTGAGTTGAACGTGTGTCGCGGCGGCGAAGGGCGTGTGATTCTCGATTCCGACCGCAAACGCCATCGCTCAGCACCAATTGCCGTGTTCGTCGAGGCCGATCGGCCAGTAGGGCATGGCGGTCAGCAGCGTCGCATAATCGTCGTGGCCGCCCTGGATCAGCCACTCGAGAAGAAACACCTCGGGAGGCACCGCGCTCGACTCGGAGCGCCGGTTTTCCTCGTCGCACGCGAGCCAGTACTTACGCACGAGCCAGACCACTCTCGGGTGGCCGGCGGGGCCGGCAATCCCGTTGGCCTCGATCGTTCGGAGGATTGCCTCGTCGATCGGCAGGCCGGTCTCCGTGCGCTCCTCGACACTCGCGTTCCAGGTCTCGGAGGCGATGGCGAACGCGTCCACGAAATCGAGCAGATAGGCGGCGAACAGGTCGCGATGGCCGGCCGTGCCGACCGCTGCCGCCGTCTCTTTCGTACGGCCTCGGACGTCGCCGGGCGCTCGCAGCAGCCGGTAGGTACCGTTCTTGATGTTGTGGTTGACAAGCAGCGCCATCACTCAGCACTCCTCGAATTCCGGATCTTCCCCGACGGGAATGAAGTCGAACCTCCTCATGAAGTCCGCCAGCTCGGGCTCGGTATCGTCGAGCCAGGAGAGCAGCAGTGTCACCGGCGGGACCGGCCCAGCCCCTTCGCTTTCCTCGGATGATTGCTTGGCGTCGGAGCCCCACATCTCGTTCCCCTGTTGCGGCTCACCGCGCAAAAGCAAATCGTTCAGCCTTGTCGTTTCGAAGTAGTACTTCCGAAACAGGGCAATGATGCGAGGATGACTCGCGGGTCCTGCCGGCCAGCGAGCGTCGACAAGCCCCTTACTGACTTCATGTGCGTGTAGATCATTCCACCATTTCAGCAAAGGTGGAACGGCACTCTTCAATTCAGCTGTCCACTGATTGTATATTTCTTGATGCTTTCCCGAAATCATTTCGTATCTCTATATATTGAGACCCCTGATGTTCGCATTCATCGCGTCGTACAGTTCGCGGCGATCAAGCTCGCGCATGTCCCTGGACTGCTGCATGCTATGGGCATGACAATGCGGCTGGCACGGAAGGTCGCGCATCCGCTGGGCGAAGTTGTCCGCATCATGGCACGCTCCCATCTCCCATGCGACCTTCTGCGGCGGCTGGTGATCGGCGATCATCGTGACCTTGCCGTCGGTCTGCTTCTTGATTTTCGCGTCGATGGCCTTCAGCGCCTTGTCCTTCGCTGGCCCTGGAGTCCGACGAAGGATGTTGGCACGGTCCTTCTTGCACTGCCAGCAGGCCTGCCCCTGCACGGAGGCGCGCTGGGTCTCGGTCGTGGGGGTATAGTCCTCCGAGTATTTGTAGTCGCGCGGGCAGTCTTCCTTCATCGCATCCTTGCCGAGCACCACCGAGAAGTCCACCATGGCGGACACATCGACCGTGTTCGGCAGCGGGCTCGCGGTATTCTGCTCCATCGGATCGCCGTGGCGGCAGACTCCCTTGCCCTCGACCTTGACCGTGAACGACCAGAGCTTGAACGAGCCCTTGCCCTTGATGCGATGGGTGATCACGCCGGCTCCCAGTCCCGGCGTGGCCGCTTCGTTGCCCGTGCTCAGCGCCACTTCGGAAGAGTTCTCGAGCGCCGTCGGTGTTCCCTGCACCTTGACGCTCTTGCTGCCTTTGATGAGATCGCTGGCCGAAAGCATGTTGACATATGGAACCGGCACCGGTCCCGCCGGCGGCGGCGGCGGGCTGAGGCAGACGTCGCCCGGCGCGACGCCCTTGCCGCCGCTTGCCTGGTGGAAGAAGCCCATCTTTTCGGCGTAGACCGTGTTACCCATCGCCGTGGACTCCGCCGTCTCCGGCCGTGCCCGCACGCATGGCGGGCAGGGCATTTTTGGCAAGGTCGTGGATGTCGACGAAGCCGAACTCCGCAACCTCCCAGTCGTCGCTCCAGAATGCGATCTTGTCGGCCGCGGCGGCGGCGCCCGGAGGTGACAAAATCTGAAGGCTTTCGGCCAGTCGGGCCTGCGCCCAGGAGTTATCGACGCAGTTCTGAAGAAGCGAGGCCACGGCATCGTACCACGGGTCGCTGGGCTCCGGCGGTGGCCCCAGTCGGACGATGGCGAACGGATAACGGCGGCCGACGCGATCCTCGCTCATGCGCCAGGCGCCTGCACAGGGCTGGTCGCCGAAAATGCCGCCCTTGACGATGAAGCGCCAGACACGCGAATCCAACTCTCCTTCGTCCGGTCGCGCGCGCAGTTCCATCGACATCCACCGGTCCCAGCGGTCGATGAAGGTTCGCGGCAGATTCGCGGAAACGAAATCCCCCGTCGCCGGAATCTTGCCGAAGAAGCCGATGTTCAGATCTGTGGCGGACATGTGAACTTCTTGAACATTTCGAGCGTGTAAGGGTTCTCGACGCTGGCCGCCTTGAGCTCGAAATCGGCCCACATCCCCTTGGTGCCGAGCCGCAGGCTGTAGACGTCGGTGAGCTTGGTCGCGTTGAAGCGGCCGCCGCGCAGCATTCTCAGCCACGCCCAGCTGCCGGTCTCGTTGAGCATTATCTCAGGCGAGCCGTCGACCGGCTGGAAGGCGAGCGAGATCACGCCGGTGCCGTCCTTGCCGGGCCATGTCATCGGCTGCGGCCTTGTCGCGTTGTTGTAGTAGACGAGGTTCTGGCCATCGAGGTTGAGCGTCACCCGCGCCACGTTGGGCGACAGATCCTTCGGCTCCAGCGTAAAATTCATCACAGGGCCGGTGCCGCCGGGGAAGAGATCGTCGCGGATGTGGCGCGCCTGCTCGAAGGCCGCCAGCGCCGCCGGGTCCAGGCCGAAATCGGCGCGCCATTTCCACGGTTCGCTGGCGGTGTCGACGTAGTTGATCAGGTGGTCGTTGGTGAAGGCGTCGATCAGCCCGGTCGGCCCGAACAGGCGCTGGAAGTCGCGCACGTTGACGTCGACCGCGCTCTCCGGACTGAACGGATAGCGGTTGTTGAGCGCGGCCTGGCAGAAGGGCAGGATGTCCGCCCGCCAGATGGCGTTGAGCTCGTTGGTGACGGCCTTCTGCGACAGGCCGCTGGTGTCGCCGGCAATCCCGCCCAACCAGTCGTTGATCGGCGAAGGCAGGATCTGCGCTTGTCTGGCAACCGCGCCTGTCAGTTCGGCGAGGCCGCCCTGCTTCTTGATGGCGTCCTGCGGGTCGGGATTGGCGGTCACGGTCTGCAGCACGTTGGACAGCGCCGTCAGCGCCACGACGGCGGCATCGAGCGCCGGCGGTTGGCCGTCGACCTGGGCGATCGTGCCCTTGAGCGGCTTGAAATGCTCGGCCACCAGGCTGCCGGTCATGTCGACCTGGTCGGCCGAGCCCGCGCGGGGCAGCAATTTCGCGCCGGTCTTCACCACCTTGCCCAGTTTTCCGAGCTTGCTCAAGAGCTTCGAGCCGGTCTTGGCGGCGCCGCCGCTCTTGTCGTCGGCCGCCGCATCGTCCGAACGGGTCAGGTCGGTCTCCTGCACCACCGCGGTCAGCAGGCGCTTCAGCGCGGAGTCGGCGCTGGAAAGATCCTTGAGGTTCTCGCTGGCGACGTTGAGGTCGGTCAGCGGCGCCAGCCGCATGTCGCGCAGGAACGAATCCCACTGCGCGATATAGTCGTCGTAATAGAGCTTCAGGATGTCTTCCGACAGCGCCGAGACCGACGTCTCCGAATTCTCCGAGCAGCCGCCGGCAAACACGGCGCGGTCGAGCGCCGCCTGTCCGGCGACGTCCTCGACCCGGTCGAGGATCGCATCGTGGAAGCCGGCATAGGTGTAGGGGCCTGGAACGCCCACGCGCAGCGTCTTGTCGGAACGGCGCGCGAACACCTTCGCGCCGTTCGGTCCGGCGAAATTGGCCGGCACCCATTCCTTGACCGCTGCCACTTCCGGGTCGGCCAGAAGCTGCTTGTAGGCGCGCTCCGGCAGCGAGATCGTGCACACGGTCTTCAGCGCTTCGGCGACCAGCTCCTTGTCCGGCGCGATGTAGCTGTCGTCGACCGCCATGCGGCGGATGGCGGCGAGCTGGTGCTCTTCGGCGTCGGCGGTCGGGAAGGGTGCGGCCGGCGCGAATTGCGGCAGGCTGTTCACCCACCAGTTCTGGACGAAGTCGGTGTCCATCTGCGACAGGCCGGTCATCATCCGGTAGGTCTTCAGCGCGCCGAGCATGAAATCCGGATCGCGGATCTGCCGCCACATCGTGGCCTCCAGCAGCGCGACCATATGCGGCTCCAGCACGTTGCGCAGCGCATGGTCGTAGGTATCGGTCTGCGCGCGCACCAGCTCGGCCGATGCGGTCGGGCCGAGCAGGTTGTGGATCGCGTCCGGCGGTGCGGTGCGGGCCGTCGCCACCGCGTCCATCGCCGCCAGCGCGCCGTCCATGGTCGGCTGCTCGACCGCGGCCGGCATGGCGGCGACGTCGGTCAGGGGCTGCTGCAGCGCCTCGAATTGGCCGGCCTGCGCGGTGATCGCATTGCGGTTGTCGAGATAGGACCAGGTGAACAGTCCGCCGGCGAGCAAGGCGGCGAGCGCGCAGGCGGCGGCGGCTCCGCGCCAGATCCAGGCGCGGCGGCGCTGCGCCAGCGGATCGAACGTGCCGAGGCCGGCTTCCTTGAAGATCACTTCGGTGAGCAGGTTTCTGAGGAAGAAGCTGCGTTTCTCGACGCGCGCCGCAGGCATGGCGCGACGCGGCGGCAGTCCGAAGGATGAGGAAAGGGCGGCGGTCAGCCGGTCGATCGGCGCGCCTTCCTGCGTCGCCGAGGTCAGATAGAGGCCGCGCAACCAGGCGGCCTCCTCGTAGCGGCTTTCGCCGAACATCGCCTCGACCAGCACCTGGATCGGCTCGGAGAGGCTCGCGAGCTGCGCCGGGAAACGGAAGATCTCGGCGCGCTGGCCGAGCTTGTCCTCGTCCTCGAGCCGCGGCACCAGCCGCCGCTCCAGCTCGGAGGCCAGCCTGGCGAGTTCCGTCTGGATCGTGCCGGCGTTGACACGTGCGTCGAGCGGAAAAGTGGTTCCCCACACCTGCTCGCGCGCGGTTGTCGACAGGCCGCCGAAAAAGGCCTCGAAGCCTTTGATCAGGTCGGCCTTGGTCAGCATCAGGTAGACGGGCAGGCGAATCTCCAGCCGATCGTTGAGCTCCGCCAGCCGCCGGCGGATTTTTCTGCCATGCGCCTTGATCGCCTCGTCGCCCTCCGACATCGCGTCGATCGACAGCGCGACGATGACGCCGTTGAGCGCACGCCGGCCCCGGTGCTTCTTGAGCAGATCGAGGAAGCCCAGCCATTCCGTCGCATCGACGTCCGGCTGGCTTTCCTGCTGGACGTAGCGGCCCGCTGTGTCGATCAGCACCGCGTTCTCGGAGAAGAACCAGTCGCAATTGCGCGTCCCGCCGACGCCCTGCAGATCGTCGGTGAGGTCGATCGGGAAATTGAGGCCGGACTGGCGCAATGCCGTTGTTTTGCCCGTCGCCGGCGGCCCGACGATCACATACCAGGGCATCTCGCGCAGGAATTTTCTGCCGCCGAGCTTGCGCCGCTTGAGCTCGGCCATCACCTCGCCGAACTTGGCGCCGACGGCCGCGACGCTCTCCTCGCCGGGTGTGAGCTGCCTTTCGGCCACCGGCGCCGCTATCTCGGCGACGAACATGCGGTTGGCGCGGATCGCGCGGCGTTGCGCGACGATCAGCCAGATCAGCCACAGGATGATCAGCCCGGCGATGATGGCGATGCGCACATTGTCGGATTCGAACGGCGCGTAAGGGCCGACCTGCACGATCGGGCCGAACACCCAGATCAACAGCGAAAGCAGCGCGATGCCGATCAGCGTCCATAGGAATCGCGAGGTGATGACGGCCCAGAGGAAGCGCAGGATGAACATCTCAGAGCCTCTTCTCGACCAGAACCTCGACGCGCCGGTTGAGCGCGCGGCCTTCGCGCGTCGAGTTGTCGGCCACCGGATCGGTTTCGGCGCGACCCTCGGAAGAGATGCTCTCTTGCGGCACGCCGGCCTGCACCAGAAGCTTGGCTATGGTTTCGGCGCGCGCTTCCGACAGACGCTGATTGCTGGCAAACGGATTGGACTTTTGCAGGCGCACATTGTCGGTATGGCCGACGATGGTGATTTTCCCGATCAGCTCCTTGTTGTCCAGGATCACCTTGGCGATCGCTGCGATCAACGGCTCGTACCCTTCCGTCAGCGTCGGCCGCGAGGACTGGAACAGCTCCGGATTGGAGGACTGGACGATCAGCTTGGCCAGCGAGACGCTCTCCGTGCCGCTCAGCGCCCCCTTGAGGTTGTCCGGCGCTTCGGCCTTGAATTCGGGCAGCAGCGCGAAATCGACGGGCTGCGGCGGTTCGGGCGCATCTTGCTGTGGCGCGGCGCGGGTGATGTCGCCGCGCGAGGCCGGCGGCAGCGTGCGCACCAGCGCGGAGAGCTCGACCGCCTGGCTGCTCAGGCCCATCGACAGGCCGATATAGGCGGCTGCGGCGACGACGATCGCGGCAAGCGCCATCACCCAGATCGGAACGATGAAGCGCTGCGGCTCGTCGGAGGCGATCACGCCCTTCCAGTTCGGCGACAGCGGCGCGTCCTCGGCGTCCGCGTTGCGCAGGAAGCGCGCGGCCGCCACGCGCACGGCGTTGAGCGACCGGTCGCCGGCGCGGCCGGGCACGCGATACTTGCCGCGGAAGCCGAGCGCGAGGCAATAATATTGCAGCTCCAGCATTTCCCGGTCGCGGTTGGGATGCCGCTCCAGCTCGTCGAGCCGCGTGAAGAACTGTGTGCCGGCATCGACGTCGCCGCGCAGCATCACCACAAGCGGTTGGCGCGGCCAGGCGCTGGCGCCGCCCCATGGCGTGTTGAGCGCGAGATCGTCGAGCAGCGCCGCTACCGCCCATGCGGCCTGGTCGGCGCGCTCCAGCGATGAACCGGACGCAACCGTTGCATCGCGGGCCCGCACCAGCTCGTCGAGCAGGCGCGTGCGCATGACTTCCGGGTTCTCGGGCGCCAGCGCGCTTTCGAGCTCGGGCGCGAATTCGAGCAGCGGCGCGAAGATGTTGATGAGCGTATTGGGATGGGAGCGCGCCCGTTTGACCGGCGCGCCCGGCGTCAGCGGCGCCATCGGCCGGGGCGCCGCGCCGGTCAGCCGGATGCGGGTGCGCTCGCGATCCTCCGACAGTCCGAAAGGATCATCCCGGCTCATGGCCTCACCTGTTCACCGAATAGCAGTCGACCTGCGGCTCGCTCGGCAGCACACCGGAAACGCCGATGACGAAGCCGGGGGCGTCGAGCAGCGAGGCCCAATGCTCGCTCTTCTGGTCGAGCTCCAGGCACAGCCGGTCGCCGTCATAAGGGATCTCGCGCGGCTGCGAATGAAGCGGTTTCAGCGGAATGCCAGGCAGGCGAGACTTCCACAGGCCTTCGAACTGGTCGGCGGATCCGACCGTCGCCTGGTTGACGAAGATCTTGCGCAGCGCGTCTTCCGAAAGCTCGGAGCCGACGCGGATGACGATGCGGCTGGCGACCAAAAGCTTCGGGTTGTCGATGCGCACCTTCCAGACATTGGTCGCGTGCCGCATGACCGGCAGCGCGCGCGATTTCGGCTCGATGTAGCGCAGGCTGAGGATGAGCGAACGCAAGGCGTCGGCCAGCGCCATATAGGCGGGGCCGGGCGCCATGTGGTCGTAGGCCGGCAGTTCGCCGAGCCGCCGCGAGCTCGAGCCGTAGGTGGCCATCTCGCCGGCGAGGCCGGCAAGCTCGAGATAAAGCTCGGCCGGATGGAAGACATCCTGGGCCAGCATATGCGCAAGGCGTGGCCGCGCGGCGTTGGCGAGGTGCAGCATCAAAAGGTCCTCGACGCTGCGCCCGGCCCCGCCCATCACCATCTTGCCATGCGCCTCGGCGATCTGGTCGAGGCCGGTGACGACCTCCTGCAGCAATTGCCGATACCAGTGGACGGCGCCGGTGATCAGCGTCGGCGGCAGGAAGGACTGGTCGAGCGAGACGCCGCCATCGGCGCGCACGCCCGTGATGTCGGCGACCGGCAGCGCGGTGTAGCCGCCGACCGATTTGCCGGGCGCCAGCAGCACCGCTTGCGGTCGGGCGATTTCGATTTCCTCGGGATCGGCGCCGCCCTGCACGGCATCGCGCACCGGGACGATCTTGCCGTGGTAGCGCGCGCCCGTCGATGCGGCATGCGCCGGATCGAAGCCGACGCCGCCGGGTGGCTCGAGCGGCAACGCCACCAGCACCGGCCCGGCGCCGGTGTCGGCCGTGACCGGCAGCGGCTTCGGCGCGTCCATCAGTTCCGGGATGGAGAAGGGCGTGCCGTCCGGGAAGATGCCCCGGGCGGACACGATCGAGACCTGGCCGGCATCGAGCAGCGACTGGTCGAGCGTCAGCTGCTGGAAGCCGAACGTATGGAGCTGGCCGGCCTGCAAGGCGCCGCGCACCATCCCCTCGAAGAACCGGTCCTGCTGCTGGAAATGCTGGGTCCTGAGAAACAGGCCCTCCGACCACAGCACCCTGTTTGCGTCGCTCATGCCATTACTCTCTGCACTGCCCTGCCGCCTGGTTGCCACGTTGCTAAGCGGAGATGCCGCCCTTGCCGAGGCTGACGTTGATGGTGAATTTCGAGCCCGGCGACACCGACTTGGTCGTGCGCCAGTTGCGTCCGCCAGGCTCGCGGATCAGCGCCACGAAGCCGAGCGCGGTGGCGTTCGGTTCGACCGTGATGGTTTTTGCCGCCGTCTTGCCCGGAGCAACCGAGATCGCGTCCGAGCCGATGAGGTCGGCGCCGAGCGCCGAGCCGGCATCGCCCTGCAGCGCGAAATAATCCGCCGAGTTGAACTTGCCGGTGCTGGCAAGCCGCATCACCAGCACCGTCACCGGCCGGTCGCCGCCGCCCGGTCCCGGATTCATGCCGGCGCCGCCAGTCACGTTGACGGAGATGACCGATGGCTTCGGCGGGCCGCTCTGGCAAGCCGCAAGCAGCCCCGTGGCGCCGATGGCAATGATGAATTCGCGTCTGTCGATCATGTCCCTACTCCTCTTCATATGCATCCCTGAAGTCTGCGCCGATCTCGCCCAGGAAGCTCGATTCCGCGCTCTGGGCGATGTCGCGATGGCGTTTCTGGTAAAGTTCCCACAGCTTGGCATTGCGCCCCCCGGCGAGCAGATTGCCGATCGCGGAATTGGACTTGAGCTCTTCTTCGATCGCGGCCGGATCGAAACGGTCGATCATGCGCCGCAGCGCCGCCTGCACGCCGCGCCAGGCGCGCACGTGATGCTGCGCGAGATCCTTGACCGCGTCGCCGATCGCCGCCTCGCCGGAGAGAAAGCCGGGGCTGCGTTCCGCGATGATGGTGACGATGACATCCTCGACCGTCGGCAGGAATTTGAGCGGGTTGACCTCGGAGGCGCCGACCATGGTCTGGGCGACACGCGCGCTTCCCTTCTCTTCGGCGCGCTTGCGCAGGAGCTGCATCAGGCCATCGAGCATCAGCCGGTATTCCCGCCCGAACTTTTCCATTTCGGCAATCGCATCGCGCCCGGGAAAATCGGCCTCCTCGACGCCCATGCCGCGCAGGAACGCGGCGCGCAACGCCATGTCGCTGGACGCCGGTTGCGCCGGACGCGATGGCTTGGGAACGGGAACAGGGCGAGGTGGTGGCGCTGAGGGGTCGGCCGCCTGCGCCGGTATCTCCCATGGACGGGCGGCCTTCGGCTTCTCGGCGGGCCGCCCGTTGCGACCGGTTGCGTCAGCGCTGCTGCCGGAAGCGGGCGTCGCGGCTGGTCCGAAGCTGAAATCGTCGAAGCCGGACGGTTTCGGCGCGGGCTCGGGCATATCGTTGCGCGATGGCATCTCGCCGAAGCCGAAGGGGTCCGCCCGGGCGGCGTCAGGTTCTTCGCTCGAGGCCGGCGTCGCCACCGGATCGAGGCTGAACGGATCGTCGAAAGCGGGCGAGCTGCGTTGGCTCGAGGCGCGATCGTAAGCCCCGGGCACAGGCTGCTCGAACGGATCGGGCAGTCCGGCCGGGCGCGGCCGCTGCGGCTCTTCCTCGACCTTGGCCGAGAAGAAGTCGTCGCCGCCGATGCTGGGTGGCGTCCGCGATTGCGGCGGCGACCATGCCGGCGCGGCGTTGGAGATCGGCGCCTGACCGATCGAGGTGTGGCCAGCGCTGAGTTGAACCTCGACATGGAGCACATAGTCGCCCAGGCGCAGCCGCATGCCGCTTTGCAGGCGCGTCGACCTGCCGGTGCCGAGCGGGCTGTCGGAATCGTCGATGAACAATCCGCTGCTCGACGTGTCGGTGACGTAATAGCCGTCGCGGCCGCCGCTGATCTTGCAGTGGGCGCGTGAAACGAACATGTCCGGATCGTCGATCTGCCAGCCGGCATCGGCGCTGCGGCCGATCACCAGTTCGCCCTCGTCCAGCCGGGTCTGCCTGACCGCCTGCGAGCGCGGGCCTTGTTCCAGCGTCAGCAGCAGGCTCATGCGGCTGCCTCCGCCATTTCCGGTCGCCAGCCGACGATGGTGCGCAACCTGAGATCGTCGGCGTCTCCCTTTTCGGCGGGGCGTGAAAGCCAGGAGGTTCGGCCGAGCTGGATGGTTCCCATCTTCGGCGAAGGCACGGCTTCACGCGCGAGCACGATGCGCAGATCGACATCGAGCGCTTCGCCGATCATGTCCCGCACTGCCTTCTTGAACAGAGCAAGGCGCCGTTCTTCGGGCAGGAAGGACTTGAAGTCGTCGAGACTCAGCGGTCCGACGCGCAATTCGATCCGGCTCTGCCGGCTGAAGACGCGCGGCCCGATCGTCGCGCCGCCGCCGAGAGTCGCATAGGCCTTGCCGATACGGCTCTGCAGCGCCGCCGGAATGGTGATCCAGGCGGCGACGAATTCCTTGATCTGCACCGGCACCTTGAAGGCGGTGGCGAGAAACAGCGTCAGCCGCTCCGCGCCGTCGACCTGGTTTGCCAGCGATCCGGCCTGGCGCAGCCGCACCGTGTCGAGCTCGGGATCCTGCGTGCCGGGAAGGCCGATCCCGGCCATGGCTTCCAGCATGGCGCGGACGCGCCCGCCGACCGAACGTTCGACCTGAACCGCCGGATGCGCGTCCGCCCATGCGCGGTAGTAGAGCGCGATCATGCGATGCTGCAGGATGTTGACGAAGTCGACGAAGGTCGTGTCGCTGGTCTGCTCGGCATCGGCGCCGGTGAACCAGCGCTGCGACAGCCGGTCGAGCACCCAGCGCGTCAGATGCAGCGGCATCGGCCCTTCCGGCCCGAGCAGGCCGAGATTGGCGACGGTCACCCGCGCCGGAGCCTTTTCGCCCACATCCTGGAATTTGACCACGTCCCTGGCCGAGAAGCTCAGGCGCACATGCTGGCCGATCCTTGCCGGCTCACGGTCTGCGGTTCCGGAATGCCCGAACAAGCCACGCCGCTGCTCCAGGCGGCGCAGCAGCTCGAAGAAATCGTACCCCTCCGACAGCGGCTCCGCTTCGGTTGGGGCCAGCCGCGTTAGATCAGGTAGCGATTGCCGGGCGTCATCGGCCATGGCACATCCTCCTGCTTCTGCAGCAACCGCGTACGCGTCCGCACGAAACCATTTATCCCGGCGTGGCGGGCGAACAACCGCGCAAGCAGGGCCGAAAGCAGCAGCGTGCTCTGGCCCGCCAGCACCGACTGGTCGACATGCAGCGTCACCTCGGTGCCGCGGCCGAAACACATCGGCCCGTCGATCTTGAGCCGCTCGATCACCGGCCGCGAGTCGATGCGGGTGATCGAATGCACGTTGCGGGCAAGGCTCGGATCGCCGCGATCGGCGTAGAGTTCGAGCAAGGCGTGCAGCGGATCGACACCGCGACCTTCCTTGGCGAGACTGAGGAAGTTGAGCGAGAGCTGCGCCACCAGCCGCCAGGCGAGATTGTCGGCGCGGGATTCGCCTTCGGCGCCGGCCGGCAGGGCCGCCGGGATCGCCGGCTGCGGCGGCCGCAGCGCGCCGAGCAGCCGCACCGCTTCCACCGGATCGGCGGTCTCCAGCGTCAGCGCCGGCGTATCGTCCAGGATCGGCAGGTCGCGGTTGGTGCAGATCGCCATCACGTCGAGCCGCTTCAGCGGCCGGTTGGGCTGGCTTCCGGCTGGACGCGAGACGGCGAGGAACACGTCGTCGCCTGTGTAAGAGGTGCGGGTCAGGCCGTCGCGCCGCTCGTCCTCCGTGGCTCGGCGGGGGCGCCGCTCCGTAGAATAGACCCAGCCACTGCTGCGGTTCTGTCCCAGGCTGAACAATTCGGGAATGATCGCCTCGCTGCCTTCAGCGTCGGCGTCTTCCACCCGGGTGACCCGGAAAATCTCGAAGTCCCGTGCCCGGGTGCGGTCGGCATGCAGCACCTGGCGCGTCCGGCGCGGGTCGATCTCGATGACGTTGCACTCGCGTTCGAAGAGATTGATGATCGGCGTTGCGAACAGCTCGAAATCGGCCACCGCCACATCGGCGAGTTCCGGCACCGGACGCCGGAACAGGAAGATGATCTCTATTGCCCCATCGCACTTGCGCACCACAGGCTGCAGGCCGGCGACGCGCACATAGTGGAAACGCTCGGGGATCAGGAAATATTCGCGCAGCAGCCGGTATCCCTCGAAGGTCGGGCGGGTGCGCGGCATCAGCGCTTCGTCGTCGTGGATGCCGATCATTTCGGGCTCGCGCAGCGCCGTGAGCGGATTGGTCTTGCCCTCCGCCCGCGCGCCGACGGCCGAGCAGGCGCCGAAGATCGCGTCGAAGATGAGCGGCGCCTTGGTGCGCCCGGCGAAGTAGAGATCGAGCCGGTCGAGCGACAATTCGCTGAGCTTGCCCTTCCCGGTCCGGGTAAGCGCGATGCGGAATGCCGCTTCGCCGGGCACGCCGCCGACCGGCGCGATGCCGGCGGCGGCCAGCGCGCTGCGGTCCTGGAAATAGCTGACCGAATTGATCGCGATCGGCCACAGCGTGACCTCTTGCGCGGTGGTGAAGGTCGAGCGCGTCGAGAGCCCGGGATGCAGGCCGGAAACCAGCCGCGTGCCGCGCGCCACCGCATGGCCGGCGATCATCGACTGCACCTGCTGCCCGGGTTTCAGCACGGCCATCGCGGTCGCCGGCGCCGGCGTCACCAGGTCCGGATAGAGCACGTCGAGCACGGCGCGCGAAAAGCGCGAGCGCTCGGCGTCGATCTTGAGCCGCGTGCGCGCGGCAAGAAAGGCGACGCCGTCGAGCAGCCGTTCGACATAGGGATCGGGGCAAGGAACGGTGTCGAGGGAAAGGTTGCGGGCGACCGCCGGATGCATGTCGGCGAATTCCGCGGCCAGCGCGCGGATATGGGTCAGTTCCTCTTCGTAATACTCCACGAAGACCCGATCCATCTCAGGTCTCCCGGAATTCGGTTCGCGCCAGGCCGTTGTCGAGATTGATCGTGGTGCGCAGCCGCATGCGTTCCGGCGTCGGCGTCATGATCAGCACGGCGTCGATCTCGATCTTGAGGCCGACGGTCTTGTCGCCAAGCGTGACGTTGACGGTCGTAGCGCTTTCCTTGAGGCGCGGCTCGAAAGTGGCGAGCACCGCGCGGATCTCGCGCGCCAGCGTGTCGCGGTCGAAATCCCGCGACGAGCGGCCGGAAAACGACGGCACGCCATAGTTGACGACGCTGCGGCGCACCTCCGGAAAGTCGGCGAGCGGCGGCAGCTCATCCAAAGGCTGTTCGTGCTCGGCGTCGGAGAGCATCGGCACGGACTCGAAACGCTCGGTGTTGAACAGGGCCTCGATGTCGCGCCGGACCGCTTCCCTGAGCACCCGCGCCGACACCACCACGCTGCGGCTTTCGATCTCGGTGCGATGCTCGGTCTGGAAGACCAGTCTGTGCAGTCGTCGTTTCTGCTCGGATGTCAGTTCGGCATCGGCATCGATGACGCGCGCGCTGCCGGCAAGAAGAGCCTCGACGCGCTCGGCGCCGAGTTCTTCTTCCAGCAGACGGCGCAGCCCGTCGATCTCCGACGTCAGCCCGGGCAAGTCGTTGACGAGGCGGTCCCAGAGGGAGGGCTGGACCGCCTCGCGCTTTGCCCGCGAGCTACCGGCAAGCTGCGCTTTCGCGCCAGGCCGCTTGGCCTCACTTGCCGACATAGACGTCCATTTCGATCTCGTCGTCCTTGTCGTAGACGAACTTGATCTTCTTGTAGGCGAAGCTGACTTCTTCCTCGATCAGGTCCGCCTCGTCGTGGGCCTGCCGCATGTCGTATTCCATGACGGAGGCGTCGGTGAGCGTCACGACCAGATAGTCGCTGGTCTCGCCGTCAATGGTGCGGCGGGCCGAAAACACCACTTCGTCCAGCGCCTTGTTCTCGAACAGCGCCTTCTTCAGGTAGGGCGACGACTTGTCGTAGTGCTTGAAGAATTTGATCATTCCCATCGACACGCGGCCGCGCCGCGACAGCGAATTGGGATCGTAAGGCGCGATCATCTTGTAATCGACGCCATGGATCTCGATCTCGTCCTCATGGCCGTCGCGCTTGCTCGGGCCCTTGATATCCGGGACTTTCAGGAAGCCGTCGATCTTCATCGAAGGCGCATCGGCTCTATCAGGCATTGTCTTTCTCCACCGCTTTCAAACGAAACAAGATGACTGCGATTTCAGCCCTTCACTGACGGCAATTCCGACACCAGCCGGAGCGAGGCGTTGATGCCTTCCAGCTGGTAGTGCGGACGCAGATAGAAACGGGCATTGTAGTAACCGGGCCGGCCCTCGACGCTGTCGACCTGGACCTCGGCCGCGGCAAGCGGGCGCTTGGCGCGGGCCTTGTCGTCGGCAAAGGCAGGGTTGGCCAGTACGTACCGGTTGATCCATTCGGTCAACCAGGTCTCCATGTCGGTGCGTTCCTTGAACGAGCCGATCTTGTCGCGCGCGATCGCCTTGAGGTAGTGCGCGAAGCGCGAGACCGGGAAGAGGTAGGGCAGGTTAGCGCTCAGCCGTTCGTTCGACTGGGCATCGGGGTCGACCAGACGCCCGGCGCGCGTCTCGTCGTCCTGCAGCGAATGCGCGCCGATGAAGGCCGCGAGATCAGTGTTCTTGCGGTGCAGGATCGGCATCAGACCGAGCTTCGCCAGTTCCGCCTCGCGCCGGTCGTCTATGGCGACTTCCGTCGGGCATTTCATCGCGATCGACCCGTCGTCGGTCGGGAAGGCGTGCACCGGCAGGTTGAGCACCGTGCCGCCGTTCTCGACGCCGCGGATCTGCGTTCCCCAACCATAGAGCTTGTGGCTGCGGTTGATGTTCACGCCCATCGGGAAGGCGGCATTCATCCAGACATATTTGTTGTGGTCGCCGCCCACCTCCTCCTCGAAGGTGAAGCCCTTCACCGGAACCGTCTCGGAGCCATAGGGCAGGCGCGCCAGCACGCGCGGCATGGTAAGGCCGATATAGCGGGCGTCCTCGCTTTCGCGCAGCGATTGCCATGAGGCATAGGCCGGGTTGTTCACGATCATCTGCAGGTCCTGCGGGTTCGGCAGTTCCTGCCAGCTGTCCATGCGGAACAGCCGTGGCGAGGCGGCAGCGATGAACGGGGTGTGCGCCGAGGCGCAGACGCCGGAAATGTTGCGCAGCAGCCCGACGTCGCGCGGATGGTTGGAGAATTCATAGGCGCCGATGATGCAGCCGATCGGCTCGCCGCCCAGCATCGAATACTCGTCCGTGTAGACCTTCTTGAAGATCGGGCTCTGGTCCCACATCTGGCCTTCATAATCTTCGAGCGTGTCGGCCAGCTGCTCCTTGGAGATGTTCATCACCCGGATCTTCAGCTTGGTGTCCGTCTCGGTGTTGTTGATCAGGTACCAGAGGCCGCGCCACGTGCCTTCCATCTCGCGCACTTCCGGCGCGTGCAGGATCTCGTTGACCTGCGTCGTCAGCATCTTGTCGATGCCGGCGATCAGCGACTTGATCGACTTGATCGCATTGGACGAGATGGTCGTGCTCTCGGAGCGCGATTGCGCGGCAAGCGCCAGGTTGCGCACCAATTGCTGCAGCTTCTCGCTGTCGTCCTTCTTGACCTTGAAATCCTTTTCAAGGAGGCCGCTGAATTCGCCAAGATCGATGGCTTCCGCCTCGGCGGTGGCGGCTGCGGTCTTTTGCTGTTCGGCCATGACTTACTCCTCGCCCTTGCCGTCATCCATCGCCTGGCTGGCGATCTTGCTCAGCAGCGGCTCGTTGTTCAGAAGCTGCGCTATGCGCTTTTCCGCGTCGACGCGGCCGTCCATGAAGCCAAGCAACTCCTCGAGCTGACGGCGCATCTTCAGGATTTCGGCCAGTTGCGGGACCTGCTCGGCGACCTTGTCCGGCGCGAAGTCGCCCATCTTGGAGAAGGTGAGATCGACCATGAGCTCTTCGTCCCGCTCCTGGCCCTCGGCCTGCGGCAGGGTGTTCTTCACCCGCGCCTTCACCCGCGGCCCCATCGCTTCCATGAATTTCGGGAAGCGGTTGGCGTCGGTTTCGACGAAGTTGCGGTCAAGCACCGACTTCGACGCTTCCTTGGTCTGCGAAGCGCCCGAAAGGTCGGCCATCACGGCCATGACGAACGGCAGTTCGATCGTCGTCGGGCTGCCGTAGGTTTCAACATCGTAGGCGATCTGCACGCGCGGCGCGCGGTTTCTTTCGATGACCTTCGCTTTGCTCTCTGCTGGCATGCTTTTCTACCTTTCATCCTTCTGGGCCGGCTTCTTGGGATCGGGGACGCCGGCAAGCTGCCGGAACTCCTTCAGCCCCGACGGGGCGAGATCTTCCATCAGTTCCACGAAATCCATGTGCACCATCCGGCGCACGCGCCGGGCGAGATGCGGGATGGGGCTGGACGGTTCGGTGCGGTCGTAGAAGGCGACCACGAGGTCGAGGCATTTGACGACCTCGTCGCGCGAGTTAATCCGGTCCGGCAGACCGGCGCTCGCGTCCACAGGACTTGCCACACTTGCCATCGTCTCGGCTCCATGACCGTTGCGGGCGGGCATCGCTGATTCCGCCGCCGCCTGCGGAGCGGGCTTTGCGGCGCCGTTCGCCGTGGCGCCGCCACTGGAATTCCGCTCCAGCGTCGTCAGCAAACGCTGCAGGAACTTCTTCAATTCCGGGACGGTGGCGCCATGGCCTTCGATGCGGGCGTTGAGTGCGGTGTCCACCGCCTCGAGCGCGGCGATCGCGGCACGCGCGTCGGCCAGCAGCGACGTCATTACATCCGCTGCTTGATCGATTTGCGCCGCGCATCCGGTGCGCACGCGGTTCAACAGCTGGTTGTGGGCGCTCGTCAGCGCCGCCTTTTCGGCGGTCCCGAGGCCAGAGGCTGCTTCCTGGAGCATGACGCGTTCGTCGAGCGCAGCCTGTTCCAGGTCCCGGCCGCTGATCGGCCCGATCGCGCGCGGGGAGAAGAAGGCCACCTGCCTGAGGTTCGCCAGCAAGCCTTCTTGGCCGTTTTGCAGATCGAGCAGCGCGTTGATGCGGCGTAAGGCAGCTTCGCGTGGCGCGCCCGTCCGCAGCGACGGGTGCATCGTGTCCCAGTACTGCTCGAAGGTTCGCGCAATCAACGTCAGCCCTTGGGCGAGGCCGGCCAGCCCTTCCTCGTTGGCCAAGGCCCGCGCGACGATGACCAGCAGGCGCAGGTCCCGGCCGCGGGTGCGCAACTCTTCGGCTCTTTCGAGCACCGCCGCCCAGTCGACTGGACTGGACTGCGACGCGGGCTTGCTGTTGCCGTCATGGACAACTTTGAGCTGAGGCTCGGTCAAGCGCTCCAGCTCATGAAAGGCCGGGTCGTTGCGCAAGTCCTCTCCCGACGGATTCTCACCGTTCAGAGGATTCAGCCAGAGTGCGAGATCAATCACACCAACCCCCAGCCAGCGGCCCTGAGACCCCTATGTGACGCAACGTTATCACCGGCCTCACGCGACGACAATTGAGCACCTGCGCAAAAACTAACGGAAGCTAAACGCGACCGTTCTTTCTTTGGCCAAACCCATTGCGCGATTGCCGGACCCGGTATGTGAAATGGCTCGCATAGCCCGGGCAGCAATCCGGTGTTTGTTGCAGCGAGTTTGCAAGGCTTGTGTAACCGGGCGGTGCCGCCCGGATAGATTCAAAAAACCTTATCCGCCACGCGGCTTTGTCAAGCAGCAGCTTATATGGCAGGGTACGGTCGGCAGGTTGCGGGAGCAGGTTCGATGGAACAGCGCCGGTCATCGCAGAGTTTCAAGCGTAAGGAACTGGTTGCCAAGCTCAACGCCACGGGGGTGCGCGCCTTCAAGGCCGCGGCCGACACGGCCAAGCTGCGCGGCAATCCTTATGTCGAGCTTGTCCATTTCATCCAGCAGCTGGTGCTGTCCGAGCGTTCGGATGTACAGATGATCGTCGCCGACGCCGGTATCGATGCCAGCCGGCTGACGGCCGACATGACCCGCGCCATCGACAAGCTGCCCTACGGCGCCACCTCGGTGGAGGAATTCTCCGACCACATCTTCCACGCCATCCAGGAAGGCTGGAACCTGGCGACGCTGGAGTTCGGCGTGGAAGAGGTGCGCAGCGCCCATATCCTGCTTGCCTGCCTGAAGACGCCGGTGCTGGAAGGCCTGGTGTCCAAGATCAGCGCCGAATTCGACAAGATCGACGCCGACGGTGTCGTTTCCCGCTTCGCCGACGTCACCGAAGGCTCTCTCGAAGCCGGCTCACCGCCCGCCGCGGCCGCTACCGAGACGCCGATGAAGCGCGGTCCGGGCGGGGATTCGGCGCTGGCGAAATACGCAACCGACCTCACCCAACGCGCCCGCGACGGCAAGATCGACCCTGTCGTCGGCCGCGATCCGGAGATCAGGCAGATCGTCGATATCCTGATGCGACGCCGGCAAAACAACCCGATCCTGACCGGCGAGGCGGGCGTCGGCAAAACAGCGGCGGTCGAGGGTTTTGCATTGCGCATCGCCCAGGGCGACGTGCCGCCGACATTGCAGAACGTCAGCGTGCGCATGCTCGATGTCGGGCTGATGCAGGCAGGCGCCAGCGTCAAGGGCGAGTTCGAAAAGCGGCTGAAGGCGGTCATCGACGAGGTCCAGGCCTCCGAGGTGCCGATCATCCTGTTCATCGACGAGGCGCACACGCTGATCGGCGCCGGCGGCGCGGCCGGCACCGGCGACGCCGCCAATCTGTTGAAGCCGGCATTGGCGCGCGGCGAGCTTCGTACCATCGCCGCCACGACCTGGGCCGAATACAAGCAGCACATCGAGAAGGACCCGGCGCTGACCCGCCGTTTCCAGGTGGTCAAGATCGACGAGCCCTCGGAAGCCGTGGCCGTGCTGATGCTGCGCGGCGTTGCCGGCGTCCTGGAGCAGCACCACAAGGTGCAGATCCTGGACGAGGCGATCGAGGCGGCCGTCTCACTTTCGCATCGCTATATTCCGGCAAGGCAATTGCCGGACAAGGCGGTCAGCCTGCTCGACACCGCCTGCGCCCGCGTCGCGGTCTCGCAGCATGCGACGCCGGCCGAGGTCGAGGACATCCTGCGCCGCCGCCAGGCGCTCGAGGTCGAGAGCGGCATCATCGGCCGCGAGGCGGCGATCGGCATCGACGTTGCCGACCGGCAGGCTCGTGTCGACGCCGGGCTGGCGGAAACCGAGACCAGTCTGGCCGCTGCCCAGGCCCGCTGGGACCGGGAAAAGGCTTTGGTGATCGAAATCCTCGACCTGCGCGCCAAGCTGCGCGGCGAGGGCGTGCCGCTCGACGAGGCTGCGGTTGAAGAGGCCGCCGTGGAGACGGGGAGCGTCGAGGGCGCGGCAAAGGCGCCCGAGCAAAAGGCGCCCGAGAGCAAGACTGGCGAGAGCAAGGCCGGCGACGGCAAGGCTGCCGGTTCGAAGAAGGCCAAGTCCTCGAAAGCCAAGGCTGCGAAGGCCGAAACAGCTTCCGCCGAGCCGGCTGATGAAGCCGCCGCCGATCTCGCGCGGCTGCGCGAACTGATGGCCGAGCTTGCCGACGCGCAGGGCGAGACGCCGCTGATCCTGCCGTCGGTCGACCGCAATGCGGTTGCTGCCGTGGTGCAGGATTGGACCGGCATCCCGACCGGACGCATGCTCTCCAGCCAGACCGAGAAGGCGCTGAAGCTCGCAGCGACCCTGTCCGAGCGCGTGGTTGGCCAGGACCACGCTATGGAAATGATCGCCAAGCGCGTCCAGACCAGCCGCGCCGGTCTTGGCGCGCCGGAAAAACCGGTCGGCGTGTTCCTGCTTTGCGGCCCCTCCGGCGTCGGCAAGACCGAGACCGCGCTGGCGCTGGCCGAGACGCTTTACGGCGGCGAGCAGAACCTGATCTCGATCAACATGTCCGAATTCCAGGAAGCGCACACCGTCTCGACGCTGAAGGGCGCGCCGCCCGGCTATGTCGGCTACGGCAAGGGCGGCATCCTGACCGAGGCGGTGCGCAGGAAACCCTATTCGGTGATCCTGCTCGACGAGGTCGAGAAGGCGCATCCGGACGTGCACGAGATCTTCTTCCAGGTCTTCGACAAGGGCATGATGGATGACAGCGAGGGCCGGCGCATCGACTTCAAGAACACGCTGATCCTGCTGACCTCGAATGTCGGCTCCGACGTCATCATGGACCGCACCAGGAACGGCACGTTGCGCACCGGCATCGACGATCTCGACACCGCGCTGCGCGCCCCGCTGCTGAAGGTCTTCCCAGCCGCCTTCCTCGGCCGGGTGGTGACCATTCCCTACTATCCGCTCTCGGATGCGATGATCGAGGCGATCGCCAGGCACCAGTTCGGCAAGATCGCCAAGCGCCTCAAGGCAACCAACGATGCCGAGCTGGTCATCGGCGACGGCGTGATGGACCTGGTCAAGGCGCGCTGCACCGAGATCGAGTCCGGTGGGCGCATGATCGACGCCATCCTCACCAACACGCTGCTGCCGGAACTCAGCCGCGGCGTGCTCAACCGCTCGCTCGAGGGCAAGAAGATGGCGAAAGTCACCGTCGGCGCGTCGCCGGAAGGATTTACCTACTCGTTCGAATAGGCCTCCACGGTGAGGGACCCGGCTCTCAGATGGACCAGAGCGCGCCGCCGTCGCAGGCGACGGCCTGGCCGGTGATGTAGGAGGCGCGGTCGGAGGCGAGGAAGGCTGCCAGCGCCGCGAACTCTTCGGGACGGCCGATGCGCTTGGCGGGTATGGCCTGGCTCACCTTTTCCAGGTCGAGCTTCGCGTCCGCCAGTCTCTCGGTCAGCGTATAGCCCGGCATCAGCGCGTTGAAGGTGATGCCGTTGGCGCCCTCTTCCTTGCTCAGCGTGTTGATCAGCCCGTGGATGCCGGCGCGCAGCGAGTTGGAGAGCGCGAAGCGGTTGATCGGCTCCTTCGCGGCGATGGAAGTCACGAACAGCACGCGGCCCCATTTCTTCTCGCGCATCGAAGGCAGCACCGCCCGCACGATCTCCACCGCGCTCATGAACAGGTTGTCGAAGGCGGCGCGCCATTGCTCGATCGTGATCTCGTCGAAGGGCGCGGTGGGCGGGCCGCCGGTGTTGACCACCACGATGTCCGGCGCGCCCAGCGTCGCCTTGGCCCGCTCTACAAGTTCCGTCGCCGCACCCGGCTTCGCGAGGTCGCAGACGAGCGCCGTCGCGCCGATCTCGCGGGCGGTCTGCTCCAGCGCCGCCGCGGTGCGGGCGCAGATCGCCACGCGCGCGCCTTCGTCCAGCAATTCCTTGGCCACGGCGCGGCCTAATCCTTTCGAAGCGCCCAGCACGAGCGCGTTCCTGCCCTTCAATCCAAGATCCATCCGTCCTCTCCGATAATGCCGCGCCTCAGGCGCCGCTGACCTCGACGCTGCCAAGACCGGCAATGTCGAACCGATAGGAAAAAGCCTTGTCGGGGAAACGCGTGCGCACGATGCTGCCCGTCATGACGATGTCGCCCGCCTTCATGCCCCTGCCGGAAGCGCCCAGATGGTCGGCCAGCCAGGCCAGCGGCTCATAGGGGTGACCGAGCGCATCGGCGCCGACCCCTCTGCCGATCTCGGCGCCGTCCTGGTAGACGATCGCTTCGACTTTCTCCAGCGCTGCGGGCGGGGCGACGAAATTGCCCAGCACCACGCCGGCATTCCAGGAATTGTCGGCGACCAGCGAGCGCACGTCCAGCACCGAATAATCGGCATGGCGATCGTCCACCACCTCGACCGCCGCGCAGACGCCGTCGACCGCCGCGGCGACCTCGTCGCGCGTATAGGGCGCGGCGCGCCGCGCGAGATCGCGGCCGAGCCGGGCGCAGATCTCGAATTCCAGGCCGAGATGGCCGTAGCCTCTCAGCGAGAGCTTTGCTCCGCTATGCATCACCCGCCGCCCGAAAACGGCGCCGGCGACAGGGTGGTCGATCCCGCACATGCTCTGCATGCTGTGCGAGGTCAGGCCGATCTTGTAGCCGGCTATGCGGTCGCCGCCGATGATCGCCCCGACATAGGCATCCTGCACCTTGTACGCGGATACAAGATCCGACAATCCCTCGATCGTCGCGAACTGCGTGTTGTCCTGATGGCCGCGCACCAGCGCTTGTGCGGCACCCACAATATCGAACGCCATATCAAATCTCTCCATTCCCGTCCGACAATTCGCTCGCCGATTGCCGGACAAATTCGTCGTAAGCCCCAGACCACCTAAGCGGTTTTCGGCATCGGGATTTCCCGACGTCGTTCCGATGCATGTCGTTATCCCGGAACCGCTGCACATTTCTGGGCGACATGCATCAGAGATTGGTCTCGTCGGGGTTGAGCACCACCATCGTCGACGTCTCGGCCACCGATGGGATCGATTGCAGCACGTTGCTGATGAATTCGCGAAGCGCCGCGATGTCCTTGACCCATGCCCGCAGCAGGTAGTCGATATTTCCCGTCACGAGCAGGCATTCGGTAATCTCCGGGTGTTTCGCCACTTCGTTGAGAAACAAGCCGGCTCCTTCCGGGCCTTGCTGCCCCAGGCGCACGGAAACCATCACGCAGACGCCGAGGCCCAGCGCCGCCGGATCGATCCGCGCCGCATACCCCTGGATCACGCCCGTCTCTTCGAGCCTCTTCAGCCGGCGCGCGCAGGGCGTGGGCGAAAGGCCGACGCGCTCGGCCAGTTCCACCGTCGAGATGCGGCCGTCCTGCCGCAGCTCGCGCAGGATGCGATGGTCGATACCGTCCAGTGCGATCATGGCGCTTTCAGCTAAAATTTCCTCCAACCTTGGTGACTATGCGCGAAAAGTTGGCGATGACAAACGAAATTTATCGTGAATGCGCTTTGATAAAGCGATAAGCTCGATCGAAAATAAGGAGGAGGCCATGGCCGCTTATATGATCTGCACGATGAGGATCCACGACCCCGAAACCTACAAGAAGTACACCGCGCTCACCCCTGCCACGTTGAAGAAGTATGGCGGGAAGTTCCTGACGCGGGGCGATCCGGTGACCACATGCGAGGGCGAGACTTTCACCGACCGGATGGTCATCCTCGAATTTCCGGACGAGGCCACGGCCCAGAAATGGTACAACGACACCGACTATCAGGCGGCGTCGAAATTCCGCCGCGCCTCTTCCGATCGCGGACGGATGATCCTGCAGCAGGGACGTGGCGAAAGCGCCGCTCCCGACCCGCTCGTCTGAGCGGACCAAGCCGTTGAGCCGGCAAAGTGCGTCCTTGATGCATGTCGCCCAGAAGTGTGCAGCGGTTCTGGGACAACGACATGCATAAAAACAAAACTTAGAGCGCGGTCCGGGAACGCATCTGCGATCCCCGGAAAAGCTACAAACGTGAGCGGAACAGTGCGAGTTTTCCTTGAAACGTCGACCCGCTTCAGGTCGAACTTGCGAGGCAGAATTTGGCTCGTCGGAGGCCGGTCATGAGGGCCGAGCATTTGCAGGTCGCGCGGGAAGCGTATGAGAATTATGCGGAATTCTACCGCAAATCTTCCTACTCCGCCTTTCCCCAGCAGCATCGCACCATCTAGGGCACCGTGAGTGTCGGGGCGCCAAGTTAAAGCGGTCCAGCTTGCAGGGAACACTGCTTACGAAGGCTTTCGGCGCTTATCGGACTCGTTGGACCAATGCCCAAAATCTGTGAAACGCGCGAAAAGCGAGCTCATAGCTTTGAATGGACACAGGTGTACATTCACGCTAAGTGTGTGCTTGGCGCTGCTTTGCGGTGTTCGGCACCAACGGCAGGTATCTTAAGAGGCGATCGATGCACATGTTCGAGCTGGAGGCCCGGCGACCAAGCCCTTGCGGTGGAGCGACGTCACTGGCCTCTGACGGCGGTTTGGGCGCATGACGAGGCAGTACTCGGCGCTTTCGCTCTTCAAGGAGGGCATCGCCGGTCAGACCGGTTGGGAAAAGGCCTGGCGCTCTCCTGATCCGAAACCGCGCTACGACGCGATCATAGTCGGCGGCGGCGGGCACGGCCTCGCCACCGCCTACTATCTCGCCAAAAATCACGGCATCACCAACATCGCGCTCTTGGAGAAGGGGTGGATCGGAGGCGGCAATACCGGCCGCAACACGACGGTGGTGCGTTCGAACTACTTCTACCCGGAAAGCGCGGCGATCTACGGGCTGGCCCACAGCCTCTACAAGAGCCTTTCGACAGACCTGAACTACAATGTGATGTTTTCCGCGCGCGGCATCCTCACGCTCGCGCACAGCGAATCCGCAATGGAAACCGCCGCGCGGTCGGTCAACGCCATTCAGGTCAACGGCATCGATTGTGAGTTGTTCTCGGTCGAGGACGTGCGTCGCGTCGTGCCGATCTACAATTTCAGCCCGCACACACGCTTCCCCGTCTATGGCGGCACCTGGCAGCCAAGCGGCGGCACCGCCCGCCATGACGCTGTCGCCTGGGGCTACGCCCGCGCGGCGAGCCGTCTCGGTGTCGACATCATCCAGAATTGCGAGATTTCCGATTTCATCATCGAGAATGGGCGCTGCCGCGGCGTCGTCACCTCGCGCGGCGCAATCCGGGCCGAGCGTACAGGCATGGCGGTGGCCGGCCATTCGTCGGTGCTGGCGGCGAAGGCGGGCTTCCGGCTGCCGGTCAATTCCTATGCGCTGCAGGCCTGCGTGTCCGAACCGGTCAAGCCGATCATCGACACGGTGGTGATCTCGCCCGACACCGGCGTCTATGTCAGCCAGTCGGACAAGGGCGAACTGGTGATCGGCGGCGCGCTCGACCGCATCCCGTCCTATGGCCAGCGCGGCAACCTGCCGGTGCTGGAAAGCGTGATCGCCGGCATGCTCGAAATGTATCCGATCTTCGGCCAGCTGAAGATGATGCGGCAATGGGCCGGCATCGTCGACGTGGTCCCGGATTCCTCGCCCATCATCGGCGAGTCGCCGCTACCCGGCCTTTTCCTGAACTGCGGCTGGGGCACGGGCGGCTTCAAGGCTATTCCCGCGGGCGGCACCCTGCTTGCTCATCTGCTTGCCACCGGCAGGCATCACGACATCAGCCGGCCTTTCGATCTCGACCGCTTCGCCCGCGGCCGCCTGATTGACGAAGCGGCCGGCTCCGGCATTGCCCATTGAAGGTGTAGAAAAGATGCAGCTCTTTCCCTGTCCGTTCTGCGGGCCGCGCGAAGAAAGCGAATTCCACTATGGCGGCGAGGCCGGCAATCTCCGGCCCGACGGCAGCGACGTGACCGCGGAGCGCTGGGCCGGTTATCTCCACACGCGCGACAATCCGAAGGGGCCGACGCGAGAGATCTGGGTGCATATGACATGCGGCGAGTTCTTCGCTATGAGCCGCGACAGCGTCAATCACAAGGTGTCGGGCTCTTCCGTGCTCGGCGAAGCGGAGCATGGCGCATGAGCGCTTCCCGTCTCAACGCCGGCGGCAGCGACATCGACCGTGACTGCCCGCTGAGCTTCACCTTCGATGGCAGGCGTGTCGAGGGTTTTGTAGGCGACACAATCGCCTCCGCCTTGCTCGCGAGCGGCCAGGCCGTGGTCGGCCGCAGCTTCAAATACCATAGGCCGCGCGGCATCTGGGGCTCCGGCGTCGAGGAGCCCAACGCGCTGGTCGATGTCGAGAGCGCGATCGGCCGCGTGCCGAATGCGCGCGCCACGACCATGCAAGCCGTCGACGGCATCAAGGTCAAGAGCGTCAACGCTTCGCCGACGGCCGAGACCGACCGCAACGCCGTTCTGGATCGCTTCGCCCGCTTCCTGCCCGCCGCCTTCTACTACAAGACCTTCATGTGGCCGGACTGGCACCTGTTCGAGCCGCGCATCCGAGCCATGGCCGGACTTGGCGTCGTCGATCCGGACTGGAAGCCGCGTCAGGTCTCGGACCAGGTCAACCATTATTGCGACGTCCTGGTGGTCGGCGCCGGGCCCGCAGGCCTTGCCGCGGCAGCCAGCGCGGCGGCGGCCGGCCACTCGATCGTCCTGGTCGACGACAGGACGCATCCCGGCGGGTCGCTGCGTCATCGCGCCGGCGAGGTCGATGGCGTCGAGGGCAAGGCGTGGGTCGACGCGACAGTTGCCAGGCTGAAGAGCGATGGCCAGCTCGTGCTCAGAGATACGACCGCTTTCGGCCTTTACGACCACAATCTGGTCGCGCTCAACCAGCGCCACTCCGACGGCAGGCCGGACACGCTTTGGCGCGTGCGGCTCCGCCGCATCGTGCTGGCGACAGGCGCGATCGAACGGCCCGTGCCGTTCGCCAACAACGACCTTCCGGGAATCCTCTCCGCCGACGCGGCGCTCAGCTATCTGCGCCGGCATGGCGTGCTTGTCGGCCGGGAAATCGTGGTCGCGACCAACAACGACAGCGCCTATGAACCCGCCTCCGCGCTCGCCGCCGCCGGCGCTTCGGTGACGGTGGTCGACTGCCGGCGCGACGGCGGCGCGCGAGGAAGAGCCGATATCCGAGTCGTGGCTGGGCGCACGATCACGGCGGCGCGCGGGCGCAACGTCGTCCAGGGTGTCCTGCTGGACGATGGCACGACGCTTGCCGCCGATTGCGTTCTCGTCTCCGGCGGCTGGACACCCACAGTGCACCTGTTCTCGCAGGCGAAAGGCAAGCTCGCCTGGAGCGACCAACTTGCGGCCTTCATTCCCGGCGAAGCCATCGACGGGATTGGCGTCGCCGGCGCCGTGGCCGGCACGGTCTCGCTTTCGGATGCCTTGGCCAGCGGCGCCGCGGCGCCCGGCGACTTCGGTTCGTCGACGCCGGCGCCTCGCGGCACGGGGGCGGAAGCATCGCTCGGCGTCGCCAGCCTGTGGCCGAAACCCAAGGCCAAGGGTCGCATCTGGATCGACTATCAAAGCGACGTCACCGCAAAGGATGTCGAGCTCGCGGCGCGGGAGAACTTCGTCTCGGTCGAGCACCTGAAGCGCTACACCACGCTCGGCATGGCGACCGACCAGGGCAAGACCTCGAACCTGAACGGTCTTGCGCTGCTGGCTGACATCACCGGGCGCGGCATTGCGGAAGTCGGCACCACGACCTACCGGCCGCCATTCACGCCTGTCCCATTCGCCAGCCTTGCGGGAGCGCGCCGGGGCAGCATGCACGCGCCGGTCCGCCGTCTGCCGCTGGAGGCGAACCATCGCGCCGCCGGCGGGGTGTTCCAGGAATATGGCGGCTGGCTGAGGCCTGCCTATTATGGCGGCGGTGAAGCCGGGGCCTCGATCCAGGAGGAGGCACGCCGGGCCCGGCAATCCGTCGCGCTCTTCGACGGCTCGACGCTGGGCAAGATCGAGGTGATCGGCCCGCGCGCGGCCGAGTTTGTCGACTTCATCTATTACAACACCATGTCGACCCTGAAGCCGGGCCATTGCCGCTACGGCTTCATGCTGTCGGAAAATGGCGTCGTCTTCGATGACGGCGTCCTGGTCCGCCTGGACGAGCATCGCTTCATCGTGTCCTGCTCGTCCTCGCATGTCACCGCGGTCCACGCGCGCCTCGAGGAATGGCGGCAGGACCGCTTCGGCCGCGACGCGGTCTATATCCACGATGCCACCGCGCACTACGCCACCTTGACCGTTTCGGGTCCGAATGCGCGCCAGGTCGTGGAAGCGCTCGATCTGGGCGTAGCACTTGACGATGCCAGCCTGCCGCATATGGCCGTCGCCGCCGGCCGCTTTGCCGGTGGTGAGGTGCGCATCGCCCGGGTCTCCTTCACCGGCGACCGCAGCTACGAGATCTCCATCCGCGCCGACCGGGCGGAGGCGCTGTGGGCGAGGATGCAGCAGGAGGGCCGCGCCTTCGACGCCGTTCTGCTGGGACTTGAATCGCTGATGATCCTGCGCGCCGAGAAGGGATACATCGTCATCGGCAAGGACACCGACGGAACCACCATGCCGCACGATCTGGGCGTCGCCGGACCGCGGACCAAGCGCGCCAACGAGTTCGTCGGCCGGCGCTCGCTTTTCACCGAAGCCGGCAACGGCATGGACCGCAACCAGCTCGTCGGCCTTGCGCTGCGTCAAGGCGAGGCGCCGCTGGCGACCGGCGCGCATGGCGTGGAGAAGCGCGAGGGCCGGCTCAGGAGCATCGGTTTCGTCACCTCCAGCTATCAGAGCCCGACCCTGGGACGTCCTGTCGCCCTGGCGCTCATCGAACGGGGCGCGGCGCGGCACGGCGAAACGATCGACGTTCAACATCTGGGTGTCGTGCGACAGGCGATGATCGTCGCGCCTTGCGCCTTCGATCCGGAAGGGAGCCGGCTCCATGCGTAACCTTGCCGAAAAGTGGCCGGCGGCGCCCGACTGGGCCACCGCTACGCTCAGCAAAAGCAGCGTCGGCATGCGAACGTTTGGCGGGCTGAACCAGCTTCTGGTCAGCGGCGACCTCGCCGCCTGGTCGAAGGCTTCGGGGCTTGCTGGCGAGGGCTTCGGCGCCGGCGCAATTGCCAGTGGCGACAGATACATGGTGCGGATCGCGCGCGACCGCGTTCTTGCGGTCGCGGAGCAGCCGTTCCCCATTGCGGCCGGCTGGCACGCGGCCGGTTTCGCGGTGACGGCCATGGATGCCGGACTGCATGTCTTCGAGATCGAGGGGCCGAACCTGGATCGCCTGATCGCCAGGGGCACCGCGCTCGATCCCGGAGCGGCAAGCCGCTCGGCTTCGATCCTTTTTGCCGGCGTCGGCGTTCTCTTCTACCGGTTCGGGAATCCCCATCGGGCGCGTCTCCACGTCGACCGGGGCCTTGCCCCGTATCTTTGGGAGTTGCTTGGACAAGTGCAAGTATTGTAGCGTGGTAGTTTCAGGTCTATCTAGCCGGCGTTCAAACTTGGCCGGTCCGCTATGTTCTCCGATTCCAGTGCTGATGAAGTCGTGCGGCGGTCCGGTCTGATCGGCAACACCAAGGTGACGCGCGAGGACTGGATGAACCTCGCGCTGGAGACGTTGATCTCCGAGGGCGTGGAGGCGGTGCGCGTGCTGGCGCTCGGGCAGAAGCTCAACGTCTCACGTTCCAGTTTCTACTGGTACTTCAAGAGCCGCCAGGACCTGCTCGACCAGCTGCTGGATTACTGGCGCAACAACAACACCCGTTTCATCGTCGAGCAGGCCGGCCGGCCGGCCGCGTCGATCACGCAAGCCGTGCTCAATATTTTCGAGTGCTGGCTGGACGAAACGCTCTTCAATCCGCGACTTGACTTCGCCGTGCGCGCCTGGTCGCGCCAGTCCGCCGACGTGCACCGGGTCGTGAACGAGGAGGACGACGCGCGCGTCGAAGCCATCCGGGCGATGTTTTCACGGCATGGTTATGAAGCCACTGAAGCGTTCGTGCGGGCGCGCGTGCTGTACTTCACGCAGATCGGCTATTATTCGCTCGAGATCGTCGAGCCGGTAAGCAACCGTCTCTTCCTGACGCCGGCCTACCTGCTCACGCACACGGGCGAAGCTCCTCGCGAAGGAGAGGTGGAGGCCTTCGCCAAAAAGATGCTGCCGAGACGTCCCGGCTGAGCAGTCCCGCCATCCACGATCACATCAATTCAGATCGCGTGGAAACTCCTTGACCTCTTCGCGGTCGACCACGACCTCGTCGCCGGCGCGTGCGATGAGATGCGTTTCCATGCGCCAGACATCGCGCAGCGCGCGCACCGTGGCGGAGACCGAAACACCGGCGTTCCAGTCGCCGCGCGAATAGGTCTTGTCCCACGTCACGGTCCCGCGCGCCGAGTTCGGATCGTCCGGATGGACGACGAAGACCTCGGTCTGTCTCTGCGACAGGGTCATGCCGGTGTGTGGATGGCGCACCGTTCCGGCGTCGATGACGACCGTATAGCTCGTCTCGCCGGTGATCTGGTCCGTGGTCACCTCGCGCCGGAAAGGCTCGCCCGCCTTGATCGCTTCCTGCGCCATCGGCGTGGCGCTTTCCGGTCCCTCGAATTCCGGGAGTGTCTTGTCGAGCGGCTGCGGCTTGCGCACCGGCAGGACCAACCTGCTGCCGGCGCAATGGATCGACAGCGTCGTCTTCTCCGGCCCCGGGAAGACGATCGGCCAATGCGCCGTTGCAACGGCAAGCCGGATGCGCTGGCCCTTCTCGAAGCGCTGGCCGCAGCAGCGCAATTTGACGCGCACCGTTTCGGCCATGCCCGGCGTCATCGGTGCCAATTCGAGATCGTCATGCCGATGCGTGAGGTTGAGGATGCCGTAGCTGACGCGCGAGGCCGCGCCGTCTTCAAGCACGAGCGACAGCGTGGCCGAGATCAGCGCGACCGGCTTGTCCGAGGCGAGCTTCACCTCGAATTCCGGGAAGCCGAGGATCTCCACGGCTTCCTCGAGAGGATCGGTTTCGAAGACGAGCGCGTTGCCGGCTTCCATGCGCTGGTCGACCGGCAAGGTCGGCAGGACGCCGTAGCCGCACCACGCGCCGGACGAGAGCCCCGCCGTCGAGGGCGAGCGGATCGTCAGCACGTCGTCGCTGCCCGCGCCCTCGGCAAGACGGCCGGGTGACAAGGCGAGCGCGCGCTCGCCGATGCCGGGTCCCGGCCATGACGGCTCGGCAACCCAGCGGCCTGGGCGCTCCTCATAGATGGCGGCCGGCGGCGCCGGCTCCTGCATCCAGGCGCGCAGCATGGGTTCGTCGGCGATGCCGGCGTCGATGCCCTTGAGATACTGGTCCCACCAGCGCAGGCATTCCTGGAGGAAGCCCATACGCGGGCCCGGCATGGCGAAGTGCGGGTATTTGTGGCCCCATGGGCCGATCAGTCCCTTGCGGACACCCGGCAAGCTTTCAAGCATGCGGAAGATCGGGTTCGGATAGCCGTCCGCCCAACCGCCGACGGCGTAGACCGGGATTTCGACGTCGGAATAATCCTCGCAGATCGAGCCGTGCTTGTAGAAGTCGTCGCGGCGCTGGTGCTCGAACCAGTCCTGCATCCAGATGCCGTTGCCGTCGAGGCGACCCTCCCACATCTCGCGCCAGCGGTCGCCGACGATCAGCGGGTCGGGAGGCGTCATGGCGATCGCCCAGGCCGTGGTGCCCCACATCAGATTGTCGCACATTTGCGCGCCGCCGAGATAATGGACGTCATCGTTGTAACGGTCGTCGGTGGAGCAGAGCGAGATGACCGCCTTCAGCGCCGGCGGGCGGCGGGCGGCGACCTGGAGTCCGTTGAAGCCGCCCCAGCTGATGCCGATCATGCCGACCGCGCCCGAGCACCAGGGCTGATTCGCCAGCCATTCGATGACGGCAAGACAATCGTCCTGTTCTTGCTTCAGATATTCGCCCTTGCAGACGCCTTCGCTGTCGCCGGTGCCGCGCATGTCGACACGCACGCCGGCATAGCCGTGGCCGGCGAAATAGGGATGGGTGAGCGCGTCGCGCTCCACCGTTCCGTCGCGCTTTCGATAGGGCAGGTATTCGAGGATGGCCGGCACCGGATCGGCTTCGGCGTCCTGCGGGAGCCAGATGCGTGCGGCGAGCTTCACGCCGTCCGGCATCGGGATCCACAAGTTTTCGATCTGGCGTACCTTGCGCGGGAAATCGGTGACCACGCGGATGTCTTTCATCGGACGGACCTTCTCTTAACTTGCGGCGATTGCCTCGACGGCGCTTGGGCCGGCATTGAGCGGGAAGTGACAGGTGAGCCGGCTCGAGCCGACTGCGGACGAGGTCGGCGCCTGCGTTGTGCAGATGTCTTGCGCGAACGGGCAGCGTGTGTGGAACTCACAGCCCGAAGGCCTGTCGAGCAGTGACGGTACTTCGGCCGGCAGCGCGATGCGGTTATGCACCTTGTCGGGATCGGGCTCGGGGTTCGCGGACAGCAGCGCGGCCGTGTAGGGATGATGCGGCGCCCGGAAAATCGCCTCGGTCTCGCCTTCCTCGACAAAGCGCCCGAGATACATCACCGCCATCCGGTCGGCGATCTGGCGCACGACGTGCAGATTGTGCGTGATGATGAGCATCGACAGGCCCATGCGGTCGCGCAGGTCGTTGAGCAGATTGAGCACCTCGCCCTGGATCGATACGTCGAGCCCGGCTGTCGGTTCGTCGGCGATGATCAGCACCGGGTCGAGCGCGACGGCCCTCGCGACGCCGACCCGGCGCGCCTGGCCGCCGGAGAGCTGGTGCGGATAGCGCTCGGCGAAATCGCGCGGAAGCCCGACCAGGGCGAGCAGGCGCTCCACCTCGGCTTCGAGGCTGCGGCCGGACAGGTCGTGGATGGCGAACGGCTCCGCCAGCAGCGAACGGACGCTGAGGCGCGGCGACAGCGAGCCGACCGGGTCCTGGAACATCATCGACATCTTGCGCCGCAGCGGCTTCCATTCCGCCTTGGTCAGCTCGTTCAGCTCTCGGCCCTCGAAGCGGACCGAACCGCCAGCCGTCGCCTGCAGGCCGTTCACGGCGCGCGCGAGCGTGGTCTTGCCCGATCCGGACTCGCCGACCAGTGCAAGCGTCTGGCCGCGCTCCAGCGTGAAGCCGACACCGGCGACGGCCTCGATCTCCGTCCGCCGGCCGGCCAACGCGCTCATCATGCCGCCGACGCGGAAGCGCACGCGAAGATCGGAAACGGAAAGCAGAGGTTCTGTCGTCATGCGGCCGCTCCGGCCGTCTCATCGGTGTGCCAGCATCGCGCGACGTGCGACGCGCTCAGCGCGGTATCGGGCGGCATCGCGGAGCAGACATCGTCCGCCAGCTCGCAGCGTGCCTGGAAAACGCAACCCTTGGGGCGGTTACACAGGTCCGGCAGCGTGCCGGGAATGGTGGGCAGCCGCGGCTCGCGCCGCGAGAGCCTTGCCGGATCGCAGGCGAGCAGCTTCTTCGTGTAGGGATGTCGCGGGTTGTGGAAGATGTCGCGGGTCGAGCCGCGTTCGACCACTTCGCCGGCATACATGACGATCATCTCGTCGCACAGTTCCGCGACGACGCCGAGATGATGCGAGATGAACAGCACGGAGCAGCCGATCTGCTTCTGCAAGTCCTTGAGCAACTCGATGATGGCGACTTCGAGCGTGGCGTCGAGAGCCGTTGTCGGCTCATCGGCGATCAGCAGCGAAGGCTGCATCAGCAGCGCCATGGCGATCGCGATGCGCTGCTTCATGCCGCCCGAGAATTCGTGCGGAAACTGCGCCAGCCGGCGCTCAGGATCGGGAATCCGGACCTTGCGCAGCATCGCGATGGAGAGCGCGTCCTTCGCCTTGCGCGACAGTCCGGAGCGGTATTGGATGTCGCGCATCTGCTTGCCCACGGAAAGCACCGGGTTCAGCGCCCCCATCGGGTCCTGGAAGACGGTTGCGATCTTCTGGCCGCGCAACGCCCGCATGCCTGTGCCGTCGAGACGGACGAGATCGCTTTTGCCCTCGAACAGAATCTGGCCCGACGTGACCCTGCCGTTGTCTGCGAGCAGGCCGAGAATGGCATTGATCAATGTCGATTTTCCGCAACCCGACTCGCCGACGACGCCGACGATCCGGTTCGTCGGCACCTCCAGGCTCACCTTGCGCAGCGCCTGCAACGTGCCGGCTTCGGTGGCGAAGTCGACGCTGAGGTCCTTGACGTCGAGGACGGTCATCCGCGCCTCTTCAGCCGGGGGTCGAAAACGTCGCGCAGGGTCTCGCCGAGGAAGGTGAAGCCGAGCGTTGTGAGGATGATCGGCAGGCCGCCCGCGACCACGATCCAGTATGAATCGCGGATGTTGACGAAGCCGTCGTTCAGGATCGCGCCCCAGCTTGGCAGAGGCGGTCTGACGCCGAGGCCGAGGAAGCTCAGACCGGCCTCGATCGCCACGACGACCGGGATGTCCATCGACGCGAGGATGAGGATGGGGCCGATGACGTTGGGCAATATGTGGACGGTGAGAATGCGCGCGGTGCTTGCGCCCATCGAGCGCGCCGCCATCACATGTTCAGCGGACTTCAGCACGAGCGTCTGTGTCCTGATGATGCGGGCATAGCCGGGCACGTTGACCAGCACGACCACGATCAGCACCGCAAGCAGCGAAGGTCCGGTCAGCGTGACCAGCGTAAGCGCCAGCATCACGGTCGGGAAGCTCTTGATGGCATCGAAGAGCAGGAGCATCAGATTGTCGAGCCAGCGCGGCCCGTAGCCTGCGATGAGCCCAAGCGCGATGCCGCCGATGAGCGACAGTCCGGTCGCGCCAAGCGCAATGGCCAGCGCGATGCGGCCGCCATGGAGCACACGCGAGAACAGGTCGCGTCCCAGATGGTCCGTGCCGAGCAGGTGATGCAGGCTTGCGGGCGCGAAGCGCTCGGCCGGGGCGAGTTTCGTCGGTGGGTAGCTGCTGAGCACGTCGGCGAAGAGAGCCGAGAGAACGACGATCACGACCAGGGTGAGACCGAACGCGCCGAGCGGCTCGCGAACGATGCGCCGAAGCACGCGGCCGATCTTGGCGACGCGCTGCCGTGATGGCCGGTCAATTAAGACTTGTTCTGACACGGGGGTCCAACGCACCAATGAGGATGTCGGCGAGAGCGTTCACGACGACGAAGAAAACGGTCGTCACCAGAACGGCGCCGGTGACGACCGGATAATTGCGTACCGAGATCGCCTCGTAGACCAGCTTGCCGATGCCGGGGCGGGCGAAGACGATCTCGGCGAAGACGGCCGAAGACACCATATTGCCGATGCCGACGCCGAGCAGCGTGACGGTCGGCAGGATGGCGATACGCAAGGCATAGGAATAGGTGATGCGCCGATCCGTCAGGCCGAAAGCGCGCGCGGTGCGGATGTGGCTGGCTTCCAGCGTTTCCAGCATGGAAGCGCGCACCATGCGCGCGATGTAGCCGACCCAGCCGACGCCGATTGCGAGCGAGGGCAGGGCAAGATGCTTCAGCTGGCTGGCGAGATTGCCGGGCTCGCCGGCGCCGATGGCCGGCAGCCACTGCAGGGCGACGGCAAAGATCAGCAGGGAATAGATCGCGATGACGAAGGATGGCACCGCGATGACCGCGACCGACAGGATGCCGATGACGCGGTCGACGAAGCCGCCGCGCCGCACCGCCGCGATGCAGCCCAGCGGAATGCCGAGCAGCACCGACCATGAGATCGCGCCCGCGATCAGCGCCAGTGTGTACGGCAACTGCTCGAACACGACGTCCAGCACCGGCCGCCCGGACAGCACCTCGGTGCCGAGGTCGCCGCGCAACGCGGACAAATAGAACCGGAGGAACTGGATCCAGATCGGCTGGTCCAGCCCCATGCGGCTGCGCAACGCCTGAACCATCTCGGGCGTGGCGCGCGGTCCGAGCGCCACGGATGCCGGGTCGCCCGGGATCACATAGATCATGGCGAACAGCATCACCATCGCGACGCTCACGATGATGATGCCCAGGCCCAGCCGTTTCAGCGCATAGCGGAGCATCTCAGGAGCCGGCCATTCCGCCCCATGCCGTGCCGTTGTCCATCACGTCAGGCAGGTTTGAAGTCCGCGAAGCAAGGCTCGCCATTCGGCTTGAGCCCGGCGGCAACGCTCTTGCGGTACATCACGCCGGTGACTTCATGGGTGAGGAAGACGTAGCAGCCGCTCTCCTCCATCAGGTCCTGCATCTTCTTGTACATGACGTCGCGCTTGGCCGGGTCGAGCTCGATCTTGCCTTCGGTGACCAGCTTGTCGAATTCAGCGTTGCTGAACTGCTCCCAATTCCACTCACCGATCTGGCTGGTCGTGTACCACTCCGTCGCCCAACTCGGATCAGGCTGCATCGAGAAGCGCGACAGCACCATCTGGAGCTTCTTGTAATAAGGGTTTTGCTTCGACCCCAGCGTCCAGAACGTGCCGCTGTCATTCTGCTTGATTTCGACGTTGATGCCGATGTCCTGCAGGTTCGCCTGCACGACCTGCGCCGCCGACAGGCGTTCCGCCTTGTTGAGGATGTCGAGCGTGACGATGACTCCGCTGGCGCCGGCCTTGTTGACCAGCTCGCGAGCCTTGTCGGGATCGTATTCGTAGAGGTTCTTCTCGCGATGGCCGACCAGGCCGGGCGCGATGATGCCGGTGGAGGTGGCGGCGGCGCCGAAATAGGCCGCGTCCACCACGGCCTTGCGGTCGACGCCATACTGCACGGCGCGGCGCAGGTCCGGATTGTCGAAGGGCGCCGCGATCTGGTTCATGCCGAGCCAGACGAAGGCCAGCGACGGCTTCTCGACCACGACGGTGTCCGCCGGCGGCGTTTCCTTCAGCCGCTTGATTGAGGACACGGCCGTCCAGGTGTAGTCGAGGTCGCCTGCCTCATAGCCAAGCTCGGCGGTCTTTTCGTCCTCGATCGGATGGACGTGGATCTCGTCGTAGCCGCCCTGCTCGTATTTCCAGTCCGGGTTGCGCACGAGCACGGTGCGCTGCTTGGGCGTCCATTCCTTGAGCAGATAGGGGCCTGACTGCGCCACGGGTTTCACGCCGAGCTTACCGCCAGCCTCGGTCACGGCGCGCTTGGACAGGATCGTGCTCGACGGCGTCGGCAAGGTCGAGGTCCACAACGGCGCGAACGCCTTGTTCAGATGGATGATACCCGAAAGCTTGTCCTTGACCTCGACTTCCTTGAGCGTCGCCCAGTCGCCCGCATAAGGGGACTTGTTGGCGGGATCGGCGATGCGCTCGATCGAGAACTTCACGTCCTCTGCGGTCAGCTGACCGAAACCGTCGGTGAAGCCGATATTGTCGCGCAGCTTGAAGGCGATCGTGAGTGGGTCGAGCTGCTCTATCTTCTCCACAGCCATCGGCTTCCAGCCCCAGCTGTCACCGGGCGTGGCGACAACCAGGCCGGCGAAAATGACGTTGGTGATGTCGCCTTCGGGCGCGGCCAGGCGAAAGGCCGGATCCAGCGTCTGGATATCGCCGTATGAGCGCACCTTGAGGATGGAACCCGCCGCTTGCGAGCGTTTCGTCGAATAGATCAGCGAGGCAAGGCTTAGCGCGCCGACGCCGGCCAGCACGCCGCGGCGCGTCATGTTGATGTTTGCGGTTTTGATCATGCTCTGCCCCTCTTGTTTATATTGTCCGCCGGCATCGGCCGGGCTTCGGGAGATCCTTCCAAAGGCCCCCGTTTCGATCAGCCTGCCCCGGCTATACACATATGTCTAGTGAAAAAAATGCATCCTGTGCCGTCGGACCGGACGCCTTTTATCCGCGACCGACGCGATTGCCATTTCGATCGGCTATTTCCAGATCTCGCGCGCCAGCCGCATGAAGTTGCCGCCCATGACGTCGCGAACAGTGCGTTCCGGATGGCCGCGGCGCAGCAGCACCTCGATAAGCTCCTTCGTCTGGCCCGGGCTCGAATAGGTCGTCTTGCCTTCGGGATATTCGTTCTTTGGCCAGAAATGCGGATTGCTGGAGATGATGTCCTCGATGCCTTCGACCTCGACCGGGAAAGCATAGTCGAGCCCGATGCCGACATGGCGCGGACCGGCAAGGTCGATCAGATATTCGACGTGGTCGGCCAGCCGCTCGGAATCGGTGCGGCCCTCGTCGAGGAAGCGGTTGAGGCCCACGACGCCAATGATGCCGCCGGTACGGGCGCAAGCCTTGATCTGGTCATCGGTGATGTTGCGCCCGTGAGCGCAGAGCGCCTTCGGGTTGGAGTGCGAGAAGATCACTGGCCGGTCCGTATACTCCATCACGTCCATCGTGGTGCGATAGCCCGTATGGGTCACGTCCACGAACATGCCGAGGCGGTTCATTTCGTCGATCACCTGCCGGCCGAATGCGGTCAGACCTGTGTCCTCGTCGTGGCACCCGCCGCCGGCGAGATTGTTGCGGTTGTAGGCGAACAGCATCTGTCGCACGCCGAGGCGATGGTAGAACTCGACCATTTCGACCCGGCCGTTCAGCGCATTCATGCCTTCGATGTCGAAAGTGACCGCCAGCTTGCCTTGCGCCTTCGCGGCGAGGATTTCGTCGGCCGACGAGACGAGCGCGTAGTCGGCCGGACGCGCCAGGATCCAGTGCCGGAAACAGGCAAGCGTGGCGACTGTCTTTTCCCAGGGCAGGAGATCGAAGCCGACATCGATGGAAAGATAGTCGACGCCTGCGTCGCGCCAGATCCGCAGATTGTTCAGGTCCGCGGCCGGGTCGGGCATGAAGCCGGAATGCGCATCCCAGATGACTTCGCTCTTCAGGATCGACTGGACTTTGTCGTCAAGGTTCATCGCGTCTTTGTCCGGTTGTTACGTTGCTTCGAAATCTGCGCGTTCCGATCATGGCGGGTCAACCGCCCATCGTGCCGTCAAGGCCCTTGGCCCAATCTAATGTACACCGGTGTCTAGACAATGCTCCGGCTGTCGTTATGGTTGGGTCCGGGAGCTTGCCGTGGCGATAGCGCCAGGTTGAGCGAGGTGTTGGGAAGTCGAGATGAGCAGCGTGCGGAACTCCGGATCGATGATCGCGCCGATTGCCGGCCGGATGTCGGGGGATTTCCGCTCCGCCGCGGAATTCGCCGAGGCAGCGGGTTTGTATGCCGCTCTCTTCGGGCTGGACGGGCACGTCTTCGCGGCTCGCTCTCTTTGCGGTCACGCCTCCAGCGATGCGATGTTTTTCATCGGCCAGAGCTTCGAGGGCGGCCTCGATGGCGCGCCGGTCAGCCGTCTCTATCAGGTGGGGCGCGGCGGTGAATCGCCTCAACGGCTCAATGATGCGGAGACCAGGCAAATCAGTCTTGCGCCGGACGGAGAGAGCCTGGCGGTCGCCTACGCCGGTGGAGAGGCGGGCGTCGACCGCATCGAGATCTGGTCTGGCGGCGAAGGCACCGCGGTGGCGGATGTGCCCGGCCGGATCGAGCTGATGGACTGGGCGCCCGACGGCCAAAGGTTGCTGCTCGTCGTTGCCGGCGTCGGCGCGGATCTGGCTGGAATTCACGGTGGCTACGCGCAGAAGCAGAAGACGGATGCGCCCGCATGGCTGCCCGAAGTCGGTTGGGGCGAAGGCGAGGACCTTTGGCGCCGGGTTTGGATCTGGGATATGAAGGCCAAACCCGCGCCGCTCACATCGGCGCCGGTCAATGTATGGGAAGCGAGCTGGTGCGGCGCCGACAAGATCGCCGCCGTGACCAGCGATGACCATGGCGAGGGCAGCTGGTATGCGGCGAAGCTTTCGCTGATCGACGCGAAGTCGGGATCGGCCACCCTTCTTCACACGCCGCGCGACCAGATCGGCGTTCCTCGCGGCTCGCCCGACGGCGCCCGTATCGCCTTCATCCAGGCCTTCTGCAGCGATCGCGGCCTTGTTGCCGGGCAGCTGTCGATCCTAGATCCGTTCGGCGGCGAGGTTGCAGTCGTGCCGACCAATTCGATCGATGTCACCTCGATCGAATGGCGCTCCGCGTCCAGCTTGCATATGGCAGGCATCCGCGGCCACGAGACGGTGCTGGCCGATTGCGATGTCTCCGCCGCAGGGGTGACCGAACGCTGGTCGTCGACCGAATTGACCTGCGGCGAGTGGGTGCCCTCCAGTGTGCCGGTCGGGGCCGCGGGCTCGCTCTTCATCGCGGAGGCTTATGACCGGGCTCCATTCCTGGCCGAGGTCGCCGATGGCGGACTGCGCGAGATCGCGTCGCTCATGGCGTCCGATGCGCAGTCCGCGATGGCCGGCCGCGGCAAGGCCGAGCCGTTTTCCTGGCGTGCCCGCGACGGACTCGAAATCCAGGGCTGGCTTGTCCGCCCGCTGGCGGCGGCCGGGCCGACGCCGCTGCTGGTCGATATCCATGGCGGGCCGATCTCGTCCCATCGCAACCGCTGGATGGCGCGAACGCGTTCCGCTCCACTGCTCGTCTCGCGCGGTTGGACGATTTTCTTTCCCAACCCTAGGGGCAGCACGGGACGCGGGGACGCCTTCGCCCGCGCCGTGCAGGGCGACATGGGCGGCGCCGATGCCGACGATATTTTGAGCGGCATAGATGCCCTGGTGGAGAAAGGCCTGGTCGACCCGGATCGCGTCGCCGTCACCGGCACCAGCTATGGCGGCTTCATGTCCGCATGGCTGCCGACGCGCAGCGGCCGCTTCGCCGCCGCCATTCCGATCTCGCCCGTCGGCGACTGGTACAGCCAGCATCGCACGACGCAGATACCGGAATTCGACGCGCTGATGCTGGAATCCTCGCCATGGGAAGAAGGCGGCGCCTATTTTACCCGCAGCCCCGCCTTTTACCGGCAGCTCAGCAAGGTCCCGACGCTGGTCATGGCCGGCGGCATCGACAAGAGCACGCCCCCCGGCCAGGCGCTGGAGTGCCATTTCGCGGCCTTGCGCTCGGGTTCGCCAAGCGCGCTCGCGACCTATCCGAGCGCCGGCCATAGCCTGCGCGGCTATCCGGAATATATCGACACCGCCGCCCGCATCGTCTGGTGGCTTGACACCTATGTTGGCGGTTCTTCGACCGCGAAGATCTAAGGAGGAAGAGAAATGCCGGCAGCAAGCAACAGCAAGCATATCGTGGTCGTGGGCGGCGGCATCATCGGCTGCTCCACCGCCTACCATCTGCTGAAGTCGGGTGTGAAGAACGTGACGCTCGTGGAGGCAACCGAGCCGGGCTCGGCAACGACCAGCGCCGGCGCCGGCTTCGTCTCGCATTGGTCGGCCGGCATGATCCCGGCCGGCGAGGAAGGCCTTCGCCTGCAACAATACGGTCTCGACTTCTACCGCATGCTGCATGAACTGGGTACCGAGATCGGCTACCGGCCGAACGGCACGTTGATCATGACGCTCACGCCGCAGGGGCGCGAGGATTTCGTCATGCCGGTGCTCAGCTCACCCTATGCGCCGAAGGAGATGCAGGATCTTAACGCCGCGCAGATCGGCGAGAAGATGGGCGGGCTGGTCGATCCGGCGAAAGTTCACTCCGGCGCCTACAACCCGCATGGCATACAGGTCGACACCAAGCTCGCGCTCGGCGTGCTGGTCAACGAGATCAAGAAGCTCGGCGGCGTCGTGCGCGACAGGACCAGGGTGCGGAAGATCAGCGACGTCGGCGGCAAGGTCACGCTGGAAACCGACCGCGATAGCATCGAGGCCGATGGCGTGGTCGTGGCGGCGGGCGCCTGGAACAACGAGGTCCTCGCCAGCCTCGACTGGCACCTGCCGCTGCTGCGCGTGCTGGCCACGCGCGTGGTCACCGACGATCGAGGCTTGCCCTCGACGCTGCCGACCATCCAGTGCCGCGAGTTGCGGCTTTGGCTGCGCGAGACCTTTGGCGCGATCATGTGGGGCACGGGGAGCCACTACACGCCGATGCATCGCCTGGAGGAGAGCGACCTCGAACCCGGCCAGCCGCACAATCGCGAGCTGATGCAGTCCATGGTCGATCACCAGATGGGCAAGCTGCAGGAAGTCTTCCCGCCGCTCCGCGACTCGAAGGTCGCGAACTGGTCGCAAGGCATCCCCTGCTACACGCCGGACGTTGGCTTGATGGTCGGGCATGTGCCGGGCCACGCGAACATCGTCGTCGCGGGTGGCGACAACGAGACCGGCGTCAGCCATGGACCGGGCCTCGGCAGGCTGGCCACCGAGATCCTGCTGGACACGCCGCGCTTGGTCGATCCGGCGCGCTTCAGGGTCGACCGCTACGCGCGCGATGCCTTCCCGAGCGAGGAAGATGTCGAGGCCTCGATGCCCGCATGGAGCGCGCGCCACGGCGCCAGGCGTTTCGCCACCGCCGCGGAATGAGACCAGCGGCAGGTCAGCGGGCTGTCGCGCTGTCGAGCAGGGCTTGCGCCACCATCTGTTCGGTTGGCGTCGTCTTCCTGCGGGTGACGATGTAGAACGCATCGGCATGGCGGCGCGGAGTCCTGGTCAACCGCACCAATTGCCCGAGCCTGAGCTGCTCTTCGACGAAGCCGGCCCAGGCGAGCGCCGCGCCGCGGCCGGCTATCGCCTCATGCATCATCGACAGATAGCTGGAGAATGTCGGACCGGGCAGGCTCCGCGTAGTGCCGATCCAGGATCTCCAATTGTCGATCGCATCTTCGGGAGCCGCGAGATGCAGCAGCGGCACGTCGAGGAAGGCTGCCGGATCCTCCGAGGCCAGAGCAGGGTGCCTTTCGAGGAAGCCCGGCGAGCAGACAGGAAACCACTCCCCGTCGAACAGCTTGCGGGCGGCGAGGCCAGGCCAAAGCTCGGGACGTCCGAAGCGTATCGAAATCCCGACTTCCGGCCGGCCGAAATCGTCGGGATTGCTGGAGGTCAGCAGCGTGACACGGCCATGCGTGACGAGCGAGGTCACAAGGTCGAAGCGCGGCATCAGCCAAGCCTGGACGAGGTCGTAGCCGCTGGCGATGACGAGGGAATCGCGATCGGCCTCCTGCAGGCGCGCGACGGCGTCGCGGATCGTGCCCAGCCCGTCTCGTATCGCCTCGGCCAGCGCGGCGCCGTTCTCGGTCAGCGAGACGCGATTGCCCTTGCGGGCCAAAAGGTCCAGCGCGAGCCGCTTTTCCAGATTGGCGATGTGGCGCGACACGGCCGATTGCGCGATGGCAAGCTCCTCGGCGGCGGCCGTCAGGTTGCCGCGTCGCGCGGTCGCTTCGAATGCGACCATCGCGTTGAGCAAGGGAAGCGAGGCTTTGAGCGTCTTCATCGAGGATAAGAGTATTCCATGACTTTTCGAGATGGAAGCCTGCCAAATCCATGGTTGATGAGTGCCGCAATTCGCTGCAACCCTGATCAAAAGGCATTTGCCAGCCCCGGAGCCTGCCATGTATGCAAACGACAAGATGTTGTCCGGCCTCGATCGCGCGCGCGTGGTCAGGCTGATTGACGAGCATCGCAAGGACTGGTCGCTGCAGCAGGCCTTCTACCTCGACCCGGATATCTTCGCGCTCGAGCGCGAATTGTGGTTCCCTCGCCAATGGGTCATCGTCGCCCATTTGAGCGAGGTGCCGGAGAAGGGCAGTTACGTCATCCGTCAATTGTTCGACGAGGAGATCATCGTCGCCCGTCATGGCGATGGCGAGGATGATATTGCCGCCTACTACAATGTCTGCACCCATCGCGGCTCGCGCCTGTGCATCAAGGATGGCCGCGGCAAGCTGCTGGTCTGCCCCTATCATGCCTGGTCCTTCCGGCTGACCGGTGAGTTGCAGACCCGGCGCGACCTGCCCGAAGGCGTCGATGGCGACAGCCTCGGACTGCACAAGGTGCCGACGAAGGTGATGGGTGGTCTGGTGATATGCGGCCTCGATGCCTCCAGCCTGCCTGACATCGAACCGGCGGCGGCCGGGCTAACGGATCTTCTGCGCGAGAACGGGATCGCCAACGCACGCATCGTCGCGCGCAAGAATTACCTGACCAAGGCGAACTGGAAGCTTGTGCTGGAGAATTTCCTCGAGTGCTACCACTGCCGCCCGGCTCATCCCGAATATTTCCGCGTCAACGGCCATGTGAAGGTGACCGCCATGCGCGACGACTACAACGCCGCCGAATGGAGGCAGGAGATCGACGCCTGGCACAGCGTCATCGGCGACGCCGAGTTCCACAAGGGCGTGTGGGAGCCAGGCGACCTGGACACGATGCCCTACGCCATGCATCGCAAGCCGATCGGCTCGGGCCGCCTCACGCTTTCCGACGATGGCCAGCCGGTCTCGTGCCTGATGGGCGGGCGCGGCAAGTATGACGGCGGCGAGAATGGGTTCCGGATCGGCCGGCTTTCGTTCCTAAGCGCGCCCAACGACTATCTGACGATGTTCCAGATGATTCCGCGCAACGCCAACGAGACCGACGTGATCCTGACCTGGCTCGTCGACAAGGATGCCGATCCGGCCGCGGACGCCGACAAGATTTCATGGATGTGGGACGTGACGACCGTCCAGGACAAGAAGATCACGGAAGACAACGCCGAAGGGATTGCCTCGCGCGCCTATCGCCCCGGGCCTTATACGCCGCTGGAGTCGCAGACCGCCTTTTTCATAGAGACCTATCTATCGCAGATGCGCAGCCTGGTCACCGGCGAACGTAGGGAAGGGGACGAGGCTTGGGCTGCGCCGTCACAGCTCTATGCCTCGCCGCAAGCGGCCTGCAGGGCGCAAAAAAATGGCCAGGCCGCATCATAGATGTTGTGACCACGATCCAAATGTAGGTTGTCGCCTCGCGATAATCGCTCGCTGGCGGCAGGCCGACACGCGCGAACAATGGTCAGGAGCAGCCCTGTCGCCTGTATAGGCGTTTTCAGCCTGATCGTCGTTCCGTGATCCCTGCCGCACGTCTGCAAGCCACCCTCGATCTTATGCACGAAGTCGATAGCGTCGCGCGTCCCGCGGATGCAGCCGTCCCGGCCTGGTTTGGCGCCCGACGCTATATCGGCGACAAGGACCGTGGTCAGATTTTAGAGTCGCTCTATGCGCTCCGGCATCAAGGACGGCTTGGCTGGTGGCTGGTCAAGCATGGGCGCGAGGATATGCCCCGCACCCGGCTGCTGGCATGGTTCACGCTGAAGGAAGGCAGGACGCCCGAACAGACCAAACGCCTGTTCAATGGGGTGAAATTCGCGCCTGCCATCCTGATGGATCATGAGCACGCGCTGCTGGTCAAATTGCAGGGATGCACAATCGACCATCCCGGCATGCCGGAAGAGGTGCGCCTCGAGTGCCCGTCCTGGGCGGCCGATCCCCTACGGCGCCGTTTCAAGGAAGCGCATTCGTTCCAACCGAGCGCCGTCATCTCGGCGCGGTTCATCGACAGGAACGGCGCGCCCGTCCGGCATGAGGCCGGTGGCCGGTGGCGGAACGATTTCTTTTTGGGCGCTGGCTAGGGTTTCCATCCGCAACGTAGAGGACGCCGCCAAAGTGGATGGTTCGGTTCCCGAATATTACTCGCAGCTCCGGCCCGGCGCAGCTTGACTGCCGCCGGTCGGGATACGTCGTTGCAGCAGTCCGAGTCGCCAATGCCATGGCACAGGTCGACCACAAAGTTCTGAATGACTGCTTTGCGACCGTCGGTGTCGACTTTCTGGTCCTCCGAGGTCGATTCTGGGAGCGGCTGGCGGTAAATATTGGGATAGTTCGTGTGTTTGCCGCTTTTTATCTTCTATTCCTTCGCCGTAGGTAGACCAGACGCGCTCTGATCGCGGGCTGCTGGCAGCGTGGCCGAGTGTTCATCCTTTAGGTCGGTCTGGGTGAGCCGCCGCTGGTTGGTGACATTGCCTGAAAATTCAACGGATAGCGCAGTTGCGCCTGCTGGACGCCGACTTCGCTGCACACAGAGATGGTTCTTGCAGCCGAGCGCGGCAGGTCCGATCGCGCGCTCTACCGCGTTAGTGTCGAGCGGGTTCGACCGTCACGCAGGAATCGGGTCAAGCCCTCCCAGCGTGAGTGCGCGCAGCCGGCGGCTTCAGCGAGCGAACTACCACTTGTCAACGACGGCAGCTGTGCTTCGAGCCAGGCGCGCGAAGAGGCTCATTGCAGGCGCGGGAGCGCCTCACCTGAACGCCAATTCTCGGGTACCTTCAGCGGTGGGTGAATACAGTTCTGCCTACCCTTTGGTCGCACCTGACTAAAACACCATTGCATCCCGGCTGCTCTTGTTGTACGAACGTTCAACAAGGCATTGATGGGCACCCGCCGTGGTACGGACCGAGTTTCCCTTTGCCGTCGAAACCGTCGATCCATACTGGATCGCGCTGGCTGACGGCACGCAAATCGCCGCCACGGTGTGGCGCCCGCGCACCGAGGGCAAGGTGCCCGTGGTGGTCGAAATGGTGCCTTACCGGCGCCGAGACGGCACCGTTGCCCGTGACATCGACATCCACCACTGGCTTGCCGGCCACGGCATCGCCTGCGCCCGCATCGACATCCGCGGCTCCGGCGATTCCGATGGCGACCTGGCCGACGAATATCTGCCGCGCGAGCAGGAGGACGCATGCGAGATCATCGCCCATCTGGCGGCGCAGTCCTGGTGCAACGACAATGTCGGCATGACCGGCATTTCCTGGGGCGGCTTCAACGCGCTGCAGGTCGCGGCGCGCCGGCCGCCGGCGCTGAAGGCCATCATCGCCAACTGCGCCACCGACGATCGCTATGCCGACGACATCCACTATATGGGCGGCGCCCTGCTCACCGAGCAGGAGATGTGGTCGAACTTCATGCTGGTGAAGAAGTCGATGGCGCCCGACCCGCAGATTGTCGGTGACGCCTGGCGCGCCATGTGGATCAGCCGTCTGGAAGCGACACGCTCGCTGTCGGAAATCTGGCTCGCGCACCAGCGTCGCGACGACTACTGGCGGCAGGGTTCGGTCTGCGAGAATCATGCCGCGATCGAATGCGCCGTCATGGCCGTTTGCGGTTGGGAGGACAGCTATTCGAACTTCGTGCCGCGCCTGCTGGAGCATCTGCCGGGGCCGAAGCTTGGCATCGTCGGACCGTGGTCGCATGCCTATCCCTGTCGCGGCGCGCCGGGTCCGCTGATCGGCTATCTGCAGGAGGCGCTGCGCTGGTGGCGTCATTGGCTTTGCGCCGAAGACACCGGCATCATGGACGAGCCGCTCTACCGGGTCTGGATCACCGGCGAGGAGCGGCCGCAGCCTTTCTATCTTCCGGATCATGCCGGCAGTTGGGCGGCCGAGGACCAATGGCCGTCGCCACGTGTCGAGCGCCGCGTCTTGCATCTGAACGCCGCCGGACTGGACGGCCAACCGGTACCTGGCGCCACGCTGTCGGTATGCTCTCCCGCCACCGCCGGCCGCGACTGCGGCCGCTGGGGCGGCTACGGTGGTTCCTGCCCCGATATGCCCATCGACCAGCGCCGCGAGGACGGCCTGGCGCTGTGCTTCGACACTTTGCCGCTGGAAGATGATTTGACCCTGCTTGGCGCGCCCGAGCTCGATCTGCTCGTCAGCGTCGACCAGCCGCATGTCAACCTTGCCGCCCGCCTTTGCGACGTCTATCCCGACGGCACCTCGGCGCTGATGACTTATGGCGTGCTCAACCTCAGCCATCGCGACAGCCACGAGCATCCGACGCCCTGTCCGATCGGAACGCCGTTCCGCGTCAAGCTCAAGCTCAACGATTTCGCCCGCGCCATACCCAAGGGGCACCGCGTTCGGCTGGCGCTGGCCAACCAGCATTGGCCGATCCTATGGCCGCAACCGAAACTTTCGGTGCTGTCGGTCTCGAGCGGCGACAGCAAGCTGGTTCTTCCGGTGCGGCCGCCGTCGCCGCGCGACCGCGACGTCCGCTTCGAGCCGGCCGAAACCGCGCCGCCGGTCCCGACCACGACGCTGGACGAAGGCTTCGACCGTCGCATCGTCACCGAGGACGTCGGCTCGAGCCTGCAGATCATCGCCCTGACCTCGGATCATGGAAGCAGGCGCTATGACGATCGCGCGATCACCGTGTCTTCCGCCAACAGCGATACGATGAGCATCAGCAGCGGCGATCCCCTCTCGGCAAAGCTCATCACCGAATATCGATGGGCGATCGCCAGCGCCGATGCCGATACCGAAGCGAGGGCGGTGACCGAGCTGACGGCGGATGAAACGCATTTCGACCTGAGTTGGCGCCTTGAAGCCCGAGAACGAGGCAAGCTCGTGCACAGCGCCTCGGCGACACGGCGCATCAGGCGCGATTTCGCCTGAAGGAGGGGAGGCCATGCTCGCATACGCAGTGAAGCGCATCGGTCTCGGTCTCCTGATCCTCGTCCTCGTCATGGTCGCCATGTATGCTGCCGTCTTCCTGGTTCCGGGCGATCCCGCGACCGTGGCGCTCGGTCCGCGCGCCACGCCGGAATTGAAGCGGCTACTGATCGAGCGCATGGGGCTCGACCAGCCGGTCTGGTGGCAGATCGTCGAATTCTTCCGCAACGCGCTGACCGGCAATCTCGGCTACGATGTCTGGTCGAACCGGCCCGTTTCCACACTGGTCCTGGAAGCGTTGCCGAACACGCTTGTCCTGGGGCTGACGGCGCTCGCCGTGGCGCTGCTCATCGGCGTGCCGCTCGGCTGCCTCTCGGTGATGCGGCGCGGTACGGCCGCCGACGCTTTCATCGGCGTGCTTTCAGTCGGTGTCATCGCGGTGCCGTCCTTCGTCGTCGCCATCTATTCGCTGCTGCTCTTTGCCGTCACGCTGCGCTGGCTGCCCGCCATCGGGGCGGGCGAGGCCGGCGATCTCTTCAGCCAGGCCAGGGCGCTGGTCATGCCGGCCGCGGCGATCGCCCTCGGCTGGATCGGCTATATCGCCCGCATGGTGCGCGCCTCGATGATGGAGGTGATGGGCGAGCCCCATATCCGTACCGCGCGTTCCTTCGGCCTGCCGGAATGGAAGATCGTCTCCAAATATGCGCTGCGCATCGCCATCATCCCGACCATCTCGCTGGTCGCGGTCGGCCTCGGCAGCATCCTGTCCAGCGCCGTCTTCGTCGAGGCGGTGTTCGCCAGGCCCGGCATCGGCAAGCTGATCACCGACGCCGTCAGCACCCGCAACTATCCGGTCGTCATGGGCACGGTGCTGATCATGACCGCCATCTACGTCTCCATCACCATCGCCGCCGATCTTCTCATCGCGCGGCTCGACCCGAGGGTCCGTGATGTCTTCCGTGGCTGAGGCCTCTCCATCCAGGCCCGATCGACAACGGCTTGTGCTGCTGCGCGCATTGCTCGCCGACCCCTTCACCCGCGTGGCGCTGATCCTGGTTACCGGCTTCATTGTCACCGCGATCTTCGCGCCCTGGCTGGCGCCTTATTCACCGGTCAAGATCGACGTGCTGCACAAGCTGCAGCCGCCATCGTTGGAACACTGGTTCGGCACCGACCATCTCGGCCGCGATCTCTTGTCGCGCGTCATCTACGGCGCGCGCACGGCGCTCACCATCGCCATGGTCTCGGTGGCCATAGCCGGCGCCATCGGCCTGCTGCTCGGCCTCGTCGCCGGCTACGGTCCGCGCTGGCTCGACGCCATTCTGGTGCTCAGCTTCGACAGCATGAATTCGCTGCCGATGATCATGTTCGCGCTTGCCATCATCACCGTGCTCGGCGCCGGTACCGGCACTCTGATCATCGTCATCGCCGCGACGTCGTTCCCAAGCTACGCGCGGCTGATCCGGGCCCAGACGCTGGCGCTGAAGAACAGCGACTACATCCTTGCCGAGCGTCTGCTCGACGCGAGTGCGACACGCATCATCTTCATCCACCTCCTGCCCAACGTCGTCGGTCCGCTGATCATCCTTTTGTCGATGGACATTCCGGTCGTCATCATGGTCGAGGCCGGCTTGAGCTTCCTCGGCCTCGGCGTGCGACCGCCGACGCCGTCCTGGGGCTCGATCCTTTATGACGGCTACACCAGCATCCGCTCGGCACCGTTCATGGTGATCTTCGGCGGCCTGCCGCTGGTGCTGGCGACGCTCGGCTTCACCTTTCTCGGCGAGGGCCTGCGCGACTATCTTGACCCGCGCCTGCAACTACGGAGGCCGGCATGAGCGGCTCGCTTGCCGCCAACGGTCTAAGCGTCCGCTATGAGACGCCGCACGGTAGTGTCCACGCCCTTCGCCATGTCGATATCGAAGCGCATCCCGGCGAGGTCATCGGCATTGTCGGCGAGAGCGGCTGCGGCAAGTCCACGCTGGTCACCGCTCTGGCCAACCTGTTGCCGGCCAACGCCCGCATCGACGGGGCGATCCGTTACAACGGCGTCGACCTGGCAAAGCTCGACGCGCATCGCCAGCGGCTGCTGCGCGGCGATGAGATCGCGCTGGTCGGCCAGGACCCGATGACGGCGTTCAACCCGGTGCTGACCATCGGCGACCAGCTCATCGATTTCCAGCACCACCGTAAGGATCTCAGCCGCGCGCAAAAGCGGGCGCGCATCGCCGCCATGCTCGGTCGCGTCGGCATCGCCGATGCCGAACGGCGCATGCGGAGTTACCCGCACGAGCTTTCCGGCGGCATGCGCCAGCGCGTGGCGATCGCGGCCGCCTTGCTGACCGATCCCGGCCTGCTCATCGCCGACGAGCCGACGACCGCGCTCGACGTCACCATGGAGGCGCAGATCATCCATCTGCTGCGAGAGCTCAGGCGCGAATATAACGGCATCATCATCGTCGTCTCGCATCATTTCGGTGTCATCGCCGAGCTCTGCGATCGTGTCTATGTCATGTATGCCGGCGAGGTGGTCGAGGGCGGCGAGGTCGATGTGATCTTCCACGATCCGCGCCATCCCTATACCCAGGCGCTGCTCGCCTGCGATCCCGCCCGCTTCCATGATCGGCTGGACAGGCTGCCGACCATTCCCGGGTCATTGCCGAGCCTGACCCAACCACCACCGGGATGCGTTTACGCGCCGCGCTGTGGCAGGGCCTTCGCGCCATGCAAGACCATCGCGCCGCCGCTGGTGAAGCTCACCGCATGCCATGCTGCCCGCTGCCATGCGGTGACGCCATGAGCCCGCTGCTTGCCGTCGAGGACCTGTCGGTCAGCTTCGTTCGCAGCAGCTTGCTCGATCGGCTGACCAATCCGTTCCCGCTGCCGAGCATCAACGTCATCGACGGCGTCACGCTGTCGCTGATGTCGGCCGAGACGCTTGGGCTGGTCGGCGAATCCGGCTCCGGCAAGACGACGCTTGCCCGCACCATTCTCGGCCTCGTCCGGACTGCGGCCGGCCGCATCGTCTTCGAGGGGAGGGAGGTCGCGACCCCGTTCGATTTTCGCGCCATGCGCCGGCGCTCGGCGATGATGTTCCAGGATCCGGTCGCCTCGCTCAGCCCGCGCCTGCGGGTCGGCACGCTGCTCACCGAACCGCAGGTCATCCAGGGGCTGCCAATGCAGGACCGGCGCGCTGCAGCGAAGGCGCTGCTGGCGTTGGTCGGCTTACCTGCCTCCTTCGTCGACCGCTTTCCGCATGAACTGTCGGGAGGGCAGGCGCGTCGCGTCGGCGTCGCGCGGGCGCTTGCGATGAAACCGCATCTGCTGCTTGCCGACGAGCCGACCGCCGGGCTGGATGTCTCGGTGCAGGGCGATGTGCTCAACCTGATCGCCGAGCTCAAGCGCGAGCTCGGCTTCGCCGCCATGATCGTCACCCACAATCTGGCGATGATCCGCCATGTCAGCGATCGGCTCGCCATCATGTATCTCGGCCGACTCGTCGAGACGGGACCAACGCAAGAGGTCTTCTCCGCCCCCTTGCATCCCTACACCGCAACGCTGATCCGGTCCGAGCCGATCCCCGATCCGCGCCGGCGCAGCCAAAACCCTGCCGTTACCGGCGAAATCCCGAGCGTGTTCCGCCGGCCTTCCGGCTGCGAATTCCACACGCGCTGTCCGCTCGTGCAATCCCGCTGCAAGACCGAGGCGCCGGTCTACCGGCCGATGGGCGCCGGTCGCCTGGTGCGCTGCCATTTCCCGCTGCAGACCGGCGGGCAAGAACGGGAGGCCGTCTCACGCGCTTCCGCAAACCAAAGGGGAAACTGAGATGACGAAATGGACCATGGACAGACGTGCATTCCTGAAAGCCGCCGGCGTGTTGGGCGCCGGCCTGACGATGAAACCGGGATTTGCCTGGTCGGCGGCTGGCGACACGCTGCGCATCCGCATGGAAGGCGACCTGCAGACGCTTGACCCCGCCTTCATGATCGGCGGCATCGAAGACGTCATGATGCGCGGCATCTATGTGTCGCTGAACCGCCTCGGCGATCTCAGGCAAGGTTCGCCGTGGTCGCTCTGGGGCGCGGAGAAACTCGAGCTGAAGGATCCGAAGACCATCGCCTTCACCCTGATCGATGGGCTGAAATGGTCGAACGGCCTTGGCCCGGTCACCGCCGAAGACGTGAAATTCTCCTACGAGCGCATAGCCGATCCGAAGCTGTCGTCGCCCTGGGCCTATCAATTCGAGAAGCTGGACCGTGTCGAGGTCGTCGACGCCAGATCCGGCATTATCCACCTCAAGGATCCGTACCAGCCGATCTTCGTCACCAGCCTGCCTTATTATGGCGGCCACATCATCAGCCGGGCCGGCACCGAGAAGGCGGGCGGCAAATTCACCACCGAGCCCCCGGCGACCTGCGGTCCTTATCTCTTCTCGGACTGGCAGCAGAAGCAGAAGGTGACGCTGACCGCCAATCCGGACTGGCCGGGACCGAAGCCGGATTTCGGCAAGGTCGAGATCTATGTCGTCGCCGACGATCAGGCGGCGCAATTGGCCTACGAGGCTGACGCCTTCGATTACACCAAGATCGCCATTTCGGCGACCAAGGCCGTCAAGGCCAAACCGCCCGCCAATACGAAACTGATCGAGGCGCAGTCGACCCGCTATGTCTGGCTGACGATCAACATGCTGAGCCCGCGCCTCAAGGATCTGAAGGTGCGGCGAGCCGTGCAGTATGGCGTCGATGTCGGACAGATCCTGACCGGCGTCTATGACGACCTCGCCAAGCGTTCCACAGGCGTGGTCCAGCCCGGCACGAAATTCGCGCGCCCGAGCAATCTGATCCCGGCGCCCGACTATGAGAAGTCCGCCGCGCTGCTCGCCGAGGCAGGCGTGAGCGACTTGTCGTTGACGTTGACGGTGATGAATGATTCCATCCGCACCGCGACCGCGCAGATCATCCAGGCCAGCCTCGAGCAAGCCGGCATCAAGGTCGAGATCCAGCCCTACGACGAAGCCGCCTTCTGGGGCGTCGGCGACAAGACGCAAGGCGACGGCTACAAGAACATCGACCTGGCGCTGATGGATTTCGCGGGCGGCGTCGATCCGTCCGAGAACCTGGTCTGGTTCCGCCCCGACCAGATCGGCGCCTACAACTGGTCCGGCTTCGACAGTCCCGAATTCGAGACCAGCTATCAGCAACTGGTTGCCGAAAGCGACGAGGCCAAACGCATCGTCTTGTCCAACCGCCTGGAGGATCTGATGGAACAGTCCGGCGGATTCGTCTTCATCTGTCACCAGCCGCTGGTCGCCATCCATAAGACCGCGTTCGAACCCGTCATCTATCCGGACGGTCACCCCAATCCTGTGCTGTTCAAGAAGACGGCGTGAACGCTTGATGGACAGGATCGGCGCAATCGATTAGCTGGGTTGCATGACGCAAGCCCAACCGGAAGCTGCAAAAAAGAAGCGCGGTGCGAAGAAGGCGCCGCGCTTCAGCCGCGAACAGGCCGATGTGCGCCGCTCCATGCTGATCGAGGCGGCGACACGGTGCCTGTCCGTCGGCGGCATCGGCGCCTTCACCATAGATCGCATCTGCAAGATGGCCGGCGTCTCGCGCGGTCTCATCAACCACCACTTCGAAAGCCTCGATGGGCTGCTGGTCGAGGTCTACAAATCCTCGCTCTATGCCAGCGTCAACAACCAGATCGACGAAGCCAAGCGCCGCCGCGCCGAGGTGTCCGACTGGCCTCCCGAGGCCGCGCTGGCCGCTCTGGTGCGGTCCAACTTCGCGCCGGAATATTTCAGCCGCGAGAACCTGCTGATCTGGCTGTCGCTGTGGGGCGAGATCGCCGTCAACCCGCGACTGAAGGCGGCGCATCGCGAGCTCTATGACGCCTACCGCGCGGAACTTGCCGAGGACATCGCGGCGGTTGCGGTTGAGCGCGACAGACGGGTCGACGCGCCCGCGCTGGCGCGCAATTTCATCGCGCTGGTCGACGGGCTCTGGCTCGAATGGTGTCTCGACGAAAGCGTGGTGACGCCGCAGGCGGCCGAGGCCGCCGGCTTCGAGATGCTCGAGGCGCAGGTCGGGCCTTTGCGGAACGCCTGACTCAGTTCAACGGCGATCCGCCCTCGCGCTTGCGGCGCTCCATATAGTCGCGCAGCGCCTCGTCGATGCCGGGATCGATCGGCGGTTGCTCGTAGTCGGCGACCATGCGTTTCCAGATCACGTTGGCCCGTTCCCGCGCGGTGATCTGGCCGCGTTCCATCCAGGTGTCGTAATTGTCCCAGTTGGACACCAGCGGCGAATAGAAGGCGCGCTCGTAGCGCTGCATGGTATGCGCGGCGCCGAAGAAATGCCCGGCTGGGCCGACCTCGCGCACCGCGTCCAGCGCCAGCGTGTCGATGTCGACGACGGGCGGATCGAAATAGGCCGACATCATCTGCAGCATCTCGGCATCGACCACCAGCTTCTCGAACGACGCGGTCAGCCCGCCGCCGAGCCAGCCGGCCGCGTGCAGCACCAGGTTGGCGCCGCCCATCAGGCAGCCCCACAGGGACATCGCGCTCTCATAGGCGGCCTGCGCGTCGACCGCATTGGCGGCGGTGACGTTGCTGGAGCGGAACGGCACGCCGATCAGCCGGCAGAGCTGTCCGGTGATCTGTGCCGCCTGCGTGTATTCCGGCGTGCCGAAGGCGGGTGCTCCGGTCTTCATGTCGACATTTGAGGTGAAGCCGCCATACATCACCGGCACCCCAGGTCGAACGATCTGCGTCAGCACGATGCCGGCCAGTGCCTCGGCATGCTGCTGCGACAGCGCGCCGGCAAGCGTCACCGGGCTCATTGCCCCGGCCAGCGTGAACGGCGTGATGACGTTGACCTGACCGTGCTCGGCCAGCGCGATCAGCCCTTCGGCCATCGGGTCGTCGAGCTGCAGTGGTGAATTGGTGTTGATGATGCCGGTGAACACCGGCATCTCCCGCGCCAGGTTTTCGCGCGTCGTGCCGAGCGAGATCGCCACCATTTCCAGCGCGTCGATGGCGCGGCCATGACCCAGCGCCTGCGGCTGCCAGTTTTTGTCGAGCAAGGTGATCTCGGCATAGTAGAGGTCGAGGTGGCGCGTATTCTGGTGCAGGTCGAGCGGCTCGAACGGTCCGCCGCCTTCCTGATGCAGCACGTTGAACGACTGGATGAGCTTCAGATAGTCGCGCATCTCGGCATAGGTGCCGGGACGGCGGCCGCGGTCATTGTCCATGACATAGGCCGGCCCGCCGACCGACGACAGGATGCAATGCCGCCCGCCGACCTTGACGTTCTTCTCAGGGTTACGGGCGCGCAGCTCGAAGGATGACGGCGCCATGGCGACGCACTCCATCACCATGGCGCGGTCGAAGCGCACGCGCATCTCGCCTTCGTCGACGGTGCAGCCCGCGGCACGATAGAGCTGGCGCGCCCGCGGCTGCAGCACGCGCATGCCGATCTCCTCCAGGATGGTGAGTCCCATCTCATGGATCGCCTGCACCTGGTCGGCCGACAGGACCTCGATCGGCGCGTAGGGCCGCGTCAGCTGCTTCCATGGTCGCTGCGCGATGCCGCCTATCTCGCGCTGCGGGCGACCGGGCCTGCGACGTGCGGCGATACGCTCCATGGCTTTCTGGACCTCCCTGTTTGACGCAATCCGAACGGAAAACCGCTTCGCACCTTCCTGGAACTGCTCTATTCGGCTGCCGTTGGCATCTCGAAATCCGCTGCCGCGTCGACGATCGGCGTGTCGCGGCGGTAGGGCCGCCAGCGAAGCTTCGCGCCGATCTCGCGCGCCAGCTTGTGGCCGCTGTGAACCGCATGGGCAATAGCGCCGGGCGCCAGCGTGTCGCCGATGCGATCGACGCTCTGGATGCCCGCCGCCGCAAGCGCATCCGCCTTTTCGGTCAGCGCCTCGAACAACTCGTTTCGCGGCAACCGCAAGCCGACGATCAGCACCGAGCGGCAAGCCACGCGGGTCTCTTCGCTGGTGAACAGATGCGCCAGCGTCGCCGTCTCGCCATCGAAGGATTTCAGCAGATGCAGCGTCGTCACCGGCACGTTGCGGCGCGCCAGCGCCCGGTGCACCAGCGGCAGCTCGTTGGTCATGATCGTCCATGCGGAGGCATGGCCGGACGGTGTCGCATAGCTGACCGGGATGCCTTGGGCGGCCAGATGCTCGGTGAGGACGCCGCCGATGTAGTAATTGTCGAAATCGAAGACCAGCGTCGGCCCCTCGGGGAGCTTGCCGGCGGCGATGTCGTCGGGTGTGAGCACGTCCGCATGGTCGAGCCGCCCGACGGGGATCTCCATCGACGAATAGAGCATGTTCGTCCAGCGCGCACCGGTCGCCAGCACCAGGCGCTCCGGTGCCAAGTCGATGATCTCGTCGGCGCCGAGCGTGCTCTCGGGATAGAGCGAGACATTGCTCATCTCGCCGATGCGGCCCAGTCGGTACTCGACGACACGATTCCAGGCTGAGAGCCCTGGCAACGTCTTCTCGAAGGTCAGCCGCCCGCCGAAGCCGCGGCTGGCGTCGGCAAGCATCACCTCATGGCCGCGGCGGCCGAGCGTCATGGCGCATTCGAGCCCGGCCGGTCCGCCGCCGACAATGAGGATGCGTTCGGGTCTGCCGGCGCGCTCGACGCGTTCGGGATGCCAGCCGCGCCGCCATTCCTCGCCGGCGGTCGGATTCTGGGTGCAGCGCACCGGCACGCCGTCGTGCCAGCTCGAAATGCAGATGTTGCAGCCGATGCATTCGCGGATCTCGACTTCGCGGCCGTCGCGGATTTTGGCAGGCAGGAAGGGGTCGGCGATCGACGGCCGCGCGCCGCCGATGAAGTCGAGCACACCGCGTCGGATCTGTGACACCATCGTGTCCGGTGAGGTGAAGCGCCCAACGCCGACCACGGGCTTCTTCGTCAGCGACTTGACGAAATCGATGACCGGCTCGTGGCTGCCTTCGCCGGTGAAGCGCGACGCCGAGCAATCCGTGGGGCTTGAGTCCATCTTCACGTCGAACAGGTCGGGCAGGTCGGCCAGAAGTTCGATCAGCTCATGGGCTTCCGAAGGCTGGTTGCGTCCGGGCCGGCCGCGCAGTTCCTCAAGGCTCACACGAAGCGCGACACCGCAATCCTTGCCCACCGCGTCCTTCGTCACCTCGATCATCTCGCGCACGAAGCGGACACGGCTCCCGATCGAGCCGCCATATTCATCGACGCGATGATTGTATTCCGGCAGCAGGAACTCGTAGCCGAGATAGCCCATCCCGGCATAGACATAGACGACATCGAAGCCGGCCGTGCGCGCCTTGCGTGCCGCTTCGGCCTGGCATCTCAGCACCTCCTTGATATCGGCCTTGTCCATCGTCTTCGGCCGCAGATTGCCCATGAAGCCGACATGCGTGGCCATCCACGAAATGCCAGATGGCGACAGCGGCGGCAGGCGGCTTGACCGGTTCATCACCGATGCGCCGCCATGCCATAGCTCCACGCCGGCAAGCGATCCATGGCGGTGCACGGCCTCCGTCATCAGCGCATGAGCGCGGATGTCGTTGTCGTCCCATAGCGTCGCGAAAGGCAGCGGCGCATCGTCCGAAGTCGGGTCGATCGAGCAGGCCCCCGTGCAGATCACGCCCCATCCGCCTTCGGCCTTGGCTTCGCGAAATGCCGCGCGAACGCGCGGCAGCGCGTTGGTCATCCCGCTTGCGTGCGGCACCTGATAGAAGCGGTTCGGCGCGGTCACCGGTCCTATTGCTACCGGCTCGAACAGGATTTCGTAACGGGGGTTGCACTGCATCGTGGCTTCTCAAATGCATTGTTGAACGATCGTTCAACAAAGATATGCGAGATCTCTCGTGGACGCAACCACAGAACATAACCACTGCACATTTTGGCCTCAGCGAAACTGAGGCATCGCGCGAGAGGGCAGCTAGTAAGAGATCCGATTTCGACATCCCGGTCCGGGCTCCAAATGCCACGGGAGCTTTGCGCCTCATGTCGGCCCTAGACGTCAGCTTGGACATCGCTCAAAACGGGGCGTTCTATCGGATCCATAACGCCCAAGTCTGACCCCTGATGGAGTGCCGGCGTCAAAAAGTGCGAACGACTTGGTTGCTACAGGCAGCAAACCTTGGCCTTGAACGGAAGATTTCCAGATCACCGGTGGCGCGTGGTGACAGTTTGGGCATGCCGTCGAAATGCGGGACCGCGTTCTTACGTTGCCGAACGCGCCTCGGCGCGATGCTTCCCATGTTCACGGCGAGAGCCGTCGAATTCATTCGCCGGCGTGCGCCTGGGCAAAAGCGCGCCGGCGTGCCGTTCTTCCTCTACCTGCCGCTGACCGCGCCTCATTCTCCCGTCGTGCCGAACAAAGAGTTCGAGGGAATGTCCGGCATCGGCGCATACGGGGACCTGGTCTGCGAGATCGATGACCTCGCCGGCAAGATCAGGAGCGCGCTTGCTGAAAACGGCCTGCTTGAGAATACCATCTTTGTGTTTGCGAGCGACAATGGACCGGAGTTTCAGACGGCGGACGATGAAGGCGCCTTCGAGCGCGCCCGCCGCACCGCGCTTGTAGTGATACAGCGGCGGCGGCTCCTCGAGCCGTCGCCTTAGTTATGGACAACCGGTGCGCCGCCTTGCGGACGAAGCGCATCACTTGTCAGGCGGTGGTGCCTCCGCGATTCCAATCACGCCCACGGTCGCCAAAAGCCTCCCACCCGTTCGCGGTGACGACCACGGTATCTTCCAGCTTGATATAGCCGCGCCTGTGTGGATGGGTGGTCTCGATGGAAAGGACCATGCCGGCTTCCAGTGGTTCGGGGCCATGGTCACCAGGGTAAGGTATCGGCCCATGGCTGGTCAGACGCGGGGCCTCGTGACTGATAAGGCCCATTCCGTGCGCTACGAAATCCAGTGCATTGGCGTGCGACGAGCGGCGGATTACGGCTTCGGCGGCCTCGAAAATCTCGGTGCCGATCGCGCCGGCTCGGATCGGTTTGCGGGATGCCATTTGGATCTCGTCGATCTCGCCCAGCAGGTCCTCAAGTTCCGCGTCAGGTTCGCCGAATATGGCCATGCGGGCGAGGTCGCCGATATAACCCTTGTAGCTCCCGCCAGAATCCAGCGACAGCACGTCGCCCTCGCGCCAGAAAAGCTTCTCTGTCGGTGCGCGGATATGGCTATTCCCCGCCGCGATCAGGCAGTAGTCGAACTCCATGCCGCGCAGGACCTCCTCGCGACGCATCGCCTCGGTCAGGGCCGCGGTCGAGCAGCCGGGCTTGTGTCCGGACATGACGCTCATCATGGCATCGACCACTTTGTCGGATGCGTCGCGTAGATATTCGAGCTCCCTCGGTGATTTGACAGCGCGGAAGCGTTCGAGCGGAACCAGCGCGTCGACGAGCGTGGTGTGCGGGAGGCTGGCACGAAGTGCACGCTCGGCATCGGCGCCAAGGAAGGCCGTCTCGATGCCGATGTGGGCACGATCCAGTCCGAGCGACTTCAAGTGCCTCACGGCCGCGTTCATCGCGCCATCGCCGTACCAAGCCTCGACAAAGTGCGGTGCCCAGAGTGCACCCAATTCACGTTCGCTTTGCTCGGTGCCGATGCCGATGTAGCAGGTCTTGTCGACATGGCCGCGCTGATACACCAGAAGCGGCACATAGCGACCGATGCCTATGGCATCGGCATGGGCGAAGAAGAAGAAACGGTAACCGCCCAGCAGATAGCGGATGTTGTGCTGCGAGGAAACGATCAGGGCGTCCAGGCCGGCCTTGTCAAGAAGGGCGTCGAGCTTGGCTGTATCGAAAGGAACCGCGCCACCGTCGGCGGTTCCTTTGCCCGGTGTCTGCCCATTCATGGTGATGCCTCCTGTCCGATGATAGTCTATTTCTGCTCGTCAAATTCCCGGTCGGTGATCACATTGTTGTGGTCCGCATGTCGCCTGGGCATCGCTAAGGGATGATTTTCCGGTTGCGGAAATCGGCGAGCATGCGCAGGAACATCTCCCGGCTGTCGACGACCTCGCCGAAGCCGGCCTGCCGGATATTGGTGGTGCTCGAGACGACGTCGTAGCCGCAGCGCAGCACGAAATCGGCGGCATGCCAGAGCGCGATACCGTCATAGGGCGTCGGCACCAGGCCGTGCCGCTTCACCAGCGCGTCCCATACAGGGGCTTTGTCGCGCATGGTTGCGGCGATCGGGATCGTCTGCAACGGCGCCAGCGGCATGTCGAAGAAGTCGGCCACCAGAGGAAAGATCTGCTCCCAACGGAAGAGGTCGCCGTTGGTGACGTTGTAGGCTTCGCCCGCCGGCGCCGCCACGGCTGCCCATTCGGAGGCGCGGGGCGAGGTGGCTGGCATCCGTCACTTGGACTAGAGCGCGATAGGCCTCCGGCGTTCCCGGATAGCGCAGCGGAACGCCGAGCGCCTTGCTGATGGCCGCGTAGACGGCGATCAGCATGACGATGTTGAAGCCGTCGCCGACGACCGAGCCGCAGACGACGTCGGGCCGCAGGATGACGGGCACCCAGTCCTTGCCGGCCGCCTCGGCGCGCACCCAGTCCTCCATCGCATAGTGGAAGTTCGGCGGCAGGTGGCGCGGATCGTCTTCGACGGCGGGCGTCTTGAAGGGGCCGAGATGGACGCCATAGTATTTGGCGCCCTCATATAGGATGACGCGGTCCAGCCCGCCGGCCGCCGCCTCGGCCTGGACGAAGGTGCGCAGCATGGTGAGATGCAGGTCGGCGAACTCGGCCGCGTCGCTGCGGTCCTGGTAGGCAGCGAAGAACAGATGCGTCGGCTTGCCGATGGCTGCGACGGCGCGCGCGACGCTGCCGGCGTCCATCAGGTCAGCCTGGGCATGGCGGATACCGCCTTCCGTCGCCGACTTGCGGCGCGAGAGCGTGGCGACGCTCCAGCCATCGCGCGAGGCTAGATGCTGCGCCAGGGCGTGGCCGATGACGCCGCCTCCGCCCGCCACGAGGGCAAGCCTCTCTTGCGCCATTGCGTCTCCTTTTTCGTGGCCGCCATTGCCGGCCGGCCACGCTTCTTCTCTCGGTCAGGTGAGGGCGGCGCCCGAGAGACCCGCCCTCGACAACCATGCGCCGCCTGGCCGTCAGCCGGGGCGCCGTCCGGGCTCTCCCTTCCCGAATGGGCAGGGAGAGGGCAGCTCGGCTATTTTCCCCAGATATTCTTGTAGGCGTCGATATAGCCGTTCTGCGGATCGTAGATGTTGTCCGGTCCGCCGTCCTTCTCGATGTTGTCAGCGGTGAACAGGTGCACGACCCCGGTGTAGCCGCTATCCTTCTGGCCGGCGAAAGCGCGGTTGAGTTCGTCGACCGACTGCCACGCCTGCTGGCGAAGCGGATCGGCCGCCGTGGCCACCTGGTACTGCTTGGTGCGGATGCGCTGGAAGGCCGCGGGCGAACCATCGTTGCCGATGTTCTTGGGCGCGTCCTCTGGAGAAATACCGGCGGCCTGAAGCGCGGGAGCCATGGCATCGAAGTAACTATCGTTGATGCCCATGGAATAGGTCCACCGCTTGCCGAAACGGGCGAGCAGTGACGTGGTGAGCTGCGGCACGCGGGCCTGCGTATCGTCAAGCGGGGTGACGACAACATCAAGCAGCTCGCACCCAGAGCACTGCTTGATGATGGAGGCCATCATGTCCGACTTCACGATCGCCATGCGATAGGTGCTATCGGTGAAGATGACGACGCCCGCCTTTCCGTTCGAATCGGCCACGACATAAAGAGCCGAAGCCTTGCCGACTTCCGGCGGGGCAGTATTGACGTTGAAGACGATCGGTGGATCGGCAATCGGCCCCGCAACCGGGCCGATATGCCAGCCGTCGACCTTGATGCCTTCCTTGGCCGCCTGCTGCAGGAGATCAGTATACGGGGCAATGTCGACACCGCCGAGCACGATGCCGTCCGGCTTCAGCGCGATGGCCTGCGACAGGGCCGTCGAAACACCGGCTGTGGTGCCGCCGCCGTCGATCAGGCGATATTTCCAGCCTATCGCGCCGGCCGCTTCCTCGACTCCCTTGCCGACAGCGCTGACGCTGGCAACGCGCTGGTCGTTGGAGAGGTAGATGATCGATTTGCCGACCACAGCCTTGGGGCCTGTGGTCGGGCCGGTCCACGGGCCCGACGGCGCGGTGGCGATGGCGGTGAGTTCCTTGGCCTTCTGAAGGAAGGCGTCATCAGCACGCGCGATATTTGCAGTCAGCAGGGCGATCGAGGCCGAGCCGGCCAAGATCGCGACAGCAGAGCGAAGTTTTGACATTTGAATCCTCCCCTTTCTGTTGAGTTCAGACATTTTGGTTTCCTCTCCATGACGTTCATTTAGTTGGTTTGATTGGGTAGTGATGGCGTGACGCAGAAAACCGTCATCAACCGCCTGGCTCCTCCTTTCGACGAGACACTGTCCGGCGGCGCTGTGCGTATCCTGCGATCGCAATCGAGACGATCAGGGTCAGTCCGTTGAAAAGCGGTTCGACATAGAAAGCGCCGCCGAGCTGCTGTAGCCCCGAGATGCCAACGGCCAGGATGAGCACGCCGCAGAGCGTGCCGAGCACGTTGAAGCGACCCGGCTTGATAGTCGTGGATCCGAGGAAGGCGCCGACCAGCGCCGGCAAAAGGTATTCCAGGCCGACGCTCGCCTGGCCGATGCGCAGCTTGGAAGCCAGGACGATGCCTGCGAAACTCGAGACCAGGCTGGATGCAATGAAGACGCCGATAACGTATCTGCGTACCGGAATGCCGTTGAGCATCGCGGCCTTTTCATTGGCGCCGATCGCATAGATATGGCGGCCAAGCGGTAGGCGTTCGGTAATGAGCCATAGGATTGCCGCTGCTACAAGGACGTAGAATGCAGCGATGGGAATGCCGCCGAACTGCAAACCGTTCAGGGCAATAAATCCGGCGGGCAAGGTGCCGATGATCTGTTGCCCGTCCGTGTGCCATAGCGCCAGCGCATAGAGGATGGTTCCGGTTCCAAGCGTGGCGATGAAGGAGTCGATTTGGGCAATCTCGACAAGGGTGCCGTTTATCAGCCCGCACAGTGCGCCGGCGCCCAGCACGAGCAGGCAGGCAAGCGGCCAGGGCAGCCCGTATTCCACCTGTAGACTGACCGCCAGGATGTGCCAGAGCACGATGCCGTAGCCGACGGTTAGGTCGATCCGACCAGACATCATCGGCACCATGGAAGCGAGCGAGAGAAGCGCGATTATAGCCTTGTCGCTCAGGATCGAGCGGAAATTGAGATATGTCGGGAACGTCGTCGGCAGCGCGATCGAGAAACCGATGATGATCAGCACCATCAGGATAGGCAGTCCGTAGACAGGAATCTGGCGGATTATCGATTCGCGGCGTGTAAGGCCGGCGAGTTCAGACCGCGTCGGCTCGATGGCGTTAGATTTGATCGTTTGCATGGGGCGACCTGTTGCCTGCCTGCGCAGGGGTTACGCGCGCGGAAGCGGCGGCGATGAGGTTTTCTGTCGACAGGTCTGACCGGTCGATCTCCGCCACGACCTTCCCGCGGTCGAAGACCAGAGCGCGGTGGCAGACCTTGGCGACCTCTTCGAAGTCGGTCGACACGATGAGGATTGCGGCGCCAGCCTTCAGGGCCATCTCGAAGAGCCTGTAGATCTCGGCGCGTGCGCCAACGTCGACGCCGGCGGTCGGATCGGCCAAAACGTAGACTTTGCCGCCAACATGCAGCCAGCGACCCACGATCACCTTTTGCTGATTGCCGCCCGAAAGAAGCTCAATCGCCAGTGCCGGATCGTTCGGGCGCAGCCCAACGTCCTCGCCAAGCTTGCGTGACCGGCGTGTCTCCGGGCCTGGCAACAGGAAAGAGAGCAGCCGACGCCCAGCGGCGACGGGATTCAAGAAGAAGTTCTCGCGGATCGACAGGTTCGGTACCACGGATTCGCCGACGCGATCGGCGCCGACGAAGTTGATGCCGAGATCCATCGCCTGCTTCGGGTTGGCTGGCCTGATTGGAACGCCGTCAAGGCTGATTAATCCGCTTGTCGCCGGGGCAAGTCCGAACAGGGCACGGCCAATGTTTTCCTGGCCGGCGCCGCGAAGCCCGACCAGGCCGACGATCTCGCCGGCGTAGATCTCTCCGCTGACGGGTCCGGCCGAGCCAATCATGGTCCGCTCGAAGATCAGCCGCGGCGCACCCTGTTTCTGCGGCGCCGTGCGCGCGACGGGCGCGGGCTGGCGCCCGACGATCAGCAGGATCAGCTCTTCCGGTGTCGTCCCCGCGATCGAACGCTCGCCGGCGACCTGGCCGTCTCGCAGGACGACCACGCGATCGGCGATCTCGAACACCTCGTCGAGGCGGTGGGAGACATAGATCAAGCCGACGCCGCAGGCCGAAAGCTGCCGAAGACTGGAAAACAGCCGGGTTACCTCGTCGGCTGGCAGGCTGGCGGTCGGCTCGTCAAGCACGATCACCTCGGCATTCGCGGCCAGCGCGCGGGCGATGGCGACCAGGGACTTCTCGATGCGGCTCAGGCTCTGGACCCGGATCTCCGGATCGATCACCGCACCCAGATGGCCGAGCGCGTCGCCGGCGCGGCGGGCAGCCTGATCCCAGTCGATCAGGCCGTTCTTCATCGGGTAGCCGAGCGTCAGGCAGATGTTCTCGGCGACCGTCATCCATTCGATCAGGCCGAGATCCTGATGGATGAAGGTGATTGGAAGACGCCTGAGCGCTGGTCCGGAGACCTGCGTGCCGCGAAAGTCGATGTCACCCGCGTCCTGGGTATAGACGTTGGCCAGGATCTTGATCAGGGTCGACTTGCCGGCCCCGTTCTCGCCAAGCAGCGCAAGCGTTTCGCCGGCATTCAGATCAAGGCTGACGCCGTCGAGCGCGCGGGTGCCGCCGAAGCTCTTGGACACGGCGCGGACCGAAAGCAGCGGGGCATTCTCTCGCGACAATTCGGCCATGGCTTCGGGTGTCGCTTCTGAACTGGCGAGCATGTGCGTCTCTCTCCCCGCCGGTGCGCCGATGCGCTCCGGCAACGCCGATCTATGTCGGCTTGACGACGTATCCGTAGGCGGCGTTGCTGCGCTGGCCGCCTTCGTTGAGATAAGCCAGCTTGATCTTGGCCAGGTTGTCCTGTTCCCAGGGCGAGAGGTCGCCCTCGGTGATCGGGATCTTGTAGTGGCGGGCAGCATTCAGTCCCAAAATTGAGCTTTTGACCCGGCCGTCCGGCTCTCCCATGGGCGCGTAGCCGAAGCGCTTCTGTAAGTCCTCCGGGATTTCCAGCCGGCGGAAGGCTTCGATCTGCCATTGCGGGGTGCCCTGCCAAACGGCATCGGTTCCCCAGAAGACGTGATCGTAACCGAGACCCTTTATCAGCATGCCGAGCATGGCCGAGGCTATTCGCGGGCTGGTGACCGCGACGCTGGCGAAGCTGGTGCCAAGGTCGGCGTAGACATTGCTGACATCATACTTTTCGGGGATACGGGCGAGGTCGCTGACCCATTTCAACTCGCCTGTACGCTCGTAGTCGGCAAGGTCCTGGACGAAGTCCTGAAGCTGTACAGCAAGCGCGGCGTGATAGATGACGAAGCTGAGCTGAGGCCAGTCCTTGGCGGCCTTGCCGACATCGTCGGCCGTCGCATACTGCCAAGCGTTCGGCATGGAGCTGGCATAGTCGGCCGGCAGCAAGCCCTTGTGCACGCAAACCGTGGTGATGCCGGCCTTCAGCGCCTTCTCGTAGAAGGGATACATCTCCTTCTCGTCATCCATGCGCCAGGGATAGCGCGCGGTCTGCGGCACGATCGGATCGCCGACGGTGTAACCCTTCCAGCTCGTCGGCTTCAGAACCTCGATGGCGCGGTCGACCTCGTCCATCCAGCCGGGCTGTTTGGGGGAAATCAGCGCATGGTAGTAGAGCCGCTTGTTCTTGGCTAAACCGTTGACGAAATCGGCGGCTTCCTTGATCTGATCATTCGACAGGAAGGTCTGGTCCCAGTCGTCGGTTGGCGCACCGGACAGGAGGCCAATGTGGGTGTCGCTGTCGAAATAAATCTCCTTGAGAAAATTATCGAACTTGTAGAGGTCGAGAGTCAGTTTGGCCGATGGCCCGAGACCGGGGTTCCAGCCATGGTCCGCGGCCCAGCGCGCGGTATCGAGGAGCCCATCCCAGGCATAGTCGTCGCGCACGAAATGCACCTGGTCGTCGAAGACGAACTGCTTTGCGAATTTCTTCTGGCGAGCCAGCGCTGCGCTAAGATCCTTCGTTTCATCCCTGTCGATGGCGAACAGGGATCCATAGACCTCATTCATGGCAACGAAGGCGGTTGCCATGCCCATCGGACTACGCAGGAAGCGCGGCAGATCCATGCCGAGCTTCTTGCCGTTTGTTTCGGCCATGCTCTTGATGCGCGACTCGACTTCCTTCTGCTGCTTGTTCTGCGGCAGCGGATTGAACTCGGCGTTGGAGACCATTTGCGTAGGCACGGGCGAACGAAACGCCACCTCGTCTGCCGGGGCCAAACCCGCCAGTTCTCGCTCGCTTAGGAAACTCATCAAGCTCTCCCTTCGATGCGGCGTGAACTGCATGGCCGATACGATCGAGGGAAATGCTATCGTCCGAGGAACGAGAAGTTAAATCGATATTTATTCGCCGTTTTGATAGATTTTTTCGATCAAAATTTGAAAGGGCAGAGCCCTTGACATACCAATCCTCAGCTACCCAGTTTAAAGGGCATCCCGTGTTGGCAAGGACCCGGCGATTTTGATCCCGTACACGACGGCAGGCGCCCTAGAGCTTTGTCGAGCTGTAGGACTGTCGCACGACACAAAGGCGAACACGGATGGAAATGCGTTCTCTGGGACCTGGCGGTCCTAAAGTCTCCCTTGTCGGACTCGGCTGCAACAATTTCGGTTGGCGAATAGACCGCGACGCTACGCGAAAGGTGATCGACGCCGCGGTCGATTGCGGCATCAATTTCTTCGATACGGCGGATATCTACGGCAAATCACAGTCGGAACAGCTTATTGGAGAATTGCTCGGCTCCCGGCGTAAGGACATCGTGCTGGCGACGAAGTTCGGCAAAGGACCCGGCGCGGTGGCAGGCGTGCGCGGCACGCGTGCCTACATCCGTCAGGCGGCCGCGGCCAGTTTGAAGCGACTGCGCACGGACTGGATCGACGTCTACTATATGCATGAGCCGGATCCTGGCACACCGATCGACGACACGCTTGGCGCACTGGACGAGCTGGTGCAGGAAGGCAAGGTGCGCGCCATCGCCGCCTCGAATTTCTCCGTAGCCGACATCAATGGGGCCACGGCCTCGGCGAAGCGCAATGGAACAGCTGCCTTTATCGCTTCGCAGGAAGAGTATCGCCTGACGGAGCGTCGCATCGAAAAGGACGTCTTGCCCAACCTCGACAGGCTCGGCCTTGGCCTGGTGCCATTCTTCCCTCTTGGTGGCGGCGCACTCACTGGAAAATACCGGCGCGACCAGGCCATGCCGCAGGGAACGCGTCTGACCGAGGTGGAGATCAGGGGGCAGAACCGTTTCCTCGACCCGCATTGGGATCATATCGAAGCGCTCAAGTCCTTCGCCGAGACCCGTGGCCGCACGCTCGTAGAACTGGCCTTGTGCTGGCTCGCCCAGCGTCCCCGCGTCGCATCCATCATCGCCGGCGCAACGAGGCCTGAGCAGGTAGAGGCTAACGCCCACGCTGCCGGGTGGAAGCTGACGCCAGCCGAGATGGCTGAAGTGGACACGATCGTTCCGGGCCCTGCCGTCGCGGCTTGAGCCGTGCGATGCGCCTGCAAGAAACGCGCTGCGCGATGACTGCCGCGCCGAGCCGAAAATTCGTGCTGGCGCGCCGCCCAGGGCGCGCCAGCATTGCCTTATGCCGCCAGGGCTATGATCTCGTGCACCTGCGCGCTCTGGATGTCGCCCGCTTCGCCAAGTCGGGTCTGGCTTGCGCGCTCCAGATGGGCGACGACGGCTCCGGCCGAAACCGTGGTAGGCGCCAGTTCCGAAATTCGGACAGGACAGCCCATGCGGCGGAAAAAGTCTTCGGTCAGGTCGATGGCGCGTTCGGCCGCGCGCTTGTCGTCGGCCTCGTCGACCTTCCAGACGCGGCGGGCATATCGCGCGAGCATGACCTGTTTGGCGCCGCGCTTGTAGCGCAGCAGCGAGGGCATGATCAGCGTCAAGGAGCGGGCGTGGTCGACGCCGTACAGTTCTGTCAGGGCGTGGCCAATCATGTGGGTCGACCAGTCCTGCGTGATGCCGGCGCCGATCAGGCCATTCAGCGCCTGATTGGCGGCCCACATTATGTTCTCGCGCGCCTGCGGCGTGTTCTGCTCGACCAGCATCGGCCCCCATTCGATCAGAACCTCGAGCAGCGCCTCACTGAAGCCGAACTGGACGGGTGTATTGCCTGGCGCCACCAGATACTGTTCCAGTACGTGGGTGAAGGCGTCGACGGCACCGTTAGCGCGCTGGCGACGGTCGAGCGTCGCCATGGTCGATGGGTCGAGGATCGCGAAGCGGGGCCGTATCGCCTCGCAACGGAACGGAATTTTCAGCTCCCTCACTGTGCTCGTGATGACGGACACGGGATTGCTCTCCGAGCCCGTGGCGGGCAGGGTCAGCACCACACCGACGGGTACGATCTGCTGGGGCCAGTCGTCGGCGCGGAGCTTGTCCCACGGATCGCCGCCGGCATGGACGACCGCGCCAAGGAACTTGGCGGCGTCCGCGACCGAGCCACCGCCGACAGCCAGGATGAGGTCGACGTTATCGCGGCGGACCTGCTTCGCGGCCTTGAGGATCGTCTCGTAGTGCGGATTGACCTCTATTCCCCCGAATTCAGTGACAATGGCTTCAGGCAGCGCTGCACGCACCTGCTGGTAGACACCGTTGCGCTTGATGCTGCCGCCGCCGTAAAGCAGCATGATCCGGCTCTTGCGGGGCACAAGCGCGCCGAGCTCGGCGATGCTGCCTTCGCCGAAGGCAATATGGGTGGGATTGCAAAGCTGGAATTGCATCATGGGCCTCATTGCTGTTTTGCGTTTCGCAATCGCTTGCCCGATGCGCGTAATGATTTGAAACACAGAACGCCCGCCTCCGCCAGCCCCGTTTGTTCAACGCCGACCATCGCCGCGGCCGGCAGAATTAGGAAACATCCTCATGCCTTCATCTCCTGCAATTTCGATTGCCGTCCTCGACGACTATCAGCGCATCGCCTCATCGATGGCGAATTGGCACGGCCTATCCACTCGCGCCAAGGTCAGCTTCTTCCACGATCACGCAGGCGATGCCGATGACCTGATTGCACGCCTGTTGTCATTTGATGTCGTCGTCCTCATGCGCGAACGCAGCCGGATAGATGCGACGGTGATTGAAAGCTTGCCCAGGCTGAAACTCGTGGTCACCGTCGGCACATGGAACGCGGCAATCGACATGGAGGCGGCCCGCAAGAGAGGCGTTGTCGTTTGTGGCACGGAAGGCGGCGGATCGCACGGGCCGTCAGCACTGACCTGGGCACTTATCATGGCGATTACGCGTAACGTGGCCGCGGAAGCGGCATCCGTCCGGGCGGGAGGCTGGCAGACCAGCCTCGGCTACGAACTCGCCGGCAAAACCCTCGGGCTGCTTGGACTTGGCACTCTGGGGATGGCTGTCGCGCGCTATGGCCAGGCGTTCGGAATGCGCGCCATAGCCTGGAGCCAGAATTTGACCCAGGAAATCGCGGCCGAGGCCGGCGTGGAGCGGGTCGAGAAGAACGAGCTGTTCCGTAACGCGGACGTGCTGAGCGTGCACTACAAACTCAGCGAGCGCAGCCGCGACCTCGTCGGCGAGGATGAGATCGCGCTCATGAAGCCAACAGCCTATCTGATCAATACCTCACGCGGTCCTATCGTGTCGGAAAAGGCGCTGATTGCGGCACTGCAGGAGCGCCGGATCGCCGGTGCGGCGCTGGATGTATTCGATCAGGAGCCGCTGCCGCCCGAGCATCCGTTCCGCTTCCTTCCCAACGTGCTGGCCACGCCTCATATCGGCTATGTCACTGAAGAGACGTATCGCCGCGCGTACGGCCAAATCGTCGAGAACATCCATGCCTGGCTACAAGGTTCGCCGCTGCGCGTACTGAACGAATAAAGTGTTCGCCGCAAAGATTGCCTCTGCTTATCATTATCCGGGCAAACAATCGATTTTTCCACCCTAATGCCAGCTGCTACTTTCGCGGCATCATGGGAGGAAATCATGAAAGCCACCAGCCTAACAGTTGCCGCCTTGGCAACGCTGCTAGCATCGGCCTCGGTCGGTACAGCATCGGCGGATCCCTTATGCAAGAAGGAAGACATCCGCTTCGTCAATTCGATGCGCGAGATCGCGCAGCCCTACCATGGTGACCTGGACAAGGGTGGTCGCCTGTTCCTGCAATCGGTCGGGCTGAGTGATAAGCAATACGTTCTTCAATTGAACCAGGGCGATTCCGACAAGCAGGTCTCGCTCATGCGCGCGGTGCTGGCCAGCAATCCGAACTGCTCAATCTTCAACGTCGAGCCGAACAATCTGCCGGCGGTCCAACTCATGGTGAAAACCGCCAATCAGACTGGCGCGTGGATCGTCACGCACTGGTCGCACCCGGATGGCTTCTATCCATATGACGGCAACGATCAGTGGATCGCGCACATTGGGGTCAACAGCTTCGATGCCGGCGTGTCGATTTCGCAGGCGATGGTCAAGGCCATGAACGGCCAGGGCGGCATCGTCGCGTTGCAGGGCATCCTGGACAACAAGCCCGCGCAACTCCGTTTTGCCGGACTGCAGAAGGTGCTGGGCGACAATCCCGGCGTCACGCTGCTGGACCAGCAGACCGCAAACTGGGACCGTTCGCAGGCGTTTCCGATCGTCCAGGCGTGGCTGTCGAAATACGGAGACAAGATCAAAGGCATATGGGCCGCCAACGACGACATGGCTCTCGGCGCTGTGGAAGCGCTGCGCGCGCAAGGCCTTGCCGGCAAGATACCGGTCGTGGGCGCCGATGGCATACCCGAAGCGATCCAGGCAGTGAAGAAGGGTGAGATGACGGCAACCGTCTCCAGCGACGCCTACTATCAGGGCAGCATAGGCTTCGCCATGGGCTACTGCGTGCTGACCGGGCAGGCGCCGACGCCAGCTTCGTGGACGAAAGAGCAACGCAACTTCAACCTGCGCCTCATCGCTATAACCAAGGACAACGTCGACCAATATCTCAACCCCCCGCCGGCCAGCGCCTATGCCGGCGACTGGGCCTGCGACAAGTTGTGGAGCCGGGACACCGGTCCTGCCGACTGAGATGGCTCCGGGACCGGCGTGTCTGATGCGCCGCGCCGGCTCCGCAACGCATGATTTGCCTGGATGGCAGAAATGAACAACGGCAGCGTTGGCGCGCAGGAGCAGCCGCTTCCATTGTCTCCTGCTCGGCCGGCACGGCGCAGGCTCTCGGGCGGCCTCGTGTCGTGGGCGCCGGTGCTGGCGCTTGCCGCGCTTGTCGCGGGCTTTTCCCTGGCGCAGCCGCAGTTCATCGGATTGGCAAATCTGCACACGCTGACAAGCCAGGCAGCGATACCGGTCATCCTGGTGACTGGAATGACTTTCGTCATTCTCCAAGGCTCGATCGACCTGTCCGTAGAGGGTGTCATGGCGGCCTGCTCGTTGACTTTTGCCCTGCTCGTCCACAACAGCAGAACCGGACTCGACCTCGGCGTCGTGGCAATTCTGGCTGGCTTGCTTCTGGGCGGCGGCTTTGGCTGCATCTCTGGATTGCTCGTCACGAGGCTGAAGGTGCCGTCCTTCATGGTGACCTTGGGTATGTGGTCCGTCAGCGGTGGCATCGCCATGCTGGAATCGGGCGGCCAGCCGCCGCAGATCCTGGACCTGCAACTGCGTGGCTGGGCACTGGGCGACACGCTGGGCATCCCGCATCTCGCCTATATCGCCGTCGCCTTCCTTGCCGCCGGCCAAGTACTGCAATCGAACACCCGCTTCGGTCGCTACAGCTACGTCGTCGGCTGTTCCGAGCCGATAGCGCGGCTGTCGGGCATTCGGGTTGACCGGTTCAAGGTGCTGGCCTTCGCGTTCGCCGGCCTGTCGGCGGGACTTGCCGCCGTGCTGGAGTCAGCACGGCTAGGAGTAGGTCACGTCGAGATCGGCGCCAACCAACTGTTCGTGACGCTGACGGCGGTGGTCATTGGCGGCACGTCGCTGGCTGGCGGACGCGGTGGTGTGATGCAGTCCTTTGTCGGTGTCCTGATCCTGACGGTTCTGTCTAACGGCATGATCTTTGTCGGCGTGACGCCCTATCTCCAGACCGCAATGCAAGGGCTCATCATTCTGGTCGCGGTTATCGCTACGAACTGGCATTCCCGTGACCGCCTCAAGGTGGTGAAATGAACGCGCCGCAGTTGTCCGTCGATGGTGTTGGCAAGAGCTATCCGGGCGTGCGTGCGCTGAACGATGTCAGCCTATCGATCGGCTCTAACGAGATCGTCGGTCTGATCGGCGAAAACGGCTCCGGCAAGTCGACGCTGCTGAAGATCATGGGCGGGCTCATCCGGCCAGACCAGGGTCGGGTGCTCGTGCGCGGACAGCCGCTGGCCAATTTCGGCGCCGCCGCCAAGGCTGGCATCGGAATGGTCTTTCAGGAACAGTCGCTGCTGCCGAACGTCACGGTGGCGGAAAATATCCTACTCGGCTGCGAGGGCGATTGCGTCCGGCTGGGTCTCTACGACTGGCGCAGACTCAATGAACGCGCGCGGCGGCATCTCGCCAAGTTCGGTTCGGACATAGCACCGGACATGCTGGCGGGCAGTCTCTCCTTTGCCCAGCGGCAGTTGGTCGAAATGGCCAAGGCGCTTGCCGTGGAAGACCAGATCGACAGCAATCCCATCGTTCTGCTCGATGAGCCGACCTCGGTCCTGGATGCTGGCGACATCGACAAAGTGCTCGGCCAGATCTTGCGCTTGCGCGAGCGCGCCTCGGCCGTGTTTGTTTCACACCGGCTGGATGAGGTGCTGCATGTTTGCGATCGCATCTATGTGATGAGCAACGGGCGTTGCGTGGCGGAGCGGACCGCCTCTGCCACGCCTGCAGAGCTCCAAGGCCTTATGCTTGGCCATTCTCTGGCACAGGAATACAGCCGCTCACAAAGCTCTTGCACTTTTGACAAGATAAGCCTGAGTGTGCGCAACCTTTCAAACGAACGGACATATAGCAACGTCAGTTTCGATCTGCACGCCGGCGAGATTCTAGGCATTGCCGGCGTCGAGGGGTCAGGCCGCGAAAGCATTTGCCGGACAATCTACGGCGCCGAGGCGCCGAGCTCGGGGCAAATACTGCTCGATGGACGCAATATTCGGCCTCGCGGTCCGCGTGAGGGTGTCCGGCTTGGCATCGCCTATATTCCATCCGAGCGCAGAGTCGAAGGCATCGTCTCGGAAATGACCGTGCGCGAGAACATGACGCTGGCACATCTTGGCGACCTGCAAAGCGGCATCTTTCTGGACTTCCGACGTGAGCGGCGCTTGGTCAGCCATTGGGTCGAGCAGTTGCGGATCAAGACCCCTTCAATGGATGCCTCGATTGGCCACCTGAGCGGCGGCAATCAGCAGAAGGTCGTGCTGGCCAAGTGGTTGATCGCCGAACGGCCGCGCATCCTTATTCTCGACCATCCGCTGCGGGGGCTCGACGTCGGCGCAAAAGCAGAAATCTTTCGACGCGTCCGTGAACTCGCGCAGAGCGGCATCGCAGTCCTTATCATCGCCGACACTCTGGAGGAACTGATTGCCTTCAGCGACACGATCCTTGTCATGCGCGACGGCGCGATCACTGCCCGGTTTGCCGCTGCCGAGCATGTCCCAGAGCCGATCGACATCATCCGGCACATGATCTAGCGATGCCAAAATCAGCCTTCCGCTTGTCATCCCTCGGGGTCAGTCTCGCACCAGCAGGCGTGCTCGTCGTGCTGGTCCTTGGTATCGGCGCAGTGCAGCCATCCTTCCTCTCGCTCTATAGCCTGAGCGTGCTGGCCGCCGAATGCGTTCCCATACTTTTGCTGTCGCTCGCGCAGACCGCGGTGATTCTGCTCGGCGCGATCGATCTGTCCATCGCCGCGGTCGCCTCGCTGGCTTCTGTGCTGGTTGCGCTCCTGCTGCCTGGATATGGTGTAGCGGGACTGGCTGCGGTGCTTTTGCTATCGACGCTGGTCGGTGCGGGGCAGGGCTACGTCCAGTTCAAGGCGCAGATTCCCTCCTTCGTGGTGACACTGGCTGGAATGGGACTGTGGTCCGGCGTAGCGCTGTCGATCGCGCACACCACTGTTCCGGTCAGCCGGAACTATGATCTGGTCGGGTGGATCGAAGGAACGCTCGTCGGGTTGCCGGTCTCCTTTCTGGTGAGCATCGCAGCCGGGCTGATGCTTTGGCTGTCATTCCGATGGTCCAGAATGGGGCGCTATGTGCGGGCGATCGGCCTTGGCGAAAGCGCGGCCATCCTTTCGGGCGTTCCGGTCGGGGGCATCAAGATCATGGTGTTCGCCCTCTCGGGGTTGCTTGCCGGCCTGACGGGCATCGCCTCCGTGGCGCGCACCTATAGCGGCAATCCAAGCGCAGCGACCAGTCTGCTGTTGCCGAGCATCGCAGCCGTCGTCGTCGGAGGCACAACGATCACCGGCGGGCTGGGCGGGTTCGTTCAGACGATCATCGGCGTTCTGGTGATAACGGTGCTGCGCGTCGGCATTGCTGTGGCTGGCGTCGATCCGGGCTATGAGCCGCTTTGCTACGGGCTGGTCATAATCGGCGCCGTCGCCCTGACAACAGACCGCATTCGCCTCGCGGTGGTGAAGTAGCCCTAACTGTTCAAACGAAAAGACGGTACTCAGCTACCAGATCGCGCATCAACTGGATGACCTCCTGCAAGCCCGAGTTTGCTTCGCCGGGTTGGTAGCATATGGAGACGCGGTGCCCGTCCATAGCAGGCACCACGTTCAACCTGCGGACCTCGCCTCTAGCGACCCGGTCGGCCATAACACGGGTGGGGATGAGCCCGACTGCGAGCCCGTTGATAACAGTTGGAATAGTCACTGAAAGACTGTTGCACATGCTCAACCTTAGAGGTGTCGCGCCCGCTTGACTGAACCAGCGCATGGCTGTGGTGTATAACCTCGCCGGCGGAGGCGGGATGATCAGGTGGTGCGCGCACAGGTCCGCGGGAGAGAGCGAGCCTAGCGGAATGTTGGTGTTTGGTCCAACATACCAGCTTAGCTCGTTCGTGCCGAGCGGCTCGCGGCGGATGTCGTGATCGATGTCGGGCTCCGACATAATGGCGACGTCGAGCACCTGCTCGGAAAAAAGCTTGCCAAGTGAGGCTGTGTCGCCAACCTGGACCGAGGTCTTCAGCGATGGGTAGCGCGACTCCAGACGGTTGAGCAACTCGGGCAGACAGATCAGCGCGAAGGTCTCGGTCAACCCCAGTCGCAATAGCCCCATCAAGGGATTGCGGGTCCGAAAACGATCGGACAGCTCCGTGGCAGTTTGCAGCATGCGGTCGGCATAGGCGATCAGTGCGGTCCCCTCAGCAGTGACGCTGATCTTGGGGCCGCGTCGCACGAAAAGCTGCGCGCCCAATATGTCTTCAAGCTCATGGATACGCTGGGAAATGCTGGGCTGGGTAAGCCCGATATGCTGTGCGGCGGCATGAAACGAGCCAAGCCGAACGATACGTTCAAAGGCAATCAGCTGGGCAAGGGTCAATCGCATGATTGGGCATACCTATCATATGGCGAGAGAACAATCAATTTTGCTAAACCCTTTCTCTTTGATAGGGTCAGCCCACACTCGCTCTCGGCGCATGGAAAAACGATGCGCGCTACCGCCCGAGCACGGGGAGGGAGGGTGAATAGGAGCGAAAACAAAGCTCTGTTGGGAGGAAGATGTGAAGAAGAAAGCATTGATTGCTGCTGGCCTGGCAGCATTAGGGATTCTTGCGGTTCAATCGACCACCGCTGCCGCAGATGACAGGCCGACAATCCCGGTCATCGTCAAGGATACAACCTCGTTCTATTGGCAGATCGTGCTCGCTGGCGCGCGCGCCGCCGGCAAGGAGTACAATGTCAACGTGCCGGAACTGGGAGCCCAGTCTGAAGGGGATATCGCCGGCCAGATTTCGATCCTCGAGAATGCCGTTGCCGGCCAGCCCGCTGCAATCGTCATCTCGCCGACCCAGTTCAAGGCGCTTGGAAAGCCGATCGATCAGGCCGCGAAAACCACCAAGGTCATCGGCATCGACGGCTCGGCCGACACCAAATCGCTGACCTCATTTCTCGGGACCGACAACATCGCTGGCGGCGCCGCTGCAGCCGATGCCCTTGCTGAAGGCGTCAAGGCCAAGACCGGCAAGGTTGAGGGCGACGTCGCGGTATTGACCAACATCGCGGGCCAGGATTCGGGTGACCGTCGCGTCAAGGGTTTCATCGACCAGGTCAAGGCCAAATATTCTGGTCTCAACATCGTCGCCAACAAGATCGCCGACGGACAGGCGACGACCGCCCTGAACAACACCACTGATCTCATCACCGCCTATCCCAAGCTGGTCGGCGTGTTCGCCAATGCGCTGGTAATGGGGCAGGGAGCAGGCCAGGCGCTCGCCGAGAACAAGGCGCAGGACAAGATCACGCTTGTGTCGTTCGACAGTGATGACAAGACAGTGAAGATGCTGGCTGACGGCGTGATCTATGCCATGGCGGTGCAGAATCCGTTTCGCGAAGGCCATGATGCGGTGAAGATCGCGCTCGATGCCTCGCAAGGCAAGGACGTGCCGGCCACCGTGGACACCGGCGTCACCATCATAACCAAGGCAAACATGGACTCCGACGCCTCGAAAGCCCTGCTCAGCCCGAAGGTAAACTGATACTGGCCAGATAGAAAACAGAGCGGAAAGCCCATGACAGGGCCGCACCTCCCCGGGGGCTCAGGGGCGTCGTTGGTGGCGTCTGCGTTAGAGATCTTGCCGTCGCGAGCGCAGACCCACACGACGCCCCTGATGACCCTGAGGAAGCTGGACAAGCAATTCCCCGGGACATATGCCTTGAAGGCTGTGGACCTCGACCTTCAAGGCGGTGAAATTCATGCCATCGTTGGCGAGAACGGCGCCGGCAAGTCCACGCTCATCAAGCTGCTGACTGGTGCGTACGAGCGAACGGGCGGTGAAATCCTCTGGCAGGGCAAACCGGTCGCGCTGGCAAGTCCACAGGAAGCCATCTTGCTCGGCATCAACGCCGTGCATCAGGAAATGGTGCTGTGTCCGCACCTCAGCGTCGCCGCCAATATGTTCCTGGGCGATGAGAATACGAAGCTGTCATTCCTGAATGATCGCGCGATGGAGCGCGAGGCGCAAAAAGTCCTCGATGACCTGGGTTTCGAACTGAACTCCAGGACGAATTTAGCGTCGTTGCGTATTGGCCAGCAGCAACTGGTCGCCACTGCCCGGGCAGCTATCCGAGGCGCCAAGCTGATCATCTTTGACGAGCCGACCGGGTACCTGACGCGGAATGAAACCGAGCAGCTCTTCAACCTGATCCGGCGCCTGCACAAGCAGGGCGTGACAATAGCGTATATCAGCCATCGGCTGGAGGAGATCTTCGAGCTGGCCGATCAGGTTTCCGTGTTGCGCGATGGTTCTCTGGTGTCAACACGCAACATCGCGGATGTCGATCAGGCGACGCTCATTCGCGATATGGTCAATCGATCGATCACCGACCTGCACTATAAGGAGAAGGTGGTTTTTGGCGACGTCCTGCTGGAAACGCGACACCTCCGGGGGCCGGGCTTCGAGGACGTTTCGCTAACCGTGCGCCGCGGAGAAATCGTCGGCATGTACGGCCTCATCGGCGCCGGACGCAGTGAATTTGTACAGTGTGTCTTCGGCCGCAACAAAGTGATCTCCGGCGAGATGATATGGCGCGGCAATGCCTACAAACCCGCCAATGAATCCGCTGCCATCAAAGCTGGCCTTGCGCTCGTGCCGGAAAGCCGGCGCGACCAAGGTTTGTGCCTTAACCTCAGCATCAGCCACAACATCAATCTCACGGTGTTCGACCAGCTCCGCCGCCACTTCATCGTCGACACGCGCGCCGAAGGCGACCGAGCAGAGAAACAGATCCTGGACCTGCGTATTGCCACACCGTCGCGAGCGGCGCTGACGGGAACGCTGTCGGGCGGCAATCAGCAGAAGGTCGTGATCGGCAAGTGGCTCAATCATGGTGCGGACCTTTTCATCTTCGACGAACCGACCGTCGGCGTCGACGTAGGTACCAAGATCGAGATCTATCGACTGTTCGCCCAACTCCTGAAAGCCGGGGCCGGCATCATTCTCGTCTCCTCTTATCTGCCCGAGGTCTACGACCTGGCGGATACGTTGCACGTGTTCCGGCGCGGTAGACTCGTGGCAACGCACAACCATCGCGACGCCAGGCAGGAAACGATCCTCTCTGAAGCGATCGGAGGCGAAGCGCGTCCGGTTTCGGCCTAGTTCAAATCCGGCACGCGAAGCTCAACCTCAGGCGGATAGGTGCTGACCATTTCCGACGGCAAATCAACCGAAGCGCAGTTGCCAATCTCGTAGATAAATTCGAGCTTTGCCTCAGTGTCGAGGTGATAGTGTACGTCCGGGCCGAATTCACCGGTCTGCAGAATGCCGATGCCTTTGGTCTGAAGGGCCTTCAGGATACCTGGAATCCGGTCGTCAGGGACGAACTCCTTTATATGGTGGAAACCGGCGCCCTTCTCTTCGAGAAACTCGGCGAGGTGGGTAGGACCGTAGACGGGTTGGATCAGTTCGATCTGCGTGTCGCCCATAGTTGTGGCGGCGATCAGAAACTTGAATGGCTCCCCGATTGGCTTGCCGTTCACGAGCAAGTTCTTCATTGTTTTTTCGGTGAAGGTCAGAACCAACCAAGGGCCGACGGCGAGATTGTCGATCCAGGCCTGCATGCTCTTCTCAAGATCCCTCGTCACGAAGCCGATCTGAAAAATCCGGCGCTTCGCGTTTTGTTTGGCGAGTTCTTCATTTGTCATGGCTTTTTCCAAGTGCTGAATTCGAAAACGTTAGCATTGGCAGCGACTTATAGAAAGGCGGACAGATGATAGAATTTTCTTATCCTCGTTAGAGGAAAATTCGATTTTTTCCGGTGTCTCGCGACTGATAGGGTTCAACTTTGCACGGTACCAAGCCGCCGAGAGCTGGACCGAAGTGCTCGCGATGCCGCAAGCCGGCTTACGATACCGTTGGAAATGGCCAAGCTTTGCGCGGCAGTGAGGAGCGCCATAGTGGAGAGTGAAATGACGGAACCCAGGCTGGCCGTAGTCGCCGGCGGGTTAGGTGTGATTGGACATGCGGTTGCGGAGCACCTTGCGTCGCTCGACGGATGGCAGGTCGTGTCTGTATCCCGCCGGCCCGGGCCATCCGGCGGCAAGTTTCGCCATCAACGGATGGATCTTCTCGATCCCGAGGCCACCCGCACGGGTTTGTCTGCGCTTGGCAAGCCAACCCATCTTTTCTTTGCCTCTTTCCTCCGTGCCGATCCTCAGCAGCAGGTTGATCTGCACGTCGAGATGCTGCGCAATTTCGTCAATGGCGCAGCGGCCGCCGGCGGCCTGAAGCGCGTCGTTCTTTACGAAGGAGCGATGTATTACGGATCCTATCTTGGACCATTCAAGACGCCGGCGATCGAAAGCGATCCACGTGTACTGCCGCCCAATTTCTATTATTCGATGGAGGACTGGCTGCATGCCGAGGCTGCAGGAAAGCCTTGGGACGTCGTGATACTGCGGCCAGACCTCGTCTGCACGTCGGGTTTCGCCGATGGGCATGGCTTCAACATTGCACTGCTGATTGCCGTCTATGCGACGATCTGCAAGGAACTGGGCCTGCCGCTGCGGTATCCCGGCTCGGCCGCGGCCTACCATGCGCTGGCTCAGGTGACGGATTCGGCGCATCTCGGACGCGCTTCCGCCTGGGCGGCTCTGGAAGCGCCGGCGGGCGAAGCCTTTAACGTGGCCAACGGAGACTTTTTCCGCTGGGAGCAGCTTTGGAATGCGGTCGCCCGCTTCTTTGACATGCCGCTTGCCAACCAGCAGCAGATCTCGCTCACCACGCTTATGTCGGACAAAGGGCCGATCTGGGAAGGTATCGTCAAGAAGTATGGCTTGGTGCCGCACCCCTATGAGGCGATCGCTTACTGGCCGGCAGGCGACTTTGTCCTGAACTGCGGTTACGACGTGATGACGAGCACCATCAAAATCCGCAAAGCCGGATTTCCTGATGCTGTGGATACCTGGGAGATGTTCGAGCGAATGTTTTCAGGGTTTCGCCGACAGCGGCTCATCCCGTGAAGTGGACACATTCCAATGAGCCACAAGGACGTTGCCTCCGCTGCTGACATCCCCTCCACCACCGTTCGGCGCGGTGCCGTTCCCGCGCGCTTCGGTTTCTTGCGAGGACTTTCGCTGGCTGGCCTGCTGCTGGTGATGTGGGCCGCTCTATCGGTGACGACAGACACTTTCCTGACGCATACGAACTTCGTCAACTTGGCTCGGCAAGCCTCGATCTGGTCGATCATTGCCATTGGCCAGACTTTCGTCATCATCACAGGCGGAATCGACCTGTCAGTCGGCGCGGTGATCGGCTTCACCGGCGTAGTGGTTGCTATGCTGATGCAGGCCGGGCTGCCTATTTGGCTCTCGATCGCTTTGACGCTCCTCGTCGGCGCCGCAATTGGTACTTTTCACGCGTTCGGCGTCCTGCGGCTTGGACTGCCGCCCTTCATCATGACGCTGGCTACGCTGACTTCGGTGCGCGGCATTGGGTTCATCATGACCAATGGCGCGCCGCTTTCCGGATTTCCCGACCCGTTCACCGATTTTTCCGTGGGTTCATTCTTGGGCATTCCATTGCTTTTCTGGGTTGTTATCGCTGTTGCAATTCCGGCATATCTGCTTCTTCATCACACAAGTTACGGTCGCTATATCTTCGCCACTGGATCGAACCGCGAAGCTGCACGGCTCTCCGGGGTGAACGTTACAGCGACGATCTATTTGGTATATATAATTTCTTCAACGCTCGCTGCGCTAGCGGGCGTGCTTACCGCATCGCGCATTGGAGTAGCCATCGCCGGGACGGGTGAGGGGTGGGAACTGCAGTCGATCGCGGCATCCGTCATCGGCGGTACCAGTCTGTTCGGTGCAATAGGCACCGCCTACGGACCCCTCTTGGGCGCGATGCTGATCAGCACCATCAATAACGGTGCCAATCTCGTCAATATCAATTCGTTCTGGCAGCAGGTGATTACCGGCGGCCTGATTATACTCATCGTCTTCATCGATCAGTCGCGGCGCAAAGGTCGCTGACTTTCAACGATTGGACCGTCAATGAAAAGCCAACATACGGCCATGGTAGAAATCACGCAGGCGGGGAGCGGGATCTGCGCGCGACTGGCGGGTGCGGGTCTGCGACCGACCAGGCAACGCATCGCCTTGGCCAAAATTCTGTTCTGTCGGGGCAACCGTCATCTTACGGTGGAAGACGTCTATGCCGAGGCACATCAAGATCGCATCCCGGTCTCTCTGGCAACGGTCTATAATACGCTGCATCAGTTCACGGAACTCGGCCTGCTTCGCGAGATCTCTGTCTCTGGCGGAAAGACCTTCTTCGATGCCGACACCAGTGAGCATCCACATTTCTTCATCGAGGACGACCAGAGCATCCGCGACATCACACCGGCGATGATGAATGTCGAGCGTGTGCCCGAGCCACCACCCGGCTTCGAAGTTGACCGCGTCGAGATCGTCGTGCGGCTGCGTCGCGTCACCTAGCCACAACATCCAATCGATTTTCAACTGGTAGCCGAGCTACTTGCCCGGACAGGCATTGCTTGACTACGCCCAGGAGGACGCAATGAAGAAAATCTTGAACGATCCTGCAAGGTATGTGGACGAGGCGATAGAGGGTTTGGTTGCCGCATATCCCGACATTTACTTTCAGCCCGAGCGGCGCATCGTTACGCGCGTGGGCGGTTCGACCAAGGGCAAAGTCGGAATCGTCACGGGTGGCGGCTCCGGCCATCTGCCCATATTCACGGGCTATGTAGGGCAAGGGCTGCTAGACGCTGCTGTCATCGGGGAGGTCTTTGCCTCACCGCCGTCCGACCGCATGGCGACCGCCATGCGGCTCGCCTCCGAGGGAGCGGGCGTTTTGCGGCTCTACGGCAATTATGGCGGCGACGGAATGAATTTCGACATGGCAGGTGAGATTGTGGAGTTCGAGGATCGCATCGCGTGCACCACCGTGCGTGTTGCAGATGACATCGCGTCGGCCCCACCTTCCGAAGCCGCCAAGCGCCGTGGCGTCGCCGGCATGGTCTACGCCTTCAAGATAGCCGGTGCCCGCGCGGAGGAGATGGCCGACCTCGCGGAGGTGACACGCATGGCTCAGAAGGCTGCTGATTCCTGCCGCTCCATCGGCGTGGCGTTGACACCCTGTATTGTGCCTCAGGCCGGTAAGCCGACCTTCCTCCTGGCAGATGATGAGATCGAGATGGGCATGGGCATCCATGGCGAGCCGGGCATATGGCGCGCCAAGCTCAAGAGCGCGGATGAGCTCGTGGACGAGATGCTCGACAGGCTGCTGGCTGACATGCCCCTCTCGCGAGGCGATCAGGCCTCCATTCTCGTCAATTCCCTCGGGGCAACCCCGCTTGAAGAGCTATATATTATGTTCCGGCGGGCGAAGAGCAGGCTTGCCGACCTGGGCGTCAACGTCATCATGCCATTGGTCGGCCGTTTCGCCACCTCGATGGAGATGACGGGCGCAACAATCACACTCGCAAGCATCGATGGCGAAATGGAGCGACTGCTTAAGGCGCCTTGTCACTGTGCATTCTGGAGCGTGCGGTGATGGTGGACACCGGATTCAAGTCGGATGACCTGGCAAGTGCCGCCACCGCTATCGCAGCGGGTGTAAGCTCAGCAACCTACGAGCTAAATGACCAGGACGGCAAGCTCGGCGATGGTGATCTGGGGATTACCGTTTCGGCCGGCTGGCAGGCCGTTGCCGAGGCCGCCAAGAACTTCCCTCCTGATATCGGCCTGAGTTTCTTAGCTGCCGCGAAAGCTTTTCAAAGCGTTTCGTCGTCTTCCTTTGGAACGATCGTGGCCTCAGCCTTCATGGCGATCGGGCGCCAGACACACGGCACGACCGAAATAGCCTGGCGGGATGTACCTGACCTGTTGGCAATCGCCCGTGACGCCATGATCGCCCGTGGCAAAGGTTCCCTCGGCGACAAGACAGTGCTCGACTCCCTCGAGGCCGTGAGAGTGGCTTTGGCTGGCATCGATGATCCCGTCACGATGCGCCTGGCGGCTAGCCACGCCGCCAACGCCGCGCTGGAGGCGTTCCGCCAAAAAGCAAACAAGCTCGGCCGGGCACGGATGTTCGCCCAACGTTCGATCGGCCAAGACGATCCCGGCATGCTGGCTTTCAGCCGGATCATTGCCGCGCTTCCGGCCTGAGAAAAACCTCCAATTGATAACTTCATCCAATCGTAGAAGGCAAAAACTATCGATTTTCCATGGTCACTGTCTGCTGGTAGCTTCAAACAATCGTTAGTGAAGACAGGACGAGGGCCACCCTGCCGGCCTGGTCCATAAGAGGAAATTTGCAATGAGCTTTCTAAGTGATCGCGAGCTGGCAGAACTGGTTCCTGCCGACGAGGCGGCGTTCCGGTCGCCTGTCCCGACGCAGATGATCTCAAACGCCGAGTTTAACCCGCTGCCTCAGAACTCGAAGCAGAAAGAGGTCGAGGCGCGCATCAAGACGTTCGCTGAGAGCAACGGGTCCAAGCACGGTATGAATCTTCCGAAATTCCTTCGCAGCCCGATGGGTATGGCGGCCGCCTTCGTAGCGATGAACGAGGTCTACGGCCCGCTGTTCGACATCGACCGGGATGAGTCAATCGATCCCGGCGCTGCGATGGCACGGCAGAAAAAGTTTGCCAAGCAATTCGTGTTCGACGGGCAGGTCCATTTCGTGCGTGACGACTACACTTGGGACGAGCATGTCGACCTGGCGCGTTATGCATCGGACCATGGCTGGAACCCGGCGCTTGGTCCCTCCAGCCGCATTACTCTCGACATGTACAAATTCGACAATTTCTTCAAGGAGATATACTTCGACAGCGACACCACGATCGGCCTTCTTTCGGGGGCGCCTACTGACGATCCGGACAAGACTTTCCTGTCGAACGATCAGATCAAGGAAACCGCCGACTTCGTCAATGGATTGGCGAAAAACAAGCGCCTCTATTTTCACACTATGATCACGCCGAAGTCGCCCGGCTGGATGGATGAGGTCGAGCGCGCCATTGAGGTGCTGCATCCGACCAGTTGGAAGGGCTACACGGTCGGTGATCCCATCCTGCCGGAAACCTCCCGCTATCCTTGGCGCCTGGACGATGAAAAGGAGATGTATCCGTTCTACGAGCGCATCATCAAAGCGGGCATCACGACCGTCTGCATCCATAAGGGACTGCTTCCGGCCGACTATGCGAATTCGATGCCGAACAGTTGGAAATATGCGTCGGTCGACGATGTGGGCAAGGCCGCAAAGGACTGGCCGCAGATCGACTTCGTCATCTACCACTCGGCCCTGGCTGTCTTCCAGCAAGACTTCGTGGAGGACCTGGCGCATTTCGAGCGCACCGGTGAACTGCGCTGGGTCAGCGATCTAGCGGCGATTCCTGAAAAGTTTGGAGTTAGCAACGTCTATGCAGACCTTGGTACGGTGTTCGGCTCATGCTGCACGACCAGCCCGCGGGTTGCCGGTGCAATGGTGGGCATGCTCGTCAAAGGTCTCGGGTATGATCACGTCTTCTGGGGAACCGATGCCGTGTGGCAGGGTGGGCCGCAGTGGCAGATCGAGGCATTCCGTCGCCTGGAGATTCCCGAAGACCTTCAGAAGAAATTTGGCTATGCGCCGCTCGGCGAGCCGGATGGGCTGATCAAGAAGTCCATCCTCGGCCTTAACGGTGCTCGCCACTACAAGATTCCGCTGACCGAAGGTGACCTTTCGCAGTGGGAACAGGATGGCATCGGTAAGATGAAGCGCGCTTACCTTCGCGACGGCGGCGAAAGAAGCAACGCCGCATACGGATATGTGCCCCGGACCTGAGATCGGAGTGACCGGTCGATTCGATTGTTGCTGCGCAAAAGGCCAAGCATGTCCAAAATGATCAATGTTGTTAAGGCGGCAGCAGCGAGCGGTGAGACAATCCGCGGCGTCCATCTTACCTATCCGGCGCCCCCGGCGATTGAAGTTCTTGCGAGATCCGCCGGCTTGCAATTTGTCTATATCGATACAGAGCATGGCAGCTTCGACTGGCGCGACATCGAAACTGCCTGCATCACGGCGGAGCTGTGCGGAGTTACTCCGATAGCTCGAGTGTTCGACCGCAAGGCATCTACGATCTATCGGTTCCTGGATCGGGGCATCATGGGTATCGTCGCACCCCACGTCGAAACGCGAGATGATGCCATGGAGGTTGTTGACGCCAGCTACTTCGCGCCTATTGGCAAAAGGTCGTTTGGCTCAGGTCGACCGGAATACGGTACCGAAATCGGTGACAAGCGGCAGTATATTCGCGAATGCAACAAGCGCGTCTCCGTCTGCCTGATGATAGAAAGCCGTCAAGGAATTGATAATATCGCAGAAATGGCAAGCCTGCCTGGCATTGATTACTTCAGTTTTGGGCTGATGGATCTCGCGCAGGACCTCGGTCACGCTGGCAATCCGGGCCATCCGGAAGTGCAGTCGGCATTTTCATTGGGTGCCGAGCGCGTCCGAATGTCGGGAAAACGTGTACGCGAGGATTTCATGAACTTCTGTTGGATCAACGACCTCCTTATTGCCGGCGCCCAACAGATGTTCAAGACAGCTGATGGCGTGGACGGCTCTGCGCTTTTGCGCGTCAATCGTCAGGCGCCTGACGGTACGCCGCTTCCGGCTTAGGAACAGAGCTTAGTCGATGGATCGTCAAGCGGTTGAAGAAGCGGCCCGGCTGCTTATATTGGCTCGGCGCGATCGCTCATTGGTTGACAGACTTCCGCCTGATAGCCGACCGCACTCTGCGGCGGAGGCTGAAGCTATCCAGCATGCGGTCGTAGCAGGGCTCGGCGACCGTATTGCGGGATGGAAGGTGGCGCTCTCCGAAGAGTTCGGCGTCATGCGCGGTGCTCTTTTAACCTCCCGGGTCTATGCAACTGAAGCTCGCATTCCTGCCGTCGAGATGCCAGGATTGTGTATCGAAGCAGAAATAGCATTCCGCTGCGATGCCGATTTGCCACCGCGGCGGGAGGTCTATCTGCGCGCAGAAATAGAAGACAAAGTGACTGCGCTGGTAGGAATGGAGGTGGTGGATTCGCGCTTTCGCGATGCCGCAAATGTTCCGGCCATCGAGCGGGCCGCAGATTTCATGTCGAACGGCGGCTTTGTTGTCGGCAAGGTGCGAGCGGACTGGCGAGGGCGTGACTTCATGGCCTTGGCGGCGAGCGTTATAGTCAACGGCGAGGCTGTCGTGGACCGGAAAGTCGGCGGGCTCGCTCCGAAAGATCCAGTTATTCCTCTTGTTGCGCTTGTTAATACACTGCGGGAAAGTACGGGGCTTTTCAGAGGGCAGATCGTCACCACCGGCACATATTCCGGTGTGACCCGATGCAGCCCGGGAGACACGGTACAGGTGGTGTTTGACGACTTCGGCGACGCGACGGTCCGCTTCGCCTGAGAATGAAACCGGAGACTAAAGATCGACGCCGCCGACGACAACAGCGCTGGCAGATGCCCCGTGGCGCATGGATCCGCCGCCGGTCCAATCGTGGCTGGTGGCCGAACCAGCTCGACGTTGCTGTCCTGCATCAGCAATCGAACCTCTCGGATCCGATGAATGAAGATTTCGGCTACGCCAAGGAGTTCGCAACGCTCGGCCTCGATGCGGTGATCGCGGACCTGCACAAGATCATGACGGATTCGCAGGACTGGTGGCCGGCCGACTTCGGCCATTGCGGGCCGCTCTTCATCCGCATGGCCTGGCACAGCACCGGCGTATCGCATCGGCATAGTTGAACAGATTGTCGAAGAAATTGTTGCTCCATCTGGTCGGCGTCGTCGTCCAGGTCACCTCGGGGCCCGAGGTGATGGCGTCGTCGCCAATGCTGGAGGCATATTTGCTCGACCAGCCGAGGCCCTGCGTCTCGATGCTGGCGATGCTTTATGCAACGCTCTCAAGGACGATCCAATTCGTTATGGGAAGCACGCGCCGTGCAAGCATGACGCCGCTAGCTCACAAACCTCGACGCGAACTCCGCGTCCTCAAAGCTGCGGTCGACGGCCGGGCGCGAGCAGTCCTCGCGCCCAAGTGCGATGAAGCTTTGTCGCGGGTTCCGCTGAAACGAACTGCCGAGGCCAGTCGATATCGCCCGGTCGATACTCTTCCTCGTTTCGCCGGTCGCACGTTTCATCACCGGTGACAGCCTCAGGGTCGATGGAGGCTGGACAGCGCTAGCTCGACGTCGTCCGATCAAGACTACGGCGATCAATGTGGGCAACCGATCGCCGAAAGTTTGCATAATCATGGTTTCAGCCACTCCGTGCCGCGGAATAGAGTCGGTCAACGAAGACCGCGGCAATGAAGATCATCCCCAGGATGACCAATTGCAGGAAGCTGTCGACCTGCAACAGGTCCATACCGTTCTGCAGGACGGTGATTAAGACGCCGCCTAGCAGGCAATTGAACACATTCCCCAATCCGCCCCGCAGCGACACACCTCCGATCACCGCGGCCGCTATACTCTGCAGCATGAGGCCACCACCCATGTTCGGCTCGCCGGACCCTGTGCGGGCCGTGAGCAGGATTGCCACCACCGCCACAACCACGGAACACACGACATAGGCGAAGAGCGCGTATTTGCTGGTCGGCAGGCCTGCCACCACCGCCGCCCGGGGATTGCTGCCCACCAGATAGAGGCCGCGCCCGAAAGTAGTGTAATTCAGCATGAAGTGGAGGATGACGAGCACCAGCACGCAGACTGCGACCGACACGGGAACGCCCGCCACATTGGCGCGGCTGAACACGTCCGTGAACGCGACCGGCAGCCCAAAAACCGGAAAACCGCCGGACACTGTCGCGGCAAAACCGGCCGCGACGCCCTGCGTGCCGAGGGTGGCGACGAAAGGATTGACGCCCAGGAACACCACGCAGGCACCGTTCACCATCCCGACGAACAAGCCTATCGCGAGTGCGGCCACGATCGCCGCGAAGATGGCGAGGCCGATGGAGTTGGGATTGCCAGCCAGCATGCCCGTCATGACAAGGCCAAGCGTGACGCTGATCGCCGACAAGCCCGTACCCATGGACAGATCGAAGCCACGCACCAGAAGCACGGTCAACTGCGCGGCGGCAAGCATGACGAGATAGCTCGACTGCGTGAGCACGTTCATGACGTTGCGCGTGGCGATGAAACGCGGCTCCTGATATGTGAAGAACGCGCAGATCAGGATCAGCACCAGCGGCAGCAGCCCATAGGAGGCGACGACCTGCCGGATGCGGTTTTGGCGGATCCTGACCCTCGACCCAACGATGTCCGTGCTCATGCTCTGGCCCTCAAGCGGCTTGCGCCTTCGACGGCCACGGCCGCTACCAGCAATACACCGATCACCATGGCCTGAAGCCGCGTATCGACCCGGCTGAGATTCATGCCGTTGGCGAGGATCGCAATCAGCAGAGCACTCAAAGCCACGCGTTCGACCCGACCGACGCCGCCGCGCAGCGATACGCCGCCGATGACGGCGGCCGCCAGGCTCTGCAGCATGAACTCCTCGCCGAGCGTGCCCTCGCCGGAGCCGACACGCGCGGTGAGAAGCACGCCGGTCAGGGCTGCAAGGAAGCCACAGAGCACATAGGCCGCGACGAGACAAAGATTGGAGCGGACGCCGGAAGCGCGTGCCGCTTCGATATTGCCGCCGACCGCATAGAGATGCCTGCCGAAGGACGTGCGCCGCAGCATCAACCAGGTCAAGGCGACGACCACTATGGCCAGATAGACATTGGTCGGCAGGCCGAACCAGCGGAGTTGCGCGAAGTCGTCGGTGAATTCCGCCGGCATGCCATAGATCGGCGTTCCGCCGGCGCTGTAAAGCGCGATGCCCGAAGCGATCATCATCGTGCCCAGCGTCACCATGAAGGGTGAAACCTTCAGCAGCGAGACACAGAGCCCGTTGATGAGTCCGATGAGGCCGCCTGCGGCAAGCGCCGCCAGAATGCCGAGAACCACGACCAGATAGGCATGGTTTGGCATCATCGGCTGCAACCAGGCCATGGTCAGAGCGCTGGCGACACTGGCCAGCGCGATCACGGCGCCAACGGAAAGGTCGAAGCCGCCGACGATCAGCACGATCGCCTGACCGACCGAGATGATCACGAGGTTCGACGCGTTGCGGACCACGTCCACCATATTGGTCGACGCGTAGAAGTTCCGGTTCAGCAGACCGAACAGGACGACCAGCACGACGATGAGGATCGTGGATATGCCGAGGCCGGCAACAAGGGAACCGAACGTGCCGCGGGCGGCATTGCGGCTTCCGCTCCCAAAGGTGACATTCCGCAACTTTGCCATGCTTCAGCCTGCCATGCCGATGTTGAAGAACGCGTTCAGTATGGTCGTTTCCGCAATGTCGCTGCCCGCGAAGTCGGCAACGAGGCTGCCCTCGCGCATCACATAGACGCGGTTCGACAGATGCAGGATCTCGGGCAGCTCCGACGAGATGAGCAGGATCGCGGCGCCGTCCGCCACCAGCTTGGCGATCAGCTCGTAGATCTCGGCCTTGGCGCCGACGTCGATACCGACCGTCGGCTCGTCGAAGATATAGACCTGCGTTGGCCGGCTCAGGCCGCGCATGAGCATGACCTTCTGCCTGTTGCCGCCGGAAAGGGACGAAACCGGCTGCTCGATGTCCGGCGGCCTGAGCCGCAAGCGCTCGGCGATCGACCTGATGATGGACCTTTCGCTCCCGCGTTTCAGCAGCCCGTGGCGGGAGAATTTCGTTTCGCGAATGGCGGCCATCGAGGCGTTCTCCCGAACGGCTCGCGAGGGCGCCAGGCCCTCGGCGCCGCGGTCGGACGGGAAATAGCAGACGCCGCGGGCAAACATCTCGCTTGGCGCCGGTCGTTGGACGGTCTCGCCTTTCACGACGAGCCGGCCGTCGCTGATCCTGTCCAGGCCGAAGATAGCGCGGCCGATCTCCGATTTTCCGCAGCCGACGAGACCGGCCAGCCCGACGACCTCGCCCGCCTTCACCGAGAGTGAAACGTCGCGCACGCGCCCGTCGGCCGTGCTGAACTTGGAGACCTCGAGCAGAGTCGCTGCGGGCTGATGGTTGATGCGGGGGAAGAGCAGGTCGATCTTGCGGCCGGTCATCAGCTCGACCAGGCCGACATCACTGACCTCGGCCATCGCGCCGGAGGTGATCCGCTTGCCGTCGCGCAGCACCGTGAAGCGGTCGGCGATCCGGCGCAGTTCGGCCATACGGTGCGAGACATAGATGATGCCGACCCCGCGCGCTTTGAGCTTGAGGATGAGTTCGAACAACTTCTCGGCCTCGCGGTCGGTGAGCGATGCTGTCGGCTCGTCGAGGATGAGCAGATGCAGGTCCTGCAACAGGGCCTTGGCGATCTCGACCATCTGTTGCTGGGCGCGCGATAGCTCGCTTACCAGAGCCTTCTCGTCCAATTCGAACCCGAGTTCGTCGAGCAGCCTGCGAGCGGTGGCCTGCATGTCGGCTATGCGCAGCAGGCCGCTGTTGGTCGATTCTCGGCCGAGGAACAGGTTCGAACTGACATCCAGCTCGGGGATGAGGCTGAATTCCTGGAAGACTGGACTGATGCCGAGGGAGCGAGCGCGATGCGGGGTCAGATTGCGGATCTCTTCACCGCGATAGAAGAACTCGCCGGAGTCCGGGCGCCGCGAGCCTGCGATGATGTTGATCAGCGTCGATTTGCCGGCGCCGTTCTCGCCGACCAGCGCATGGACCTCTCCCGCCCGCATGTCGAAATCGATATGATCGAGAGCAAGCACGCCCGGAAAGCGCTTAGTGATGCCGGTGAGGCGTATCAGGTTGGCGCCGGCATTCGGATCGTTGTCCTCGCCGAGGGTCACGGGCGTGCCCGCGGCGATGGCACCCTGATTGGGCGACCAGCCTTTCGACTTAGACCGATCGGTCGGTCGGGTGTCGCCGATCTGCTCGCCAAAAGCTTGCCCGGAAAGCCCGGTTGCGTCCACAACGACGCCCTCAAGGCGCGATCTCGACATAGACATTGCGTATGTGCTTCACGAAATGCGGCCTCAACCGCTGCGTCCATTCGGAGGGTCCTGCTATCTTCCTGTATTCCGGGCTTTCGAGCACAGCCGGCGATTCAAGCTCGTAAATAGCAAGGTATTTCGGCTCGCCCTCCAGGGCGAGGAAGCGCTTTCCCGACAGGAAGCCTGGGCATGCCATTCGCTCGGGATAGTGCTCCTCCCGATACCATCTGTTGAAATCGTCCTCATGCGTCGGATCGATCTCGATCATCACCAGCAGCAGGCCGCGTTCGCGTTTCGTAACTTCCATGTGACGTCCTCGGCGGCTCCTCGTCATTGACCTGCATAACGACCTGATCGGCAGATCGCATGCCGGGTCCGGTGGTGACGCAGTCGACAATGCCTCCAACCGCCTGAGGTCACCATCTATGTCCGGCGTCTGTTGACGTGTCGACACTTCCATCGAGTGACGATGAAGTCAAGGTACAATTTCAGGGAGTAGCCTTCCTGCGCGACGCGGCGGCCAGTCAACTTCGAAACCGCTATTTGTTCCGATTTTGTCAGCTGACATTGAGCTTTTCGGCGGACGCATAGGGAGCGCTGCAGCCTTGGAGAAACGTTTCGACTTCTAGGTCGACCTATCGGCCCTCAGCGAAGTTTCGGCATATATGTCGACACATGTGGTAAAATAAGATCGATTGAATTCGCGCTGCCTTGCCGGCCTAGACGTCGCGCGTCAGCGTGCCTGCTTCCGCCTCACGCTCCAGCAGGGGCTTGATCGATTTGAATGCGCCGCTGAGATTGGAGTAGACAAGGGCCTTTGCCAGTTCGGCATCGCCTTCCTCAATCGCGCGGAAAAGCCGGGCGTGATCCTCGAGGGAACGATCCATGCGGCCGGGTTGCCGGATGCTCAATCGACGTAGCCGCAACGTGCGCAGGATCAGGGAATTAAGGAACCGCTGCATCGTGCGGTTCGCCGATATTTCCGCGATACGCTCGTGGAATTCGACGCCAGCCCAGAAATAGGCTTCGGGATCACCGAGCGCATGGCGCAATTTCGTCACCGTCTCCCGCAGCCGCTCCAAGCCGGCAGTATCGACCTTCCTTGCAACATCCGCGGCGATGGCCATCATGATCGTGGCGCGCACCTCGTAGAGCTCGGCAATGTCGGCCATGGTCGGCGCGGCCGCACGTGGGCGGCGGCGGGGCAGGATCTCGACCAGCCCCTCCTTCTCGAGAAGCAGCAGTCCCTCGCGTGTGGGCGTACGGCTTGTCTTGAAGGTGCGCGCCAGTTCCACCGAATTGATGTCGGCGCCGGGTGGCCGGATGCCCTGCAATATGTCGGCGCCGACAGAGCAGGCAATGTCCGAAACGAGTGATGGCCGGTCGTGACGATCGCTGATGATCCTGCGGATCACCGCCTGGAATTTCTTGTGTGTCTCGTAGTCCCGCGTCACTGCTTGACCTCCGTTTCCAATCTCTCGATCAGCAATGCTGAGCCACATTTCGCGTATCTGCCAATGTCAGTTGCTGCAATTGTCTGGGTGATGGCTGTACGACAACCAAGCCGAAGCAAATTGAAGCCGGGTTGAATCCTATTCAGTCGACCAAAAAAGGCAAATCCACCTCGTGTTCGCTGAAACAGGCTTCGCCGGTGCGCGACGATTGGGTCCGCGCACCGGCCAAGCTGCCTGGGAGGCTACGTGAAAACTGGGCGGCGCGTGCTCTTCCCGGCCGCCCTGTAAATGTCCGTCAATCGACCGAGAAGACCGGCTTCCAGTTATCTGGGCCGAATTCGCCCGAGAGGTCGTATTTACCGACAGTATCCTTGGTCACCATGATCGGCGTGGCGGTAAGCCGCTTGTCGAACGGCATCTTCTGGAGGACACGCACAGCCTGGTCGACGCCGATCACGGTAGTGGCCACGCTGCCCTGAAGCGGGGCAGCAGTCACTTCGCCCGTCTTCACCAGCGCCATGCTGCCGGTGTTCAGATAATCGCCGATGACGGAAATGTTGGCGTGGCCTGATTCCCTGATGGCATTCGGCGCCACTTCATTCATGACGGCATTACCGATGATCGCCTTGGCGTCGGGATAGGTATGCAGGGCGTCCTCGACCAGGCGCTGCTGTTCGTTCTTGGTCGTGTTGCCCCACATGGTGGCGAGTATCTTGATGTTCGTCCCCTTCAGCGCATCCTGATGCGCCTTCTCGCCGACGGCAGCCCAGTTGGCGGCCTGCGGTCCAGGAAAATCCAGGATACCGACTTCGCCGGTCTCGTTCTTGAAGAGTTCCTGGCTGAACTTCGCGGAAGCATAAGCCTGCTGATAGTTGTCGGGGAAGACGCCGGCATCATAAGGCATGTTTGGCGATACCATGTTGTCGACGGCGATCTGCGCAATGCCGGCGGCCTTGCCGTCCTCGACCTTGCGCACCAGCCCCTCTTCGGAGATCGCCTGGAACAGGATGGCGTCGGCTCCCAGGGCGACGCAATTGTCATATTGCGAGAGCTGTTTCGTCAGGTTCTGGAAACCGCCCGCGTCGAAGATCGTCATCTTCAGACCGAGCCGCTTGGCCTCCTGCACGAAGGCGTAGTTGATGCCGATAAAGACACTGTCCGTCAGCGTCGGCATCAGCACGCAGAGATGCCACTTCTGCTTCACCTCCTCAGGCTTCAGCAATTCATATTGCTTGGGAGTCGACTTGTCGCCTTCCCACGCATTCACCGGATAGGGCGCCCAGCCCCAATTCTTGACATCTTCTGCTTTGGCGCCGGTCACGCCCGCGATTGCAGACAGGGCAAGCCCGACCGCCAGTCCAAGTTTCATTCTCATATGCACCTCCCTTTTGATAAACGCACTCATTCCAGCCAGAACGTTCGATCTTGCGAACATCGTCAGAAGGTCTCCAGACCTTGGAGAAAGCGTGCGCCGGCCTCCGCCACGTCGACATCCTGCTCGGCGGAACCGCCGGACACGCCGATGGCGCCAATCACCTCGCCGCGGTGGGTGATCGGCACGCCGCCGCCGAAGATCACCATCGGCTGCCGGTGAGAGACTTCCAGGCCGTAGAACGGGGCACCGGGCTGCACGAGCGGCATGAGATCGCTCGTGCGCGCATTCACGGTTCTTGCCGTAAAGGCCTTGGCCTGCGCGATCTCGATGCTGCCCAGAAGCGCCTTGTCCATCCGGAGGAAGCCGACGAGCGCGCGCCCCGAGTCGATGATGGCGATGCTCATCGGCACACCGATCTGCGTCGCGCGTTTCACGGCGGCTTCGATCCCGCCTTGCGCTGCCTTGGCCGTGATGCTTTCGCTCATCCGATCATTCTCCCCGACAATTTTCCCCGGCCGCTTTCCGTCAGTTGTAAGCACCGCCGTTGATGGAAATGGCCTGCGCGGTCGTGAAGGCTGACTCGTCGGAGGCGAGATAGAGAACGAGCGCCGCAACCTCGTTCACCGTCCCTTGCCGTCCGAGCGGCGTGCTCGATTTGACGGCCTGCACGGTCGCCGCCGGACCGCCAAGGAAGTCGATGACCGGCTGGTTGAACGGCGTGTCGACCCAGCCAGGGCAGACGGCATTCACCCGGATCTTGTGCGGCGCGAGCTCAAGCGCCAAGGCGACCGTGAAGCCGTTGATCGCGGCTTTCGAAGCGGAGTAGGTGGTGAGTCCTGGCGCGCCGCGCAGGCCCGCCATCGACGATATGTTCACGATCGAACCGCCGCCTGCCGCCTTCAGATACGCAATGGCATGCTTGCTTGCCAGAAAGGTCGAGCGTGCATTGACCGCGAAGACCGTGTCCCAGAGGTCCACGTCGACATCGACCGCCGCTTTGTGAGTGATCATCCCGGCATTGTTGATCAGGACGTCCAATCCACCGAGCCTGTCGATTGTTTCGTTGAGAAGGTCCTTGACGTCCGGTTCCTTCGTCACATCGCAGCGTACGAAATGGGCTGCCGCGCCCAGCCGTCCGACGAGCTCCTTCGCCGCCGTCTCATTGATATCGGCAATGACGACGCGCCCGCCTTCTTGCACGATCATCTCGGCCGTAGCGCGGCCGATGCCAGTCGCCGCACCGGTGATCAGCACATTCCTTCCGGCAAGACGCCCGGACATGGAATTCCTCCGCTATGCGATCGCTCTTGCTCGTCCGACCGCTCTCACTTATGTCGACACTTAATGTGCTAGGGCGGCATTGTCACGCAGAAAATGTCGACACGTCGAAAAAATTAAACATGGCATATTTCGCAGAAATCGCCAGAAAATTGGGGATTATTTGCGCATTGAGCAACGCCAGTCAGGTCAAAAGTGTCCGTACTATAGCAATCTGGTCCCTTGACAGTGGAGCATAAATGTCGACACAGTGGCCATGCAATCGGACAATACGGCGAGACGGGTTGCAGTTAGACAATGCCGGCAGGAGAAGATGAATGACGATGGGAGCGAGCGGCCTTCTGACCGGTACGCTGGAACATTTGCGGCGTCCGCTTGTGCGCAACATCAAGGAGGGCCAGCGCGTGCTTGTGCTTTCCGACACCGAGCACGATCCACGTGTGTGGCAGGCGATCATGACGATCCTGGCCGACATCAAGGCCGACACGACGCTGACGCTGTTCAGCCGCCGGCCTGCCGACTACTACGACCCGCCAGAGGCCGTCTGCGAGGCCATGCTGAAGTCCGACGTCAACGTGCTGGTGGCATCGACCGGCATGTTGCACTGCCGGGCGAGCCTGAGGTCGATGGAGGCCGGCATTCCTTCGATCTGCCTTGACGGCGGCATGCGACTCGAATGGCTTCAGTCAGGCGCCATCACCGATGACATGCGGCAGATCGCTGTGCGCAAGCACTATGTCGGCAAGAACGTGTTCGGCGAAGACGCCAAAGTCTGCCGCGTCACGTCGCGCTACGGCAGCGACTTTACCTATCATGTCGAGGGGAAGATCTGGGTCCCGCCGCTGCCATCGCCAGATTTCGACCCCTACAAGATCATCAACTTCCAGAAGGACGAGAACCGGCCGGCCGGCAAGCTCTATTACTATCTTTACCCCACCGGCGAGTTCAACGTCGCGCCGATCGAAGGAACGGCCAACGGCAAGCTGGTCATAGACCTCACCATGCACCATCTCGGTCTGCTCGGCAGTCCGATCGAACTCATCGTCAAGGACGGCAAGGTGACGAAGATCGTTGGCGGCGTGGATGCCCGCATCCTTAGGGATTTCCTCGAAACCTATGGCGATGAGAACGCCTATATGTTTCCGGCGGAGGCCTCGGTGGGCGTCAACGCCAAAGCCGTCATTCGCGGCATTCAGCGCGAGGACAAGAACGTGCTTGGCACGATGCATTTTGGGCTTGGTACGAATGTCGACGTCGGCGGGTCCATAATGTCGAAGATCCATATGGATGGAGTCATCCTGGAGCCGACGCTTTATGTCGACAGCGTGAAACGGATCGAGCACGGTCGCTTCCTGGTGCCGATCGAGGGCGAAGGCGCATAGCCCGCCTGTGTGCCGAAAAGGAGTTTGCGAGCCAGCGGGCGCGAAGGCCATGATCTTGAGCGGTATCGCCGAGGGTGAAGGGGACGGGCTGGTCCTGCTCCACCCAATCGGCCTCGATCACACATTCTGGGAACCAGTTTCGAGTGCGCTCGGGGGCCATTGCCGGATCCTCAGGCTCGACCTGAGGGGCCACGGCCGTTCGGGCGCGCCCGACAGCCGCCCGCCGATCCAGACTTATGCGGCCGATATCCACGAAACGATCGGCAGCTTCGGCCTGGAGAGACCGGCGGTGCTCGGCGTGTCGTTCGGCGGGATGGTCGCGCAAACGCTGGCGCTCGCTTATCCGGACTCGGTATCCCGGCTGTTGCTCTGCGCCTGTCCGGGCGGCATCCCGATGGCAGCGCAGGACCAGATGTGCGAGCGAGGCCTTGCCGCGGAGCGCGACGGGATGGCCGCCATTGTTCCAGCTACGCTCGATCGCTGGTTCACGGCCGGGTTCCTTCACGATCCTGTTGTCGAAAGAGTGCGGCAGCGATTGCTCACGAACGATGTGCGGAACTGGTCCGACGGCTGGCATGCCATAGCGGACTTCAATGCCTTTCCCCATCTGGGCGCGCTCCGGATCCCGACGCTGGTCGTTGCCGGCGAGTTCGACAAGGCGACGTCGAGGGAGGCATCGGCGGCGCTCGCAGCCGCCATACCCGGCGCAACACTGACCGTCCTGCCGGGCGCGCCGCACATGCTGCAGATCGAGACCGGGGCGCAATTCGCAACGACGGTGGGAGATTTTCTTCGATCATGACATGCGAGCTTGAACGATCATGAAGGTGGTTTTCATCGGCGTGTCGCATTGGCACCTCGATCTTTACATGGCGCCGTTTCTGGACGTGCCGGATGTTGAACTCGTCGGTATCAGCGATCCCGATCCGGAGGTTGTCCGGGCACTGTCGGCTCGGTTCAAATGCGAGGGCGACACGGATTTCAAGCGACTTTGCCGCAAGCTGAAGCCGGATTTCGTCTTCGCGCTCGGCCGTCATATCGACATGCCCGGCGAAGCGGAATTCCTCATCACGGAACGCATCCCCTTTGCTATCGAAAAGCCGTGCGGTCTCACCCGGCGCGACGTTGCCAGGATTGCGGAGCAGGCCGATCGCGCGGGCGTCTTTGCGGCGGTGCCGCTGGTTTTTCGAAACGGCGATTTCACCGACCATCTGCTCCGTCAGAAGGCGCGGGAGGACTTCCACTATATGTCGTTTCGCTTCATCGCCGGCTTTCCCGCCCGCTACCGGGCGGCCGGCTGCGCGTGGATGCTCGATCCGGCGCTGTCGGGTGGGGGTTCGACGATCAATCTCGCGGTGCACTTCTTCGATCTCGCCCTCCGCCTGCTCGGACCCGATCTACGCGTGCTCGGCGCGACGATGGGGAACACGGCCTGGCACGAGGCGATCGAGGACTATTCGATCGTCACCCTCGAGCGGAAGGGGGCGCTGTGCGTCATCGAGACCGGCTATCTCTATCCCGCCCCGACCAGTTCCTTCGACATGCATTATGCGTTCCGCTCACCCTCGCACTACGTGATCGCGCATGGCCCGCAGACCGTCGAGAGCTTGGGCAATGATGGGCAATCGGAGACCTGGCAATCGATCACCACAAACGTACCGCACTACCGGACCTTCGTCTTCGACGTGCTGGAGCGGGCGAGGGCTGGCGAGAAGCCGCTGGCGACGCTCTCGGACATGGTGCCGATCATGGGGCTGATCGAGGACGCCTATGCAAAGGCCGGAAGGCAAGCCTTCCACATGCCAGGAACAAACCAGGGGAACGCCAATAGTGGATGAGACATATGAGATCATCGTTGTCGGCGCTGGTTCGGCCGGCGCCGTGGTGGCGGCGCGGCTCAGTGAAAATCCCGCCTGGAAGGTGTTGCTCCTCGAAGCCGGTCCGCCGAACAAGAGCGTGTGGCTGCATGTGCCGATCGGCTTTGCCAAGCTCTTCACCAACGCCAAATACAATTGGATGTACAACACCGATCCGGAGCCCCATATCGACGGGCGCAGGATGTTCACGCCGCGCGGCAAGACGCTCGGCGGCAGCAGCTCGATCAACGGCATGATCTATCTGCGCGGCGTCCGGACCGACTTCAACCATTGGCGTCAGATGGGCAATGTCGGCTGGAGCTATGACGACGTGCTGCCCTATTTCCGCAAGCTCGAATCCTACGCCGGCGGAGACGATGCCTATCGTGGTCGCGACGGGCCGATCGAGGTCACTGACGCCGAATGGCGCAACGACCTGACCGAGGGCTTTATCGCGGCCGGTCGCGAGCTGGGGCTGCCGCGCAATGACGGCTTCAACGGCCCTACGCAGGAAGGGATCGGCTACTTCAACCTGTCGCAGAAACGGGGGATACGCAACTCTACGGCGCGCGGTTATCTGAAACCGGCCCGCGGCCGGCCGAATTTGCGCATCGTCACGGACGCGCTCGTCGAGCGCGTCATCCTCGACGGGCGCCGTGCGACGGGCGTCGAATACAGTATCGGCGGCGAAAGGCGTCGCGCGAGCGCCGGGCGGGAGATCATCGTGAGCGGCGGCGCCATCAATTCGCCTCAGCTCCTGCAACTTTCCGGCATCGGCCCTGGGCAGCTGCTTTCGGACCACGGCATAGAGGTCAGGCACGAGCTCCCCGGCGTCGGTGAGAACCTGCACGACCACTTCAACTGCAAGACCTCGATCCGCGTCAGCCAGCCGCTCACCGTCAATGACCACGTCAGGAACTGGCGTGTGCGGGCGCTTGCCGGCCTGCAATATGCGCTCTACCGCAATGGCGCCTTGACCGTAGCGGCTGGCGTGGTCGGCGTCTTCGCCAAGAGCCGGCCCGAGCTGGAAGTACCGGATCTGCAGGTCCATTTCTTTCCGTTCTCGGGCGATGACCTGTCCGTCGCGCCACATCCCTTTTCGGGCGTTACGGCGATCGTGAACCAGCACCTGCCTGAGAGCCGCGGCCATGTCCGCATCACGTCGAAAGATCCGCGAAAGGCTCCTTCCATCCTGGTCAACTACCTCAAGGAAGAGATCGACCAGAGGACGACCGTGGCAGGATTGCGCTTCGTGCGCCGCCTGTTCGGCACCAAGGCGATGAAGCCCTTCTACGTCAGCGAGATGAAGCCGGGCCCTGCCGTCCAGACCGACGAGCAGTTGCTCGCCTATGCAAGAGCCAACGGCGATTCCACCTATCACCTGTGCGGAAGCTGCCGCATGGGCATGGAATCGGCAAAGTTCAGCGTGGTCGACGACCGGCTGAAAGTGCACGGACTGGAAGGCCTGCGTGTCGCCGATGCATCCATCATGCCGCAAATCACCTCGGCAAACACCAACGTGACCTCGATCATGATCGGCGAGAAATGCGCTGATATGGTAAAAGTCGATATCCAATGTTGAGACGTGGGTCGACACGCATAGTTCTGGAACTTCTGGTTTGCGGTAGAGCGCGTTGATCCTGGCGATGCGTTGTCCCGCGGTCTCGACGACAGGACGCTGGGCGTGATCAGGCAACGCGCAGGCTTGCCCTTGCGAACCAGAGAAACGGCACGACGCAACCCCCTTCGACGGCAGCTTTCGCGGCCTTCGCTGCCACAAGCGCTTCGTGATTGCCGCCATGCGGGGCCCCGACCATGCCCGCCTTCCCGAGCAAAATCGTCGGCACTCAGGCCATGTGACTTGCCATGGCTGAATTGTCAGCCTTGACCATGTCGGCACATTTCTCGCCGATCATGATCGAGGTTGCATTGGTGTTGCCAGAAATCAGCCGCGGCATGATCGAGGCGTCGGCAACGCGCAGACCATCGATGCCGTGGACGCGCAGCCTTTCGTCGACCACCGACAGCATGGCCTCCTTCGGCCCCATGCCGCATGTCCCGCAAAGATGGTAGCAGGATTCGCCGCTTTCGGTGACATAAGCGAGGATTTCGTCGTCCGTCCTCACATCCAGACCGGGCTTGAGCTCCTGCTCGATCAAGCCTTTGATCGGCTCGGTGGCGTGGATTTTCATCGCGAATTTCATCGCTGCAACGGTCAGCACCTTGTCTGGCTCGGCCTGCAAATAATTGCCCTGGATAAGCGGATGCACCTGCGGACTGTTCGACTTGATGCGGATGAAGCCGCGGCTTTCCGGTCGGTGTGGATTGACGAGGACGCTGAAGCCCGGGAAGGGATGCAGCCCCTTGTCGAAGCCGTCGGTCGAAAAGGCGAAGAACTGCAACTGGCAATCGGGCTCGGAGAGTTCGGGGCTAGAGCGGAAGAAGGCTGCCACTGTGCTCGCGCCAACCGCGAGCGGACCCTTGCGGGTGAGGATATATTCCGCACCGAGCAGCATCCGCTGCGGCAGGGTGGCGACGCGTTCGTTCAGTGACCAGCTGCGGTTGATGCGATACATCAACCGGCCAGCGTAGTGATCCTGCAGATTCTCACCCACGCCCGGCAGGTCGAGCTTGACGGGCACGCCATTTTCCCGAAGCAGTTTGGCCGGGCCGATGCCGGAGAGCTGCAGCAATTGCGGCGAGTTGACCGCACCGCCGGAGACGATCACTTCACGACGAGCCTTGACCGTCACCAACCGGTCGCCCTGGTGGTAGATTACGCCGGTCGCCCGGTTGCCCTCGAGCACGATCTGCTCGGTCATCGCCTCGGTGACGATGTGGAGGTTGCTGCGGTGGCGGGCCGGAACCAGATAGCTGCGCGCCGTGGTGCTGCGCCGGCCGTTCCTGGCGGTCACTTGGTAATAGGCCACGCCTTCCTGCTCACCGCCGTTGAAATCGTCGGTCCGCCGGAGGCCGGCGGCCGCCGTCGCCTCGATATAGGAGTCGCAGAGTTCCGTGCGCCAGGCGGGTTCTCCGATTTTGACCGGTCCTTCGCGGCCGTGGAATTGGTCGTCGCCGCGCTCATTGGATTCCAGCTTCTTGAAATAGGGCAGGACGTCCTCATAGGACCAACCGGCATTGCCGAGCTGGCGCCAGACATTGAAGTCGCTGGCGATGCCGCGGACATAGACCATGCCGTTGATGGCGCTGGTGCCGCCCAGCGTCTTGCCGCGCGGCTCGTAAATGGTGCGGCCGCCGAGATGGGGCTCCGGCTCGGTCATGTATTTCCAATTGTAGCGGCCGTCATAAAAGGTCTTGGCGTAGCCGATCGGGATATGGATCCACGGGTTCCTGTCCTTCGGGCCGGCCTCGAGCAAAAGGATACGCCATGCAGGATTTTCGCTGAGTCGCCCCGCAATGGCCGCCCCGGCGGAGCCGGCTCCGACGACGATGAAATCATATTCCGATGTGGGCACGTCCTTTACCTCCTGTCCCTGTCGCCGGGTATGGCCATCGGTCCTTTCCGACGGCGCGCCGCCCGGCACTCGTTAAACTGTGCGCCTCTGCTGCAGCGCCATCAGCGCGCCAAGCAGGACGAAACCGAAGATGATGCTGCGCACGGCGTCCGGAAGCATGGTTCCGGTTATCAGCACCTGCAGTGCGATCAGCAGCAGCACGCCACCTATGACGCCGAGATAGGTGCCGCGTCCGCCGGTGATCAGCACGCCGCCGGCGACGACCACGGCGATCGACGGCAACAGATAGTTGCCGCCCATGTCGAGATTGGCAGCACCATTGAAGCCGACCAACAATATGCCGACCAGTGCTGCGCAGAAGCCGCTGATCGCATAGACCGTGATCAGGGTCGAGCGGACGTCGATGCCGGAGAGATTGGCGACATTGGCATTGTTGCCCACCGCATAGATGTTGCGGCCAAGATAGGTCCATTTCAGCACCGCGACCGCGATCGCCACGAAGACGAACATCAGCCAGATAAGCGGCGCGAGCCCAAGCACGGTGCCGTTGGTCAACCACAGCATGGCGGGAGGCGCCATGCCCGTCGAGGAGCCTTGCGTGTAGAAGAGCGTCAACCCCTGCAGGATGCCGTTCGAGGCGAGCGTCATGACGATCGGCGGCAGCCCGAGCACAGCGACGCCGATGCCGTTGACCGCACCCGTCACGATGCCGCAGGCCAGCACCAGCGGAATGATCCATGCCAGAGAACTGCCATCGCTGGCGATGCTTGCAAACAGCGCGCCGGCAAGCGGAATCATCCACGGAATCGACAGGTCCAGCCCCCCGGAGAGGACCACGGCCGTCTGGCCGAAAGCGAGAATGCCGAGGAATGTCGAAAGGATGAGCAGCGAGCGGAGGTAGCTGTAGCTGAGATTGCCGATATAGAGCCAGGTCACCAGCACGACGACGACGAATGTGATATAGGCCGGCAGGGCCAGCCGCAGGTTTTCCCAATTGCGGTCGATCCAACGGATGCTTGGGATGGCGCCGGTCTTGCGCCGGTGGATAGGCAGCGTGACCGGATTGCCGCGTGGCCGTCGCCCGCTCCATAGCGCACCGCGCAAACGGCGTGCGACGTCGGCGATGTTGTGCAGGAACGAGTCTCGCGCGCCGATCATGCCGACAAGCACCGCAAGGATCAGCACAAGGCCGTCGGCGATCGGGGCGAGATAGGCCGGCAGGTTGAATATCAGCAGGATGTTGATGAACATCATCAGCAGGTAGGCGCCGATCACCGAGCCCACGAGCCCGCCGCGGCCGCCGCCGAGAGAGGTGCCACCCAACACGACGGCGGCGAAGATCGGCAGCAGCATCGGATCGCCGACCAGCGGATCGCTGCCGCCGCTCTGGGCACTCAGAAATATGCCGGCCATGCCGTAGAAGAAGCCGGCAAGCGTGTAGGTCATCAGCTTGACGCGGCGCACACCGATGCCTGCCGCAAGTGCAGCGGCCTCGTCGCTGCCGATGGCGTAGATCGCCGTACCGAAACGGCTGTTCTTGATAAAAAGCCACAGGACAACGGCGCATGCGATGACGACGAAGGCCGCGGGAAGCACGTTTTCGATCGCGTTGCCTCCGAGGAAGTCCATGAACGGCCCGGCGACATAGCCGCCCGGCGTCGGGCTGACCAGCAGCGCCAAGCCCTGCACGATGAACAGCGTGGCCAGCGTCACCACGATCGGCTGCATGCGCAGATAGGCGATGAACAGGCCATTGAACAACCCGACCGCTCCGCCAACGGCGATGCCGAGCAGCCCGACCAGCGCCTGGTTGCTGATCGAATCGGTCATCAGATTCCCAACGATCACGTTGACGAGCGAAATGACTGCACCGGCGCTCAGGTCGAAGCCGCCCGTCAGGATGACCAGTGTTTGCCCCATGGCGGCGAGCGCAAGCGTCCCGCCGCCGCCGATCGTGGTCTTCAGGTTGAAATAGCTGAACGCGTCGGAGGTCGTGCCGTTCACCAGCAGGAAAACGACGATGTAGAGAATGACCGCCAGAAGCACATTGCGGTTCTTGCGGGTGTAGTAGGTGAAATTGCTCGTCACGACAGACACCATCAGGCGGCTCCAACGATCGCTCTCTGAGCCGTGCTCCGCGAGCCGTGGCCCAATGCCGCCCGCATGATCGTCTTTTCAGTCATTTTTCCGCCGCTATCGTCTAGGATTTCGGCGACCCGTCCGCCGTAGAGGACGACGACCAGGTTGCAGAGATTGACCAGTTCCGGCGTCTCGCTCGAATAGAGCAGCGCCGCGCCGCCGCCTTCCGCGAAAGCCTTGATCAACAGATAGATTTCATGCTTGGTGCCCACGTCGACGCCACGACAGGGATCGAACAGCAAGAGGATGCGCGGTTGCATCAGCAACGCCTTGGCCAGCACCATCTTCTGTTGGTTGCCGCCGCTGAAGGCACCGGCACGGGTATAGAGCGCGCGCTTGTCCACCTGCACCGTGTCCATGGCCGTCGCCACGTCGTGGATTTCCCGGCGGCTGTCGATGAAGCCGAAGCGCGTCATCCTGTCGAGAGACGATGCGGCTACATTGTCCTGGCCGGAAAGTTCGAGGAAAAGTCCCTCCGTCTTTCGTTCCTCGGGCACCAGGGCAATACCTTGGTTGATGGCCTGGCGTGGTGAGGCATAATAAGTCAGCTCGCCGTCGATACGGATTTCGCCCCTGGTAATGGGCGTTGCGCCATAGAGTCCCATGAACAACTCCGCCTGCCCCATGCCTTGCAGGCCGGCAATACCAACGATTTCACCAGGATTGAGGTCAAAGGAGCAGTCGGAGAGCCGGCGCTCGGTAGCCATGCCCTTGACCGAGAGCAGCGGCTTGAGGCTGGGCTTGGCCACAGGCTTGGGGGGGAAGGTGGCGTCCAGTGATCGGCCGATGATCAACTCCACCAGTTCCTCATCACTGACAGAGGAGGTTTCGAAACTGCCGACATCCCGGCCGTTGCGCAGCACGGTGACGTGTTCGCAATAATCGCGGACTTCCGGCATCTTGTGCGTGATCATGACGACGGTGACGCCGCCCGCCTTGAGGTCTGCGATGATCCGGCTCAGCCACTCGATCTCGCGGCCGGACAAAGTCGACGTGGCCTCGTCGAGGAAGAGGATCTTCGGATTGCGGAACAGCGCGCGGGCGATCTCCACGCGCTGGCGCTGGTTGAGGCTCAGGTCGCGCAGGTCTGCCCTGAGGTCGATATCGGTGAGCGCCAGCTTCTCGAAATGCGCCTCCACGATCTGCCGTGCCTTCTTCCGGTCGATCTGCCCTGCGAGCCTTACCGGCTCGTAAGCCAGGATCATGTTCTGCAGCACGGTGAGGTCGGGCGCGAGCGTCAGTTCCTGGAAAGCCGTCTGCAGCCCGTGCCGATGGGCATCGCGCGTATTGCGGAATTCAACTTGCTGGCCATGAACCTTGATCGTGCCTGAATCGGGCTGGATCAGGCCGCTCAGCAACTTGATCGTCGTGGACTTGCCGGCTCCGTTCTCGCCGAGCAGCGCGTGCGCGCCGCCGGCGCGCACCGAGAAACTTGCTCCCGCCAACGCCTTGGTCGCGCCGAAGCTCTTTGTCAGGTCGAGAGCCTCAAGCGCCATTGTCTGTTGCGGCATAATGTTCCTCCCGCCCATTGCTAGCCTGGTCTCAGTCCTCACCCGGCATAGTGTCGACAGATTTTTTTCAGAGAAACCCTTTATGTGTCAAGCGCGTCGGAAGGAGCGTGGAATGGCGAAATCGTCGGTGGGACGCGATTGTTGTACCGGTTTCCTCGCTTAAAATAAGGTATTGACAAGGAAAACGGCAAAATCGGAGCTTTTTTGTTGGCTAACCTGCGACATTTTAAGCGGCTTCCAGAATTTTTGGAAAAAAAGGGAATTTCTCAATTAGTGTGGACACTTTTCGCTTTATGTGCATTTTTAGGGGCGATTTCCGTCCAGAGAGGTCGGCCGTATCAACTTGGAAACGTCATCTCCCTTGGGGCCGGCCGGATGCCCCGACATGGGCAGGAGGAATTCCGCGCCATGACGCAGAAAGGCATGCTGATCGTCACGACCAATCCTCCCGCCGACTTCGAGGAGGAGCTCAACGCCTGGTACGATACCGATCATATCGCCGAACGGCTTGCCGTTCCCGGCTTCGAGACCGGCCGCCGCTACGCGATGTCGAACATTGCCCGCCGCTACCTGGCGCTTTATGACATGCGCAACGTCGACGTTCTGCAGTCGCCGGCCTATCTTGCCGTGTCCGGTGATAACGTCACCCCTTGGACACGGCGTGTCATCAATCGCGGGCGGTTCGGGCGATACCCGACCGTCCAGATCTATCCGGGCGATGCGCTGACGACGCTTGCCTCGCGGCTTCTTTTCCTGGGCTTCAGCGGGGTCGATCGCGCGCTTGCCCAATCGGTGATCGCCAGCGCGGAACGCAACTTTCCCAAGGGGGCGCATGTGCGCCAACTACGCGTATTCGCATCCGTGGAAGGCGACCGGACGGCGGATTTCTTCGTTATCGTCGAAGGCCACGGCGCGCTCGATACGCTGTTTGATCCTGTCGCCTTTGGTGTGCTCGGCGACCACCTCGACGTCGTCTCCCTTTATCTGCCCTATTGATGTCGCGGAAGCGATGCGGGGCATCGGTCGGCCGGCTGAGTTCATGAAAAATAGCATCATACCCCATATCGACGAAGGTCCGACCACCGGGCTACCGGTTCTGCTCATCCATCCCCTGGGCGCCGACCAGACGTTCTGGGACGGGACGCGGAAGCATTTCAGCCCGGCAATCCGCAGCGTAAGCTGTAACCTGCGCGGTGCCGCCGGTACGCCGGTTCCCTCCGATCCGGTAACGCTGGAGCGCACGGCGGCGGATATCGAGGCCGTGCGGCAGGCGCTCGGCATCGAGGGGATGATCGTCGTGGGATGCGCGGTGGGCGCAATGGCCGCTGCCGCCTATGCGGGGCGTAGTCCGAACCGGGTGAGGGGCGTGATCCTCTCCAATCCGGCAAGCGAGATCACCGAGGCTGCCGGCGCAAACCTCACGATGCGAGCCGAGGCCGTGCGGCGACGCGGCATGGCGGCATTGCTGCCCGACGCCATCGCCAATGCCTTTCCTGGATATATGGAAACCGAGCTGCGACGCGACTACGAGCAACGCTTCATCACGCAACCGGCGGAAGGGTATGCGCTCGCAGCGCTCGGCGTGGTCGGCGCAAGTGTGGCGTCTGATCTCGAGAGCATTGCCTGTCCCGTGCTGCTGATCGCCGGTAGACGCGATATGCTGCTGCCGGTGCATCAGGCGCAAAAGTGCAAGGCGCGACTGCGAAACAGCGAACTTATGGTTCTGGAACGCGGTGCGCATTTCATTCCCTATCAGGAACCGACGTGGTTTGCGGAACAAGTCAACCGCTTCACCCGGCAATATGAGACGGCGTAGCGCGGGCATCACGGCAATGCAGCATGTGTCGGCTGCCGGGAAGTGTGACATGGATTTGTACCGGTCGGTGTCTTCGGGAGGGCAATCAACTTGATGACGAGCGAAGAATCCCTGGCAAATGCGCGCAACACCATTCGGCGGATCATCGCCGGGCACGATGACGGTCCTTCGCTGGTCACCCAGATTGCCGTGGATGTCGGAGGTGAGATCATCGAGGACATGATCCCTCCTGGCCACGACCTCAACTCCGTCGAACTGGCGCGGCGATACAACACCAGCCGCACGCCGATCCGCGAAGCGCTGATGCTGTTGGAAAAGGAAGGGCTGGTCGATATCCCGCCCCGCCGCCGTCCGCGCTCGGCTCTCCACGACATCCAGACTATAAACGAGATCTACCGCACGCGGGCCACGCTACTGGGGCTGATCTCCGCCGACGTCGCCACCGGCGCCACCGAGGAAGAGGTCGCCGGATTGCGTGATCAGGTGGGCAGGATGGAGGAGGCCTGTCGCGCCGGTGACATCAAAGCCTATGTCTGGGCCAATATCGACTTCCATGACCTCAATGCACGCGCATCGAACAATCAGACGGCCAAGCGCATCGTCGAATCCCTCCTACTGCGCACAATCAGCCTGCGGCGCTGGAGTTTGTCACAGCCCGGCCGAATGGAGCAGTCGCTCGACGATCACCGGCGGCTGATCAAGGCCTATGAGACGCATGACGACCAGCTCGCGACCGCTCTGGTGCGGGCCAATCACTTGGCGGCGCTGCGTCAGCTCGAACGGCTGCTGGCCACGCCTGACACGCGCTTCCGGAGAACAGACGCCTAGTCCCCTGTGGCCGGCAATTCGGCCGCGTCGAATGCCGGACGCCGCTTCGAGGAGAAGGATCATGCACGCGATTGACTATGACGACATCCGCAATGCCATCGAGGCCGCCCGCACAAAGGCCGGTGAAATCGGCCGCGCCTTCAGCATCGCCATCATGGATTCCGGCCGCAATCTGGTAGCCTTCACGCGGACGGCTGGCGCGCCGCTGGGCACGATAGAGGCTGCGCAGGGCAAGGCCTACGCCGCCGCCTCGCTCGGCATGTCCACCAGCGATATCGATCCGCTGGTACAGCCGGGCGCTGCGCTTTTTGGCATGGCACAGGCCCATAGACATCCCTTCATCACCTTCGGTGGCGGCATCCCCTTCCGCCGCAACGGTGTGCTGCACGGCGCGGTGGGCGTCTCCGGCGGTTCGTTGACCGAGGACACGGCGATCGCGGCGGCTGCAGTGGCCTCGCTCGAAGGCGTGGCATAGGCGGGACGCGGGATAAATGTCGACACCTTCCCTTTGGCCGCTTTCGAGGGCCGATCGCGGAATTGTCGCGTTGCCGCATCGGAGCTGGGACCTTAGGATGTCGTCGAGATTGCCAGCGACGGGTCGTAGTTGAAAACCCTGCACCTATCGCAATCTTCCGATGACAGCCGATAAGAGCGGTATTCCCGGCACTTTGTGCTGAGAACGCCAGCCGGCGAATAGATTGCCGACGGTCTTTCGAGTATCCGGGGCCGGAAAGTTCGCCGTCGTTTCGGTCCTCTGCGGAGTGACGACACAATAGTCTCGATTTCCCGCGAAATTGGCCTTGACAACCTATCGGGTTTGATAAAGTGTCGACATTACTTAAGATCGGAGATCCTAAGTTGGATCGATTAAAGGCTGCAGACACAGGACTGGGGTGCTTGGGCAGCCGTCGGGAGTGAGGTCACAAAACTTGAGGAGGAACATCTATGGGCACATTGCTTAGAGTTTGTACCGTGCTGATGGCGACCCTCGTCGTCCTTGGCGGGGTCACGATCGATGCATTTAGCAAAGACAAGCCTTACAAGGTCTATCTGAGCCTGAGCTATGCGGGCAACGACTGGCAGACGGAAGCGGAAAACATGATCCGCGCGCTGGCGGCCTCGTCGACGATGCGCGACAAGATCACGCTTGAGGTCCAGGTTGCCGGCCCGGATGCGCAGAAGCAGAGCCAGCAGATCAATGCCATGGCGCAGGCCGGCGCGGACGCGATAGTCATGTACGGCGTCTCCGAAACGCTACTGAACGGCGCCATCAAGAATGCCTGTGACCGCGGCGTCACCGTCATCGCCTATGACTCCTTCGTCTCGGCTCCTTGCGCCTACAATATCACCACCGATGCCCAGGAATTCGGCCGCATCAGCGCCGAATGGGTGGTCAAGCAGATGAACGGCAAGGGCAACCTGCTGATGGTCAACGGCGTGCCGGGCGCGTCCTCCGACCAAGCGCGCATCAAGGGCGCGATGAGCGTCTTTTCCAAACATCCCGACATCAAGATCGTCGGCACGATCGCCGATATGTGGAGCGAATCCGTTCTGCGCTCGGAACTGTCAAAGTTCCTCGCGGTCCATTCCTGGGACGATATCGATGGCCTTTGGATCCAGGTCGGCTGCTACACGGCGGCCGCCATGCAGGACGAAGCCGGCGTGCCGGATGCCAAGAAGAAGCCCTGCGCCGGTGAAGCGCCGAACGGCCACCGCATTCAGATGCTGCCGGCCGACCAAAAAGTAGAAGGCACGCAGGGCGCTTATCGGCCCATGGGCTATCCGAGCATTTCGCTTGCTTCCCCCCCCTTCGAAGGTCCGCTGGCGCTGAAATATGCCGTAGACATCCTCGAAGGGAAGAAATTGCCGAAGCTGACGATCGTCCCGATCCCGACCTTCACCAGCGAGCACATCAAGCTCTGCAAGACCGGCTCCTGGCAGGAAATGCACGATACCGGATGCAATGCCTTCGACCCGACCATCATCAGCAATCCGGGTTGGTTCTCGGACATCTATTCGCCGGAGCTGCCGGAGATCGGACTCGAGGCCGCGCTTCACGGAAAGCCGGAAAAGTAAAATCGCAGGCTGCTGAACAACAACCGGGCATGGCGGTCGCCATGCCCGTTTTTTTCGTCTTTACACGCAAACCGCATTTGCCGCGAGAATTGGCCGTTACAGGCGCATGCCCTTCCGGAAGGATCCCTCCTTGCCGCGCCCTGTCTCTGCCAGCCGTGCAGGGCGCACAGTTTCTAGCAGTGCCTACGATATCGATCGCCTATCCCCAAGCCTTTGTTTTGTCGATCCCGGGTCGTGCTGCGTCCATCGTGGAACGTTTCGAAGCGGGAATTTGGGATAGATGACGACCTATGTCTGCTGGAGTGCTTGGCGCACGTTGCTCCACACCTTCTTTCGTGGTGTCTGCTTTCGCGCCGAGGCAACGGCGCTCGCGATAGCTACTGAGAGGTGGCGGGAGGAAAGGCAGCTTCTGCAAAAATGCTGCCCGACACCGGACTGTCAGCAGACGGCCCGATCTGGGTCATTCACTAGGAGGCAGACCCGCGGTTACATCACCGATATCTCGAAGCCAATAGTTAGTCTTGTTCATCATCCTTAGGTTCGCCAGACCATACGAGAGAATACGAGGGAAACGGGTTGGCGAACCATCCGCTAACATATTGATTTCCTGTAGAAAACGATGACCCTCCGGGCCTGCCACATTGGTCGCCCAGTTTCGAGGTTCTTTCGACCGGTCACTATCATTTTCGGAGGTCGGAAGTTCGTCTCGGCGTGTGATGAACCGTCGCTGATGGGTTCAAAGTAGCCCGTCGTGATGGCGTGTGGGTAGCAGGCTTGCCGCGTCCCCCTATTGAGATCAGCCGCGGGTCTTTGCCCTTGAGTTCATCTAGATAGTCGGCCCACCATTGCATCATCTTGACGCGCTCTTCCCAGTGCTCTGCGCGCGCATAGGCACGACGAACGTCGTTGTTCTCAATGTGGCCAGTTGCCGCTCTATGGCATCCGGATGCCACTTACCGCATTCGTTTAGCAGAGTTGATGCCGTTGCTCGAAACCCGTGGGCCGTCGCTTCGTCTTTGCTGTAGCCCATACGACGTAAGGCGGTATTCAATGTGTTGTCGGAAATCGGACGGGAGGGTGACAGCACACTTGGAAGGCGCAACGCTCCAGCGCCCGAAATTTCCTTAAGCTGCGTCAGGATATTCACAGTCTGCCTTGCAAGGGGTACCCGGTGCGGCCGTCGCATTTTCATGCGTGCTTCAGGGATGGCCCACACCGAGCTTTCGAAATCGAACTCTTCCCATTCGGCCGCGCGCAGCTCACCGGGACGGGGAAACATCAGCGCCATCAGCTTCAGGGCGGCTCGGGTTGTAGGCTGGCCATCAAACGTTTCGATCGCCCTCAGCAAGCCGCCCAAGGCCTTCGGTTCGGTAATCGCGGCACGCGGAGTGACGGTAGGACTGATGAGTGCGCCCCTGAGGGCGAACGTCGGATCTGCCTCAGCGCGTGCAGTCGCGATTGCGTATCGAAACACACTCCCGATGGTGGAGCGTAGTCGCCTGGCGGACTCATATCGACCGCGAACCTCCACGCGACGGAGAGCGGTAAGGATTGTGGCCGGATCGATCTCCCGAATGCACCTGTCGCCGATTGTCGGATGGGCAAAGTCGAGCAGCCATTTGACTTTGCTGATCGTCCTGTCAGCACGTCCCTCCTTCTTCAGCTTGTCAACATATTCGTCCGCGATTGAGCGAAAGGTGTCCTTTGGCGAACTAGCTTTCTGGAACTTGCGCTGCTGCGCCGGGTCGGCACCAGCCTTGAGGAGGCGTTTGGCTTCATCGCGCGCTTGGCGGGCATCCGCGAGAGAAATGACAGGATAGCTGCCCAGAGACAGCAGCTTCTGCTTCCCCTCGAACCGATAGGCAAGGCGCCATAGCCTTGTTCCCGATGGCTGGACCCATAGCTGCAGCCCGCCTCCGTCGGATAGCTTCTGGAGCTTGGACGCGGGCCGGGTGTTGCGGCATTTCACGTCGGAGAGAGCCATTGTGGAACCTCCTGTTTTGGCGCTTCGATACCAACAGGGTCTCAGATACCAGCAAAAATACCAACACCTCGCCCCGTTGGACGAAATTTGCCGAACTGCGATGAAATTCGCCCAAGTACATCTCCCATGCCGAAAAGGTATACAAATTCAGTGATTTGCGGAGACTGAAGCGTAGAAGCTTCGGCGCAAGGGAGTGTGGGGAGAATGCCCTTCCCGAGAGATGGGTGACAGTTCATTCCGGATAGATGGGTTACACTTTCGGCCCTTTGCGAGGAGAGCAAGGTGCCCTGGAAGGAGTGTAACGTCATGGAAGAGCGGCTGAAGTTCATCGCCCGGCTGCTGGACGGCGAGAAGATGGCCGTGCTTTGCCGTGAGTTCGATATCTCGCGCAAGACCGGCTACAAGATCCTCACGCGCTACAACGACAGCGGCCTTGAAGGGCTGACGGATCGGTCGCGTCGGCCCTACCGCCATGCCAATCAGCTTCCGTTTCAAATCGAGAAGCTGATTGTGCGTCTGAAGCAGGACAAGCCGACATGGGGTGCGCCGAAGATACGCGAGCGGTTGGCCAGGCTGTACCCGGATGTGCACCGGCCCGCGATCTCGACGGTGCATGCGGTTCTGGACCGGCACGGCATGGTCGAGCATCGCAAGCGAAGGCGCAACAGGGCGACGGGGACACCGCTTTCAAACGGCTATCG
>NZ_VFTM01000059.1:0-16852 GCF_006439555.1 Mesorhizobium sp. B3-1-6 | reverse complement strand
GATTCAGGCGACGCGCTTTAAGGCTTTGTTTTCATGCATGTCGTTATCGCAAAACCGCTGCACACTTTTGCGCGACACGCATTAGCGATCCTCGAAGCCGGTCAGCACGCCGACGGTGTTGATGCCGATCTCTTCGACGGCGTAGCCGCCCTCCATGACGAACAGAGTGGGCAGGCCGAGCCTGGCGATGCGGCGGCCGATCTTGGGATAGTCCTCGCTCTTCAGCTTGAACTGGCTGATCGGATCCTTCTCGAAAGTGTCGACGCCGAGCGAGACGATGACGACATCGGGGGCGTAGGCCGCGAGCCTGGCGCAGGCGTCCTCCAGCGACGCGCTCCAGCCGTCCCAGTTGGTGCCGAAGGGCATCGGGTAATTGACGTTGAAACCTTCGCCTTCGCCTTCGCCGCGCTCGTCGGCATGACCGAGGAAGAAGGGATACTCGACCATCGGGTCGCCATGCAGGTTGAGGACCTGGATGTCGCCGCGGCGGTAGAAGATCTCCTGCGTGCCGTTGCCGTGATGGTAGTCGACATCGAGGATCGAGACGCGTTTGGCGCCCTGATCGCGATACCACTGCGCGACGACGGCGGCGTTGTTGATGAAGCAGTAGCCGCCCATGAAGGCAGCGCCGGCGTGATGGCCGGGCGGGCGGCAGAGCGCGAAGGCGGTGCGCTCGCCGCCCTTGACCAGTGCGGCGGCGGTCAGCGCGACGTCATAGGAGGACTTGATCGCCGCCCAGGTGCCTTCGACGAAGGTGGCGCCGGCGTCGAAGGAATAATAGCCGAGCAAGGCATCGACGCGCTTCGGCGGCACGTCGCCGCGCAGGCCGCGCGTCGGCCAGGTGAAGCCCATGGCCGAGCCCTTGAAGCCGGCGGCAACCCATTCCGGCCACACCGTCGGCAGGAAGTCGATATAATGGGCTTCATGCACGCGTTTGGCGGCGGCGAGGTCGTGTTCGGTCGGTCCGATGATCGGCCCGAGCTTCTCGCTCTCCACCCGCGCCCTGATGAATTCGGCCCGCGACGGCTTCTCGAAACCCGGCACGATCGCCGATGTGACCAGTTCCATCTGGCCTGAATGGCCGGCATGAAGCGGCGAATAGACAGTTTTCATAGAAATTCCCCTGGAAGTGCGAAATCAGTTGGAGGTGCGAAATTCAGTCGAGATTGAGATGGGGGGTCACCAGAGCGAGCCACATGGCTTCCACATCGTCCTCGATGAGGTCGAATGTCCTGCGGTCCCTCTTCAGCCCGACAAGCCGGCAGACATGGCCGACTTCCATCATCAGGACGCCGAGCCGGCTGGCGATCTTGTTTTCGAGAGCCGGATTCACATGGCGCAGCCAGGCGGCGTAGAGGGCGATGATCTCCTTGTCATATTCGTCCTGGATCGGTCTCAGGTCGGCATTGCCGGATATGGCCTCGATCACCGGCATCAGGGTGGCGTTGTCGAGATAGAGCCTGGACGTGTCGATGAAGAGCTTGCGCACTTCGCGCCGAAATTCCTCGCGGTCGGTTGGCCGGGGGACGTCGATGCGCTTCTGGATGACCTTGGGAAAAGACGACAGCCAGCGCCGGGCCAGGTCCAGAAGAATGGCTTCCTTGTTGGGAAAGTACTGATAAACCGAACCGACCGACAAGCCCGCGCGCTGCGCGATGGCGAGCGTCGTCGGCGTTCTGGTTCCTTGCTCGCGCGTCAGGATCAGCGCCGCGTCTAGAATCCTGTCGACCACCTTGCTTGACCGTTGCTGCCGCGGCTGCTTGCGCGGTTCGAGCGCTATCTTGGTCTTGCGGTCGAGACTGCGCTTCACTGCTCGTTGCCCCCGTTCCCCGCCCGGCCTCACCATCGGCGCGCGGTGCAGTCCACTATACATTCCAAATTCCGGCTGTTGACAAACGCGAATAAACAGTCGCATTCTTTATCCACGCTGTCTTCCACGATAACAAGGGGAATTTCGAAGACGGCGCACCGGCATCGGCTTTTGTTCACGGCGTCGCCCGGTGGAGCGGCGGCTCGTCGGACGTAGCGTTGTCGGTCCCTCAGCAAAATGTGGAGTCGCGATGTCGGTTGCGGATGGTGGTGCGGATCTGGTGGTCGTCAACGGCCGAGTGCTGACCATGGACGATGACAATCCCGCCGCCGAGGCTGTTGCCGTCAAGGACGGCGTCATCATTGCCATAGGCGACCGCGCTTCCATCGAAGAGCTCAAGGGACCGGCGACAAAGGTTGTCGACGCCCAGGGCGGCTCCGTCCTGCCAGGCTTCATCGAGGCGCATATGCATCTGTTCGGCGGCGCAGCCGAGCTCGATAACCTGCATCTGGCGGGCGTGCACGGCTTCGACGCGCTGCGCGATGCGATCCAGGATTTCGCCGCCAGGCGCCCGGACGCCAGGCTCCTGATCGGGGCCGGCGTCGACTACGCGATCCTGCCGGAGCCGGTGACGCGCCACGATCTCGACCGCATCATTCCCGACCGTCCCTTCGCCATGTCGGCTTCGGACCACCACACGATGTGGGCGAACACCAAGGCGCTGGAAGAGGCCGGGCTGCTGCAGGGCAGGCAGGTCGGACAGGGCAACGAGATCGTCATGGGCGCCGACGGACTTGCCGCGGGCGAGCTGCGCGAAGGCGAGGCCTTCGGGCCGCTCCTCGACCATTACGGGGCAAACCGGACGCGGCTTGGCCTCGAGGGCGCCGAGCCGGATCCTTATCCTTCGGCGAAGGAACTGGCGGCCGATCGGGACCTGATGCATCGCGGCCTTGAATGGTGCGCCAAGCATGGCATCACCTCGATCCAGAACATGGATGGCAATCTCTACCAGCTCGAGCTGCTGGCCGGGCTGGAAAAAGAGGGACGGCTGCTTTGCCGCACCAAGATCCCGTTCCACTTCAAGAATTTCATGAAGCTGGACATGCTGGAAAAAGCCTCGCGGATGGCCGCGAGCTACAATTCGGAATGGCTGTCGTCCGGCATGGTCAAGGTCTTCTATGACGGCGTGCTGGATTCCTGGACGGCGGTGATGGTCGACGACTATGCCGACCGTCCCGGATGGCGCGGCGAACCACTGTTTTCGCCGGAGCATTTCGCCGAAGTGGCGGTCGAGACCGACAGGCGCGGCCTGCAGATCGCCGTGCATTCGATCGGCGACGGCGCGGTGAGGGCGGTGCTCGACGGCTACCAGGCGGCGCTGAAGAAGAACGGCAGGCGTGACAGCCGGCATCGCATCGAGCATATCGAGGTGATCACGGCCTCCGACGTGCCGCGCTTCGCCGAACTCGGCGTTCTGGCGTCGATGCAGCCGGCGCATCCGCCGGGCGCGCTGAACTTCCCGATGGAGCCGACGATCTCGCGCATCGGCCGCGACAAGTGGGCGCTGAGCTATGCCTGGCGCACGCTGAAAAATGCCGGCGCGCGCGTCGTGTTCGCGTCCGACTGGCCGGTTTCGCCGGTCGATCCGATCCTGTCCATCCAGGCGGCAGTGATGCGCAAGCCTTGGGCAGAAGGCATGCCGGACCAGAGCTTCTCGTTGCAGGAAGCAATCGAGAGCTACACCGTCGAGGGCGCCTATGCGGAGTTCATGGAAGATCGCAAGGGTCGCCTCAAAACCGGATATCTTGCCGATATCGTCGTTTTGTCGGCTGATATCGAGGCGACCGCGCCGGAAGCGCTGCACACCGTGCGTCCGGTGACCACCATCTGCGGGGGCAAGATCACCTACCAAGCCTAACGATGGCATAGGAATTGCTTAATTGAATAGGGACTCGGATCGAGTCACTGCTCCGCAGTTGCCAAGCCGACCGGCTTGTGGTGACAATCAAACAGGAACACACCTGCCGACAAGAGCAGGCTCTCTTAATGGGGTAATCGTGCCGGAACAACCGGGTAAGAACGCGATTGAAGTTCGCGGTGTTCGCAAGGTCTTTGGCACCGGCGAAAACCAGGTAGCCGCTCTCGACACGGTGTCGGTGTCGATCCGCGAAAACGAGTTTTTCACTTTGCTCGGCCCGTCCGGATGCGGAAAGACGACGCTGCTGAGATTGATTGCCGGCTTCGATTTCCCGACCGCCGGCGAGATCCTGCTGCACGGGCGCGACATCGCGCCGCTGCCGCCCTTCAAGCGCCCAGTCAACACTGTCTTCCAAAGCTACGCGCTCTTCCCGCACATGACGGTGGCGCAGAATATCGGCTTCGGGCTGGAAATGCTCGGCAAGCCGAAAGGGGAGACCGAAGCGCGCGTCGCCCAGATGCTGAAGCTGGTCAAGATGGAGGCGCTGAAGGCGCGCCGCACCAGCCAGATTTCGGGCGGCCAGCAGCAGCGCGTGGCGCTGGCCCGGGCGCTGGCGCCGCAGCCGAAGGTGCTTTTGCTCGACGAGCCGCTTTCGGCTCTGGACTACAAGCTCCGCAAGGAAATGCAGATCGAATTGAAGCGGCTGCAGAACGAAACCGGCATCACCTTCATCTTCGTCACCCACGACCAGGAAGAAGCGCTGACCATGTCCGACCGCATCGCGGTCATGTCGGCCGGCAAGATTCTGCAGGTCGGCACGCCGCGCGACATCTACGACCGGCCGGCCGAACGCTTCGTTGCCGACTTCATCGGCGAAACCAATTTCCTGCCTGGCACGGTGGTGTCGAAAAAGCCCGGCGTAGCGACGGTCAAGTTCGCCAGCAACGCGACGATCGCCGCGGGTTATCCGGAAGGCTTCGATCCGACCGGCGAGGTGACGCTGGTGGTGCGGCCCGAGCACGCCGACCTGGTACCCGATCCGGCCAAGGGTACGGTCGCCGGGACGCTCTCCAACATCGTCTATTTCGGCACCGACACGCATTATCACGTCAAGCTCGACGGCGGCGAGAACTTCATCGTGCGCCACCAGAACAGCCGCTCGGCGCCGGTCACCTACGAGACCGGGGCGAAGGTCGGCATCCAGTTCGAGGAGGACGCCGCCCGCGTCCTGAAAGACTGATGACGACAGCCACGCTCTCCCCGACCATGCTCTCCAAGGCCGCGTTGTTCGAAGCCCAGGCGGTGAAAACCAGCGCGCGGCGCAACCGGCTGCTGTCGCTGCCGGCGCTGATCATCATCGGCATATTCGGCGTGCTGCCGCTCCTCATCATCTGCGTCTATTCGTTCCTGGTCGCCGCGCCCTATGGCGGCGTGCAGTGGCAGTTCTCGACCGATGCCTATCTGAACTTCCTGTTCCAACGCGACATTTTCGACGATACGCTGCAGTTCACGTCGGATTTCCTGATCATCTACCTGCGCTCCTTCCTGTTCGCGGTGGTGACGACGGTGATCTGCCTGCTGCTCGGTTTCCCGACCGCCTATTTCATGGCCACCCGGCCGCCGGCGCAGCGCAACTGGTGGGTGCTTCTGATCACCATCCCGTTCTGGTCGAACCTTCTGGTCCGCACGCTGGCGATCATGTTCATCATCCGCGACGAGGGCCTGATCAACAACGCGCTGCTCGCGCTCGGCGTGATCGATAAGCCGATCACGATGCTCTACACCAATTTCGCTATCCAGCTTGGCCTGCTCTACGCCTTCCTGCCGTTCATGGTGCTGCCGCTCTATTCGAGCCTGGAGAAACTCGACTTCCGGCTGATCGAAGCCGCGTATGATCTTTACGCGACGCGCCGGCAGGTGCTGTGGCGGGTGATCATCCCGATGTCGAAGCCCGGCATCATCGCCGGCTGCCTGCTCGTCTTCATCCCGGCGCTCGGCGCCTATGTGACGCCGCTGATCCTGGGTGGCGGCGTGCACCTGATGATCGGCGATCTCATCGCGCAGCAATTCGGCTCGGGCCGCAACTGGCCGCTCGGCTGCGCGCAGGCGCTGATCCTGATGGCGGCGGTGCTGGTCGCGCTGTTCTTCTATGTCCGCAACACGTCGGGGAAGGTGCAGCATGGCTGAGCCCCGCGTCATGGACATCAAGGACCAGCCGGGCTTCCGCTCGATCGCCATCATCTGCCTGCTGGTGCTCTACGTGCCGGTGCTGATCCTGATGATCTTCTCGTTCAACAGCGGCTCGCTGGTCACGCATTGGGAAGGCGTCACGCTCAACTGGTACGGCAGCGCGCTGCGCAACGACGAGTTCCACAGCGCGGCGCGCAACACGCTGATCATCTCGGTGACCGCGACGATCGTTTCGACGATCTGCGCGACGCTTGCAGCCATCGGCATGACGCGGGTGAAACCGTGGCGCGGCTTGGCGGCCGCTTTCATGGTCATCAACCTGCCGCTGATGGTGCCGGAGATCATCACGGCGGTGGCGACGCTTTCCTTCTTCGCGTTGATCGCCGGCACGCTGGGGCTCAATTTCGGCATCGGCAATCTGATCCTCGCCCACACCGTGTTCTGCATCCCCTTCGCCTATATGCCGATCAGGGCGCGGCTGGAGGACATGGACCTGACGCTGGAATATGCGGCGGCGGACCTCTACGCGACGCCGTGGAATGCCTTCAGGCGCATCACGCTACCGCTGCTGGTCCCCGGCATCATGTCGGGCGCGGCACTTGCCTTCATCGTTTCCTTCGACGATTTCACCATCACGCAGCTCGTCGCCGGCCCCGGCCAGACGACGCTGCCCCTCTATATCTGGAACCAGATCCGACGACCGATGACGCCCGAGATCAACGCCATCTCCACCATCCTGCTCCTGGTGTCGATCCTGTTCGTCTCGGTCTCGTTCCTGATCGCGCGACGGCGCGCAAAATGACCACGGGCTCCAACACAACAATGGGAAGGCAAGGAGAACATAAAATGTCTGCAAAACTGATGGCGGCCGTTTCCGCGGCCGTTCTGCTATCGGCAGTGCCGGCGCTCGCCGACGGCGAACTGCATATCTACAACTGGGGCGACTACACCAACCCGAAGCTGATCGAAAAGTTCGAGAAGCAATACAACGTCAAGGTGACGCTGGACGACTACGATTCCAACGAAACCATGCTGTCCAAGGTGCGCGCGGGCAATTCCGGCTACGACATCGTCGTGCCGTCGGACTACACCGTGAAGATCATGGTCGAAGAGGGCCTGCTCGAAAAGACCGAGCCCAACGCGATGCCGAACGGCAAGAACATCGATCCGCGCTTCGTCGACGTCTATTGGGACTCCGGCCGGCACTACACCGCGCCGTGGCAGTTCGGCACGACGGCGTTCTCGGTCAACATGGACAAGTTCAAGGGCGACATCAACACGCTGGCGATCCTGTTCAACCCGCCGGACGAGCTCAAGGGCCAGATCAATGTGCTCGACGACGTCAACACCGTCATGCACGCGGCCGAGCGCTACGCCGGCGTGCCGCGCTGCGGCGCCGACAAGGCCAACCTGAAGAAGGTCAACGACATACTGATGGCCGCCAAGCCGTCGTGGAAGACCTTCAGCTATGATACCATCACCAAGATCACCTCCGGCGACGTCATCGTGTCGGAGCAGTGGAACGGCGCCAGCTACCGCTCGCGCCAGAAGATACCGGCGATCAAGTATGCCTATCCGAAGGAAGGCATCGAAGGCTGGATGGACAATGTCGCGGTGCTGAAGGGCGCCAAGAACCTCGACAACGCCAAGCTGTTCCAGGACTTCGTCATGGCGCCCGAGAACGCGGCGTTGATCTCGGAGTTCGCCGGCTACGACAATGGCATCGCCGGCAGCCACAAATTCCTGCCTACGGAATTCGCCAACTCGCCGGAAATCAGCCCTCCGGCCGGCTCGCCGACGCCGGAATTCGTGCCGCCATGCTCGCCGGACGTGGTGGAGATCTACAACAAGATCTGGACCAACCTGCGCAAATAATTTTGCCGGAACGCATGAAGGAGGGGAGGCTCCGGCCTCCCTTTCTTGTGTCTGCCGGGAGGACACTATGACATCTTATCGCAACTCCGAGCCGCGGCCGCCGATCATGCAGGGCTCGCCGCCGAAGCTGGTGCCGCCGAAGCTCGATTGGGACCGGCCACCGTGGAACCGCTGGGCCTTCCAGCACATCCGCGAATTCCTGCCGACGGTCGAGGTCTGGCGCGGCAGCGGCCATCGCCATCGCCTGGAGCGCAACGAAGTCGACCTCGATGGGTTGGCTGTCGTGGACAGCAACGGAGCGCCGACGACGCTCGCCGGCTTGCTCGACGAAACCTATGCCGACGGTTTCCTGGTGCTGAAGGACGGCAAGATCGCCTATGAGCGCTATTTCAACGGCATGGACCAGCGCACGCTGCATCTGTCGCAGTCGATGGCGAAGTCGGTCACCGGCGCGGTGTGCGGCATCCTGGTCGGGCGCGGCCTGATCGATCCCGGCAAGCTGGTCACCGATTATCTGCCGGAACTCGGCGAGACCGGCTGGGGCGGCGCCACCGTGCAGCACGCGCTCGACATGACGACGGGCGTGCGCTTTTCCGAGGAATACACCGACCGCTATTCCGAGATCGGCCAGGTCGATGTCGCGACCGGCTGGAAGCCGATCCCGCCGGGCAGCGATCCGGACTTCGCGTGGCCGTCGCACCTGTTCGAGCTGATCCTGCGGCTGAAGGACAGAGTGCGCCCGCATGGCGAGGCCTTCGAATACCGTTCGATCGAGACCGACGTGCTCGCCTTCATCATGGAACGGGTGAGCGGCAAGCGCCTGGCGCAGCTCGTCTCGGAAGAACTCTGGCAGAAGCTCGGCGCCGACGAGAGCGCCTGCTTCACCGTCGACAGCGCCGGCTACGCGCTGGCCGATGGCGGCTTCAACGCGACGCTGCGCGATTATGGCCGCTTCGGACAACTGATCCTCGACAATGGCGGCGGCGTGATCCCGGCCGACTGGATCGAGGCGACACGCAGCGGCAAGCACGGGCCGAATTTCAGCCCGAGCCTGCCGGACGGCAGCTACCGCAACCAGTTCTGGATCGAGGATTCGCGCTCGCGCTCGCTGATGTGCCGCGGCGTGTTCGGCCAATTGATTTATATGAGCTGGGAACACAGGATGGTCGTGGTGAAGCTTTCGACCTATCCGGATTTCGTCAACTCCGCCTATTCGGTGGCGACGCAGAAGGCGGTGCACGCCATCGCCGCCGCGCTGGCCTGAAACCGCAAGTAAAATCCGGGAGAGTGTCATGACCGGCAAGACCGCGTTCGAGGCCCAGTACGGCTTTTCCCGCAAGGATGTGCGGCTCGAAACCTGGCGGCTGGCACCGTTCAACCGATGGTCCTTCCAGAATGTCGGCGAACTGGTGCCGAGCGCGCATGTCGCGGCGGCGCCGGGCGGCGAGGAGGAGGCGAAATCGCTCGGCGCATTGCTTGAGGAAAAGATACCGCTCGCCGGCGGCAGCGAAACCGTCGAGAGCTTCCTGAAGCGTTCCGACACGGACGGGCTGACGATCCTCAAGGCGGGCAAGCTGATCGGCGACTGGTCGGCGCCGCATATGCCGTTCGGAGCCCGCCACATCATCTTTTCGATCAGCAAGTCGGTGACGGCTCTTCTTGCCGGCATACTGGAAGGCGAAAGGGTATTCGATCCCAGCGCGCCGGTTACAGAATACATTCCCGAAGCCTGGGGCTCGGCCTATGGCGATGCGAGCGTGCGCAACGTGCTCGACATGACGGTCAGCCTCGATTTCGAGGAAGCCTATCTCGATCCGGAGAGCGCTTTCGCCCGCTACCGCCGCTCGACGTTGTGGAACCCCGGCGGCGGGTCGGAGAGCCTCGCGGCGTTCCTGATGACGATCCAGCGCCTTGCCGAGCCGCACGGGCAGACCTATCGCTACCGCTCACCCAATTCCGATGTGCTCGGCATCCTGGTCGAGCGCGCTTCCGGCATGCGCGTCAGCCAATTGCTCAGCGAAAAACTGTGGCAGCCGCTCGGTGCCGCAAGCGAAATGTCGGTGACGGTCGACATGGAAGGCACGGCGCGCACCGCCGGCGGCATGTCGATGACGCCGCGCGATCTTGCCCGTGTCGGCGAGATGATGCGGCAGGGCGGCACGGTGAACGGCCGCCGCATCGTCCCGGAAGCCTGGGTGCGCGACACGGTCGCCACCGGCGGCAGCCATGAAGCCTGGCAGCGCGGCACGATGGCGTTCCTGTTCCCGAAGGGGCGCTACCGCAACAAATGGTACCAGACCGGCAATGACAGCGGCGCCTTCTGCGGCATCGGCATCCACGGCCAGTGGCTCTACGTCAATCCGAAGGCGGAAGTGGTCATCGCCAAGATGTCGTCGCAGCCGGAGCCAGTGGACGACAAGCTGGACGAGGACATTGTGGCATTCCTCGCGGCGTTGAGCCGAATAGCTTGATCCGGCCTGGCGGCCGGGCTCAGCGTCTTTCCTGTGGACCTTCCTCGCTGGATGAAGCCGGCGCGGTTGGCGCGGCCGGCATCCCGGCCTATGGTCGCCGCTCTTTTCTGCAGGAACCAGCATGGCATCGGACATCAAGCGCATCGCAGCAATCATCGCGGCCGAGATCGGCGCGCGGCCGGAGCAGGCCGCGGCGGCAATCGGGCTGCTCGACGAGGGCGCGACGGTGCCGTTCGTGGCGCGTTACCGCAAGGAAGTCACCGGCGGGCTCGACGACACGCAGTTGCGCGACCTTTCCGAGCGTCTCGCCTATCTGCGCGAGCTCGATGCGCGGCGCGAGACGATCCTCGGCTCGATACGCGAACAGGGCAAGCTGACCGAGGAGCTCGCGGCGAAGATCGCCGCCGCAGGCACCAAGGCCGAGCTCGAGGATATCTATCTCCCGTACAAGCCGAAGCGACGCACCAAGGCCGAGATCGCTAAGGAGCGTGGGCTCGGGCCGCTTGCCGAAGCAATCCTTGCCGATCGCTCGAAAGTTCCGGCCGAGCTTGCGCTCGCCTATGTCACCGAAGAGGTGGCCGACGCCAAGGCGGCGCTCGAAGGCGCGCGCGACATCCTGTCGGAGCAGTTCGCCGAAAATGCCGATCTGGTCGGCAAGCTGCGCGCCTATATGAAGGAACGCGCCTTCCTGCGCGCAAAAGTCGTCGACGGCAAGCAGGAAGCGGGCGCTAAATTCTCCGACTATTTCGACCATGTCGAGCGCTGGGCGAATGTGCCAAGCCACCGCGCCCTGGCGATGCTGCGCGGTCGCAACGAGGAAGTGCTGTCGCTCGACATCGAGGTCGATGCCGACGATCAATCGCCGGTGAAGCCGGTCGAGCGCATGATCGCCAATGCCTATGCGATAGGCGGCAGCCTGCCCGGCGACAAATGGCTGATGGACGTGGCCGGCTGGACCTGGCGGATAAAACTGTCGCTCCACCTGACGCTCGATCTGATGCGCGACCTGCGCGAGCGCGCCGAGGAAGAGGCGATCCATGTCTTTGCCCGCAATCTGAAGGACCTGCTGCTGGCCGCGCCCGCCGGCTCGCGGCCGACCATGGGGCTCGACCCAGGCATCCGCACCGGGGTTAAGGTGGCGGTTGTCGACGGCACCGGCAAGCTGGTGGCGACGACGACTGTCTATCCGTTCCCGCCGAAGAACGACGTGCGCGGCACGCAGGCCGAACTTGCCGTCCTCATCCGCCAGCACAAGGTGGAGCTGATCTCCATCGGCAACGGCACCGGCAGCCGCGAGACCGAAAAGCTGGTGGCCGACATGCTGTCGGACCTGCCGGCCGGTGCCGGACCGAAGCCGCTCAAGGTCATCGTCAGCGAAGCTGGCGCCTCGGTCTATTCCGCTTCGGCCACGGCAGCGGCGGAATTCCCGGGCCTGGATGTCTCGCTGCGCGGCGCGGTGTCCATCGCCAGGCGCCTGCAGGATCCGTTGGCCGAGTTGGTCAAGATCGAGCCGAAGTCGATCGGCGTCGGCCAATATCAGCACGATGTCGACCAGTACCGGCTCGGCCGCTCGCTGGAAGCGGTGGTCGAGGATGCGGTGAACGCCGTCGGCGTCGATCTCAACACGGCGTCGGCGCTGCTGCTGGCACGCGTTTCAGGCCTTGGCCCATCGCTTGCCGAAGCGATCGTCGCGCATCGCGACGCGACCGGGCCGTTCGCCAGCCGCAAGGATCTGCTCAAGGTCTCCCGCCTTGGACCGCGCGCGTTCGAACAATCCGCCGGCTTCCTGCGCATTCCAAATGGCAACGAGCCGCTCGATGCCTCATCTGTGCATCCGGAAGCCTATGGCGTGGCCAAGAAGATCGTTGCCGCCTGCGGCCGCGACGTGCGCGCCCTGATGGGCGACAGCGCGGCGCTCAAGGCGCTCGACCCGCGCGTCTTCGTCGACGAGCGTTTCGGCCTGCCGACGGTGCGCGATATCCTGGCCGAACTGGAAAAGCCCGGCCGCGATCCACGCCCCGGCTTCAAGACGGCGACCTTCGCCGACGGTGTCGACGACATCAAGGATTTGAAACCCGGCATGCAGCTCGAAGGCACCGTCACCAATGTCGCGGCCTTCGGCGCCTTCGTTGACATCGGAGTGCACCAGGACGGGCTGGTGCACGTCTCGCAACTGGCCGACCGCTTCATCAAGGACGCGCATGAGGTGGTCAAGGCTGGCGACGTGGTGAAAGTGCGCGTCGTCGATGTCGACATCAAGCGCAAGCGCATCGCGCTATCGATGCGCAAGGATGGCGGCGAGGGCGGGGTATCGCGCGGGCCGCGCGACGGTGGCGGCGGCAAGCCGGCGCCACGTGCGCCGGCGCCGCAGCGGCAGCCGGAACGGCCGGCGCAGGGAGCCTTCGGTGCGGCATTGGCCGAGGCGCTCAAGCGCAAGTAGCTACCACGCGAGCACTGCTGGCTCCTTGCCGATCTGACCCAACAGCCAGTCGCGAAAACTGGCGACCGGCGGGTGGCCGCGCTTGTCGTGCGGCACGACGAGATAATAGGCGCTGCGGCTCTGCATCGGCCGGCCGGGCGCCGGCACCAGCTGGCCGCGCTGCAGTTCGCCGGCGATCAGGATTTCCGGCAACAGGGCGACGCCGAGCCCGGCCATGCAGGCTTGGGCGACGGTGCCGAACTGCTCGAACCGCATGCCGGGACCGGTCGGCGCATCGAGCCCCTCATGCTCGAACCATTCGCTCCAGGCGCCGGGGCGCGTTGCCATATGCAGCAGCGGCATGCGGCCGATATCGGCCGGCGTGGCGATGGCGCGGGCGGCCAGGAATTCGGGCGAAACCACAGGCATCACGGTTTCGCGCACCAAAAGCGTGCAGTCGGCCTCCGGCCAGTCCGGCATGCCGTGATGGATGGCGGCGTCCAAGCGTTCGCGGGCGAAATCGAACCGCCCGATACGGGTGGCGAAGTTGATGGTGATGTCCGGGTGGCGGGCGACGAAATCCGGAATCAGCGGCATCAGCCAGCGTGTGCCGAAGGTTGGCAGGATCGCGACATTGAGAACACCGCTATGCCGATTGCTCATCAATCCAAGTGCTGCGTCGCGCAACTGGCCAAGCGCCGAGCGCACCGCTTCGGCATAGATCTCGCCCGCGGCCGATAGCCGGACATTGCGGCTGTCGCGTTCGAAAAGCCGACGGCCGAACTGCTCTTCCACCAAGCTGATCTGCCGGCTGATGGCACCTTGCGTTAGATCGAGTTCGCGGGCGGCTGCGGTGAAGGAGCCAAGACGCGCCACCGCCTCGAAAGCGGCAAGAGCGGCGGTATTGGGTAGAAGGCGGCGCTGGACACTCATTATCTATTACTAACGCTCATTGATCCGTGATGCAATTTTGTTTGATTTTTCGCTGGCACGGGCGGATAAGCCGGGCACATCAAAAAATACCGGGAGCGAGTCATGGCCGCCGAGAAGAATGCCTTCCTGTGGAACGATCCTTTCCTCATCGAGGACCAGCTTTCCGAGGACGAGCGCATGGTGCGCGACGGCGCTGCCGCCTTCGCCGCCGACAAGCTGGCGCCGCGCATCGAGGAAGCCTATGCCGACGAGAAGACCGATCCGTCGATCTTCCGCGAGATGGGCGAGGCGGGCCTGCTCGGCATCACCATTCCGGAAGAATATGGCGGGCTTGGCGCCGGATACGTGACCTACGGATTGGTCGCGCGGGAAGTTGAACGCGTCGACTCGGGTTATCGTTCGATGATGAGCGTGCAGTCCTCGCTGGTCATGTATCCGATCCATGCCTATGGCTCGGAAGCGCAGCGCAAGAAATACCTGCCGAAGCTGGCGTCGGGCGAATGGATCGGGTGCTTCGGCCTCACCGAGCCGGATGCCGGCTCCGATCCGGGCGGCATGAAGACGCGCGCCGAGAAGACCGCGAATGGCTACAGGCTCTCCGGCTCCAAGATGTGGATATCCAACGCGCCGATCGCCGACGTGTTCGTCGTCTGGGCGAAGCTGAAGGGCGATAACGGCAAGGACGAGATCCGCGGCTTCGTGTTGGAAAAGGGCCTGAAAGGGCTTTCCGCGCCGAAGATCGGCGGCAAGCTCAGCCTCCGCGCCTCGATCACCGGCGAAGTGGTGATGGAAGGCGTCGAGGTCGGCGAGGAAGCGCTGCTGCCCAACGCCAAGGGCCTCGGCGGTCCGTTCGGCTGCCTCAACCGGGCACGCTACGGCATCTCCTGGGGCGCGATGGGCGCCGCCGAGGATTGCTGGCACCGGGCGCGGCAGTATGGCCTCGACAGAAAACAGTTCGGCAAGCCGCTTGCCGGCACGCAGCTGTTCCAGAAGAAACTCGCCGATATGCAGACCGAGATCGCGCTCGGCCTGCAGGGCTCGTTGCGCGTCGGCCGGCTGATGGACGAAGGCAAGATGGCGCCGGAGATGATCTCGATCGTCAAGCGCAACAATTGCGGCAAGGCGCTCGATATCGCCCGTCAGGCGCGCGACATGCATGGCGGCAACGGCATCCAGATCGGCTACCATGTGATGCGCCACGCGCAGAACCTGGAGACGGTCAATACCTATGAGGGCACGCATGACGTGCATGCGCTAATCCTCGGAAGGGCGCAGACGGGTATCCAGGCGTTTTTCTAAGCTGGCAACGCTGCTTAAATTAGGTGCAGCGCAACATCTCTGCTTGGAGAATGGCCAGCATTTATGCCAGGGTTCGGCGACTGAAACGCCGAGCTCCGGGGCACCATGGCAATTCTGGCAGCCGTCCATCACCTGATCCATTACAAATATGACCGGCCGGTGGTGCTCGGTCCCCAGGTGATCAGGCTGCAGCCGGCGCCGCATTCGCGCACCAAGGTGCTCAGCCACTCGCTGAAGGTCGAGCCGGCAAACCACTTCGTCAACCTGCAGCAGGATCCCTACGGCAACTTCCTCGCCCGCTTCGTCTTTCCGGAGCCGGTGACGGAACTGAAGATCGAGGTCGACCTCGTCGCCGACATGACGGTCTACAATCCGTTCGACTTCTTCGTCGAGGAGAGCGCCGAGACCTTTCCGTTCGATTATCCGGAAGAGATCAGGGAAGACCTCGCCATCTACCGGAAACCGGAGCCGACCGGGCCGCTGTTGTCGAAATTTCTGGAAAGCATCGACCGCAGCCCGGCAAACACCGTCAATTTCCTCGTCGACCTCAATGCAAGGCTGCAGCGCGAGATCGCTTACATCGTGCGCATGGAGACCGGCGTCTATTCGCCGGAAGAGACGCTGGCCGCGGCCAAGGGCTCGTGCCGGGATTCCAGTTGGCTCCTGGTCCAGATCCTGCGTAACCTCGGCATCGCCGCCCGCTTCGTCTCCGGCTATCTGATCCAGCTCAAGCCCGATCTCGTCTCGCTCGACGGACCGCCGGGAACCGCTGTCGACTTCACCGATCTGCATGCCTGGTGCGAGGTTTATATTCCGGGCGCCGGCTGGATCGGTTTCGACCCGACTTCCGGCCTGCTCACCGGCGAAAGCCACGTGCCGCTGGCGGCGACGCCGCATTTTCGCAACGCCGCGCCGATTTCCGGCATGGCGAGCTTCGCCAATGTCGAATTCGGCTTCGACATGCGCGTCGACCGCATCGCCGAGCATCCGCGCATCACCAAGCCGTTCTCCGACGAAAGCTGGCAGGCGCTCGATGCGCTAGGGAACAAGGTCGACGCGGTGCTGAAAGACGGCGACGTGCGGCTCACCATGGGCGGCGAGCCGACCTTCGTGTCGATCGACGATTTCGAATCCGCGGAATGGAACACGGCGGCCGTCGGCCCGACCAAACGCGACAAGGCGGACCAGCTCATCCGCCGGCTGCGCGAACGTTTCGCGTCGGGCGGCTTCCTGCATTACGGCCAGGGCAAGTGGTATCCGGGCGAGAGCCTGCCGCGCTGGACGTTCTCGCTCTACTGGCGCGCCGACGGTGAGCCGGTATGGAGCGACCCGTCGCTGATCGCACGCGAAAAGAGTGACGCGAAGGTCGGGCCGCAGCAGGCCGAGAGCCTGCTGACGACTATCGCCGGCGAGCTCGGCATCGACAAGGCGATGGTCAGCGAGGCCTATGAGGATCCAGGCGAATGGCTGCTCAAGGAAGGCAAGCTGCCGGACAATGTCGATCCGTCCAATTCCAAGCTGGAAGACCCGGAAGAGCGCAGCCGCATGGCGCGCGTCTTCGAGCGCGGGCTGACCAAGCCGTCGGGCTATGTGCTGCCGGTGCAGCGCTGGAACAGCCAGGCCGCCGGACAGCGCTGGCGCTCGGAGAAATGGAAGACGCGGCGCGGCCGCCTGTTCCTGGTGCCGGGCGATTCCCCGGTCGGCTACCGCCTGCCGCTCGGCACGCTGCCTTACGTGCCGCCGGCGCAGTTTCCCTATATCGTGCCGGTCGATCCGTCGCTGCCGCGTGGGCCGCTGCCGGCGCGCGAGGCTATCTTGCCGGGGGCCGCCACGGCGGAGCCTGAAGGCGCCGACGAAATGGCGCGCCGCCAGCAGGCCGTGTCCTTCACCGCCGCGACCGGCCAGCAGGATCGCGTCGAGCAGGAGATCACGGAGAT
>NZ_VFTM01000058.1:0-20897 GCF_006439555.1 Mesorhizobium sp. B3-1-6 | reverse complement strand
AGGGGCGGGTCGCTTCAACATGACCCAGTGAATCAAAAACCCCCGGCAAATGCCAGAGGTTTGTCAGCAGTCTGAGGCGGGCCGGGGCCCGCCTTTTTTTATGTTGGAGTTTGATTGCCTGTCCGGCGCTCAGATCGTCGAATCCGTCCAGCGGACGATGTCGGTCGCCGCCTGGCCGAAGGCGTTGTCCAGCGCGCCGACATAGGCAGCGTTGCCGCTGCCGGAGACCGGCGCGCTCGCGGTGAAGTTCTTTGAGGCGCGCACCTCGCCATCGCGATCGTTGAGGATGCGTACGAACAGGTCGACATCGGCATGCTCGCCGCCATCGACGCGCACCTCGAAGGAGCGTACCTCGACGATGATCTGGTAGTCGATCGCCAGCCCCTCACCCGGCTTGCCGACGCCGGCAAAGCTGCCGGAGCGCTGGAAGGTTTCGGCCAGCCTCGCCTGCACGATCAATGGCAGCCGGTCCGCCCATTGCGCGCCCTTGAGGAACTGGATCGATCGGTCGGAAGGCCTGATGACGATGTTCTGGCTGTCCAGCGCCTTGAGCGCCGACGGCTGGGCTATCAGGATCTGGCGGCGGCTGTGGGCATGCATGTCGACCGACGGCGCCGACAATTCGAACGTGTCGAGCGGCGCCGGCTTGCCGCCCAGGGCCGCGCAACCGGCAACCGAAAGCACCAGCAACGCTGCCGCGGACAATCTCAGACGACCCGCTCCCACCCTGACCGACTTCACGCGTGATCCCCGTTGTCCCCGGATCTTACGATCAACCCGCATTCGCGGTTCATTTTCTTGGCGGTCGCGGCAGCCGAAGTCAACGCCGTGTCCTTCCATCGAACTGCCGGACCTCGCCGTCGCCACCGGACAGAATGCGCTGCGGATTGCGGCTGAGGTCGGTCACCGCTTCCTCGATGCGGTTGATCGAGCGCCGGCTGTCCTGCACGAGCGCCTCGACGTTCTGCAGGCCCTGGCCGGAGAAACGCGCCAGATTGTCGGTGATGGTGCCGAGCCGCGCATTCAGCGTGTCGGCCACCTGCTTGAAAGATTTCAGCGTCGCCCTGGCATCGGCCATCACGCCGTCGGCCTCGCCGGAGCCGAGGATCTTGTCGACCTTGGCCAGGATGCCGTCGACGCGCACCGAGGCATCGTTGAGCCGCTGCGCGAGTTGGCGGGCGTCCTTGATGGTCTGGTCGATATCGTCGGAGCGGTTGGCGATCTTGTCGGTCACCTTGGCGATGTCCGAAGCCGCCTTGTCGGCGCTGGCGCTGGCCTTCTGGATGTTGGCCAAAGCGGCCTTGACGTCGGCCGGATCGATGCCGTCGAGCACGCCGTTGACCTTGGCCAATGTCCCTTGCGTCTGCTTGGCGAAATCGTTGATCGAGCCGACCGCCGTGTTGACGTTGCCGATGACTGTATCGAACTGCTTCGAGGTCTCCTTCAGATTCGCCGTCACCGTGTCGACATTGGCCACGATGCTCTTGATCTGGTCCTTGTCGACGGAATTGAGCAGGCCTTCGGCGGCCTTCAACGTGCTGTCGAGTCGGCCCGAGACATTCTTCAGTTGATCCGAAAGCGAGCTCACCGCCGACAGGAACTTGTCGATCCCGTCGGAGTTCTTGGCCAGCGCATCCGAGAAGGTCTCGACATTCTTGACCGTCTGCGTCAGCGGGCCGCGAACGTCCTTGGTGAAGCCTTCGAGCTCGCTCAGCACCTTGTCGGCGCGGGTGAAGATGTTCTGCGCCGTCTGCAGAAGGTTGGTGACCGCCGACGGATTGGCGGTTATCTCGGGGATCCTGCCCTCTTTTTCCGCCTCGTCGAGCAGCTTCGCTTCCTTGGGGTCGGCGCCCCGGAGTTCGATATTGGCCTGGCCGGTCAAGCCGGCAAGGCCAATATCGGCCTGTGTCGACTTGGTGATCGGCGTCATGCGGTCGATCTCGGTGTCGGCAATGGCTACCGTCGGATTGTCGACGTCGATATACACACGTTTGACGTCACCGACCTTGACGCCGTTGAACAGCACGAAGCTGCCGCGGCCGAGGCCCGAGGCCGAACCTGGAATGCGCACGCGCAGCATTGTCGTTTCGCCTCTGTCGCCGATCGCCGCGGTCCAATAAACGAAGGCAAAGGCCGCCAGAATCGCACCCAGCGTGAAGATGCCGACAATAATGTAGTTGGCTCTTGTTTCCATCGCCTCACTTATGGCTATGCGCGCGCCGCAAGATCAAGTTGCCGGGCGCGTTTTCCGCGGAAATAGGACTTCACCCACGGCTCCTCGCTCTTCAGCATATCGTCGATAGTGCCTTCGACCAGCACCCGCTTCTTGCCGAGCACCGCCACGTGGTCGCAAGCGGTGAACAGCGTGTCGAGATCGTGCGTGACCATGTAGACCGTCAGATCCATGGTGTCGCGAAGCTTGACGACCAACTCGTCGAATTCGGCCGCGCTGATCGGATCGAGGCCGGAGGTCGGCTCGTCGAGAAAGACGATGTCAGGGTCGAGCGCCAACGCGCGGGCGAGCGCCGCGCGCTTGATCATGCCGCCGGACAACTCGGACGGAAACTTCTGTGCGGCGTCGGCCGGCAACCCGACCAGCTCGATCTTGAGCAAGGCGAGCTCATCCATAAGCGCCCTGGGCAGGTCGAGATATTCACGCATCGGCACCTGCACGTTTTCCAGCACCGTCAGCGCCGAAAACAGCGCGCCATGCTGGAAAAGGACGCCGAGCCGCATGTCGATGCGCAGGCGGTCGGCGTCGCTCGCCTTGTCGACATCGACGCCGAACAGGCTGATCGTCCCCGATTGCTTCGGCATCAGCCCCAATATGGTGCGCAACAGCACCGATTTGCCGGCGCCCGAAGCGCCGACAAAGCCAAGGATCTCCCCGCGCTTGATGTCGAGCGAGAGCTTGTCGAGGATCAGCTTGTCGTCGATGGCCACGGTGACGTTGCGCACCGAAAGCACGATTTCGTCGTCGTTGGTATCCTGCGCTGCCGCTGCGCCGTTGCCGTTCGCCATCTCAGAACCCGATCGCTGCGTAGAACATGGCGAAAAGCCCATCGAGGATGATGACGACGAAGATCGACTTCACCACCGATGCGGTCACGTGCAGGCCGAGCGATTCGGCGCTGCCGCCGACCTTCATGCCCTCGACCGAGGCAATGATGCCGATGATCAGGGCCATGAACGGCGCCTTGATCAGGCCGGCAAAGATGGTGCTGAGATCGATGGCGACGCGCAGCCTGTCGATGAACGCGGCCGGTGGAATATCGGAATAGAGCCAGGCGGCGACGATGCCGCCGGCAAGCGCGGCGAAATTGGCGATGATGGTGAGGCACGGCAGCCCGATCACCAACGCGACGAGCCGCGGAAAGACCAGCACGCCGATCGGATTGAGGCCGATCACCTTCAGCGCGTCGACTTCCTCGCGCATCTTCATGGAGCCGATCTCGGCGGTGATGGCGCTGCCTGAACGTCCCGCGAGCATGATCGCCGTCATCAGCACGCCGAGCTCGCGCAGGATCAGCACCCCGACCAGGTCGACGACGAAGATGTTGGCGCCGAAATAGCTGAGCTGGTAGGCGCCCTGCTGGGCGACGATGGCGCCGACAATGGCCGACATCAGCACCACCACCGGTATCGCGCCGACGCCCATGCGATCGATCTGGTTGAAGATCGCAGCCAGGTTGACCGCGTGGCCGCGGCCAAGCTTCATCTGCGCGCCGCGGATCGTGGCGCCGAGGATGTTCATCGAAGCGAGGAAATCGTCGCGCATCTCATAGACCCGCCGGCCAACCAGCTCCAGCGCGCGCAGGATGATGTTGGGCGGCCCGGACGGGCCCGATTCGGGCTCACGGCGAACCGCATCGCCGACAGCGCCGAGCAGGATCGAGGCGATCTCGCTCTGCCCCTGCAAATGGACCTCGACGCCTTTCTTCTCGAAGGCGCTCGCCAGTCGGTCGATAAGCCAGGCGCCGGCTGTGTCCATCTTTTCGATGTGGGAAAGGTCGAGCATCAGCTGCTTTGCGCCGCTTTTCCCCTCGATCTTGCGCATGTCGGCATCGACCAGAGCCACGGTGCGCGTCGTCCACACACCGGAAAAGGCGCAGCCCAGCACGCCTCCTTCCTCGCCCACGGCAACGCGTGGCCGATGCTCGGCGTCCTTGGCCTCGCCGCTTGCGTCGCGTTTGCGGATGGTCAACATGGCGTCCTGTTTAGCGTGACCGGACTGGCGTGTCGATTTGCCTGCAGACTGGTGTCGCATAGCCGGAGAAGAAAATTATGGCGCGTGTCATTTCGGTCGAAATGGAGCGATTTCCGATCGCCGGCACCTTCACCATCTCGCGCGGATCCAAAACCGAGGCCGAAGTCATCACCGTAACGATCGCTGACGGGGGACGTTCCGGCCGTGGCGAATGCGTGCCCTACAAGCGCTACGGCGAGACCATGGAGGGGGTGCGCGCGGCCATCGAGGCGATGCACGATCCGATCGTCGCCGGTATCGACCGGACCGCCCTGCTTGCGGCCATGCCCGCGGGCGCGGCGCGGAACGCCATCGACTGCGCCCTATGGGACCTGGAAGCCAAGCTGACCGGCACGCCGGTGGCGGCGGCGATCGGGGCCCTTCCTGCCGAGCCGCTGGAAACCGCCTACACCCTGTCGCTCGGCACACCGGAGGCCATGGCCGCGCAGGCGCGCGCCAACGCCACGCGGCCCTTGCTCAAGGTCAAGATCGGCGGCGCCAATGACATGGCCAGAATCCGCGCGGTGACGGAAGCCGCTCCCGAAAGCCGCATCATCCTGGATGCCAATGAGGGTTGGACCGACGAAAATGTCGAGGCGAACCTCGCTTTCGCCGCGTGGCACGGCATAGCACTGCTCGAGCAGCCGCTGCCGGCGGGCAAGGACGACATCCTGCGCCGGATCGCGCATCCGGTGCCGGTCTGCGCCGACGAAAGCGTACATGCGGCGAAAGACCTCGATGCGCTGGTCGGCCTCTACGACGCTGTCAACATCAAACTCGACAAATCAGGCGGCCTGACGGAGGCGTTGAAGCTGCGCGACCGCGCGCGCGACCTTGGCTTCGGCATCATGGTGGGTTGCATGGTCGGCACCTCGCTCGCCATGGCGCCGGCAGTGCTCCTGGCGCAGGACGCGGACTTCGTCGACCTCGACGGCCCGCTGCTGCTTGCGCGCGATCGCGAGCCCGGCCTTGTCTACCGGGGATCGCTGGTTTCACCCCCTGAGCGGATGCTTTGGGGCTGAGCGGGAAGCGAGGCCTATCAGCACCATGCCGATGATCGCGATCGGGATCATCGCCAGGAAACCGTCGACGCCAAGCCGCTCATAAAGGGGGCCGGAAGCGAGCGTCACCGCCGCCATGAAGAAGCCGTTGAAGAAATAGGCGATGCCTTGCGCAGCACCCGTACGCTCTTCGGAGACCGTCTCGCCGATCATCTTCTGCAGGCCGATCAGCACCATTGCCACCGACACCGAATGCAGCGTCTGAACAACGAAGAAGCCGGCGACGCCCAGGCCGAGCGGCCAGACCAGCGGAAAGGCGATCCAGCGCACGATCGAACCGATACCGGCGATCACCATTACCCTGACGACCGAGATGGACGCAAAAATACGGTTGAAAAACAGGAACATGCAAACTTCGGAGACCACGCCCCAAGCCCATAGCAGGCCAACGACGGAATCGCCTATGCCGATCGATTTCCAATAGATCGAGACGAAGCCGTAGAGGAAGGCGTGGCTGGCGGTGATGATGCCGACACCGAGCGTGAAATAAAGGAAATAGGCGTTGAACAGGCTCGGCGCCTTATGCTGGATCTCGGTCGCCGAAAGCGGCGAGGCCTTGCGCGGTCGCCCCATGCGCGGCGACAGCAGCGCCGCGACCAGCGCCGCGCCGAGCGCAATGAAGATGATGACCGGAACCGCCTGCGGACCGGTGGCCGCCAGGATGAAGCCGCCTACGACATTGGCGCCGAGATACGAGATCGAGCCCCATTTGCGCATCGCCGTGTAATTCGAGCCGAAGCGCCGCACGCCTGACAGCGCCAGCGAATCGGCCATCGGCGAATGCGGCGTCCAGACGATCGTCAGCAAAAGCGACACGGCGAGCACTATGGCGTAGGTGGCCGGCAGGAAATAGCCGGCGGAGACGACCATCGAGCCGGCGACCAATGCGATATAGACATTCGCGCGGTCATTCGCGCGGTCGGCGAACGCGGTCAGCACCGGCGTCGTCACGACACGCAGGAACATTGGCGCCGCCAGGATGACCGCGATCTGCTCGGCATGAAAACCTTTCGCCTGCAGCCAGAGCGGAAAATAAGGCAGATGGGTGCCCTGCGACACGAACAGGGTCGCGAAGATCAGGCTCATGCGCAGTTCGAAATGGCTTGGCTTGACAAGTTGTTCGGGCGATAGCGGCGGCAGCGACATGAATCGATCCAATATCGCTGCATTCAACTCCATGCAACGTGTCTCGATCCCTAACATGAGGCAAAGCGCGGCGGAACTGGCTGGAACAATCGATCAAGAGCAAAGCTGTTGACGGACGGGGCCTGGGGGCGAGCGCGGCTCGCGCCCCATGTCAGCGCGACCAGGGAAGCAGGCGGAATCGCGAAAAGGCAGCTGCATTCAAGCCGCCTGAGCCGCCCTGCCTTTCAGGTCGATGATGTCGACTGGCACCAGCACGTCGCTGCCTGCCGTGGTCTCAGGTAGGACATGCGCCCAAGTCAGGATCTCCATGCGGCCATCGAAATGCTCGACCACCGCCGTGCAGCTTTCCACCCAGTCGCCGGTGTTGATGTATTGCACGTCGCCATAGCTTTCGATCGCCGCGTGATGGATGTGGCCGCAGATCACGCCGTCGACATGCGAGCGCCGTGCCTCTTCTGAAAGCACGGTCTGGAACGAGCCGATGAAGTTCACCGCCTTCTTGACCTTGACCTTCGCCCATGACGAGAACGACCAGTAAGGCAGGCCGAGCAGGTGGCGCAGCTTGGTCACCACCCGATTGATCACCATCGCCGTGTCATAGGCATAGTCGCCGAGATAGGCGAGCCAGCGCTGGTTGTGCACCACCGTGTCAAACTGGTCGCCGTGGATAACCAGCAGGCGCCGGCCGTCGGCGGTCTCGTGGATGGCACGGTCGGCAACGACGATTCCGCCGAAATGCACGCCCTGGAACTGGCGGGCGAATTCGTCGTGATTGCCGGCGATGTAGGTGATCGAAGCGCCCTTGCGCGCCTTGCGCAGCAGCTTCTGCACCACGTCGTTGTGACTCTGCGGCCAGTGCCAGCTGCGCCGCAGCCGCCAGCCGTCGACGATATCGCCGACCAGATAGATGATTTCGGCGTCGTGATAGCGCAGGAAGTCGATCAGGAAATCGGCCTTGGCCGCTTTCGAGCCGAGATGCACGTCGGAAATGAACAGGGCGCGGAAAGTGCGGGGCTCTGGGTCTGACATGACGATTTTACCCTTTGCTTTCGCGTGCCTATGCCCCGATTCATGCAACAACCGTATGACGGTTGCGGTTGGTCCAGCCCAGGCGCTAGCTTGCGCGCAAGTTAATCAGGAGAAAACCGTCATGGATCTCGGCATTCGCGGAAAGAAGGCCATCGTCTGCGCCTCGAGCAAGGGACTGGGGCGCGGCTGCGCCATTGCGCTTGCCGAAGCCGGCGTCGATCTCGTCGTCAACGGCCGCAACGCCGAACTCTTGGCCAAGACCGCCAACGACATCCGCGACCGGTTCGGCGTCAAGGTCATCGAAGTTGCCGGCGACGTGTCGAAGCCGGACGTGCAGAAAGCGATACTCGCCGCCTGCCCCGATCCCGACATCCTCGTCAACAACAATGGCGGCCCGCCGCTGCGCGATTTTCGCGAGCTCGACCGCGCAAAGATCCTCGAGGGCGTTACGCAGAACATGGTCACGCCGATCGAACTCGTCCAGGCGGTGATCGACGGCATGGCCAAGCGCGGCTTCGGCCGCATCGTCAACATCACCTCGCTGTCAGTCTATGTGCCGATCCCCGGCCTCGACCTGTCTTCCGGCGCGCGCGCCGGCCTGACCTCGTTCCTCGCCGGCGTGGCGCGCACGGTGATCGACCGCAACGTCACCATCAACAGCCTCTTGCCCGGCAAGCTCGATACCGACCGGCTGCGCGGCCCGCATGAGGCCGGCACCGAGGAAGATCCGGCCGCGGCCGCCGCGCGCAAGGCCCGCATCAGCGCCGACGTGCCGGCAAAACGTCTCGGCACGCCGGAGGAATTCGGTCAGATCTGCGCCTTCCTCTGCTCCGTCCATGCCGGCTACCTCACCGGCCAGAACATCCCGGTCGACGGCGGTCTCTACGTCAGCGCGTTTTGACCGCCGCCAATCCAATACGCCTGAGGCTTCCGAGCCAACCGTCTGGAATCGGTTGATTATTTTCGCTCCGGCATTGTGAAGGCCGGGGTCCGCGATTTGCCGTCGCGAAAACTGGTCGGCGCATGCTAAAAGGCTCCAAATCAGGAACAGAGGGAGGGCCGGATGGACGGCGAGAGCAAGAAAACGGCCCGGTCGGACCTCGACGAGGCCGCCCTCTTCTTCCACAAGCACCCGACGCCGGGAAAGCTCGAAATCCAGGCGACGAAGCCGCTCGGCAACCAACGGGATCTCGCGCTTGCCTATTCGCCGGGCGTCGCCGCGCCCTGTCTCGAGATCCGCGACGATCCGGCAACCGCCGCCGACTACACCGCGCGCGCCAACCTCGTCGGCGTCGTTTCCAATGGCTCCGCCGTGCTTGGGCTCGGCAATATCGGTCCGCTCGCCTCCAAGCCGGTGATGGAAGGCAAGGCGGTGCTGTTCAAGAAATTCGCCGGCATCGACGTCTTCGACATCGAGATCGACGCGCCGGAGATCGACCGCATGGTCGAGACCGTCGCGGCGCTCGAACCGACCTTCGGCGGCATCAACCTCGAGGACATCAAGGCGCCCGAATGTTTCGAAGTCGAGGAGCGGCTGAAAGCCCGCATGGGCATCCCGGTCTTCCACGACGACCAGCACGGCACCGCGATCATCGTTGCAGCCGCGGTGCTCAACGGGCTGGAACTGGCCGGCAAGGCAATCTCCGACATCAAGATCGTCACGTCCGGCGCGGGTGCCGCAGCGCTTGCCTGCCTCAACCTTTTGGTCTCGCTTGGCGCCAGGGTCGAAAACATCTGGGTCACCGACCGTTTCGGCGTCGCCCACAAGGGTCGCGTCGAGGAGATGGATCGCTGGAAAGACCCGTATGTGAAGGATACCGAGGCGCGCACGCTGGCCGACGTCATCCCCGGCGCCGACGTCTTCCTCGGCCTTTCCGCCGCCGGCGTGCTGAAGCCGGAGCTGCTGCAGCATATGGCGCCGAAGCCGCTGATCCTGGCTTTGGCCAACCCTAATCCCGAGATCATGCCGGAAGCGGCAAGAGCCGCGCGACCGGACGCCATGATCTGCACCGGGCGCTCGGATTTTCCCAATCAAGTCAACAACGTGCTCTGCTTTCCTTACATCTTCCGCGGCGCGCTCGATTGCGGCGCCAGCGCCATCAACGAGGAGATGAAGATGGCGGCGGTCCGCGCCATCGCCGCCCTTGCGCGCGAGGAGCCATCGGATGTCGCGGCGCGCGCCTATTCCGGCGAGACGCCGATGTTCGGTCCCGATTTCCTGATCCCCTCGCCCTTCGACCCGCGCCTTATCCTGCGCATCGCGCCGGCGGTGGCCAAGGCTGCCTGCGACACCGGCGTCGCGACGCGGCCGATCGCCGACTTCGCCGCCTATATCGACAAGCTCAACCGCTTCGTCTTCCGCTCCGGCCTGGTGATGAAGCCGGTGTTCTCCTCCGCCAAGGCTTCAAGCGCCAAGCGTGTCATCTATGCCGACGGCGAGGACGAGCGCGTGCTGCGCGCGGCGCAGGTGGTGCTGGAGGAAGGCATCGCCGAACCGACCCTGATCGGCCGCCCGCATGTGGTGGAGGTCAGGCTGAAGCGCTACGGCCTGCGCATCCGGCCGGGCGTCGATTTCGCCCTGATCAACCCGGAGGACGATCCGCGCTATCGCCACTATGTCGACCTCCTGATCGAGCTGGCCGGCCGGCGCGGCGTGACGACGGAAGCCGCCCGCACCATGGTGCGCACCGACAACACGGTGATCGCGGCCCTGGCGCTGAAGCGCGGCGACGCGGACGCCATGGTCTGCGGCCTCGAAGGCCGCTTCGAGCGGCATCTGCGCAATGTCACGTTGATCATCGGGCCGCGCGCCGGCATCAAGGATCATGACCTGTCGACGCTGTCGATGCTGATCTCGCAGCGCGGCATCATCTTCCTCACCGACACACATGTCTCGGTCGACCCGACCGCGGAGGAGATCGCCGAAATGACGGTGCTGGCGGCGGAAGAAATCCAGCGCTTCGGCATCGAGCCGAAGGCAGCACTTCTGTCGCATTCGGATTTCGGCTCGCGCGATTCACCGAGCGCGCTGAAGATGCGCCGCGCGGCGGAAATCCTCGGCCGCATCGCGCCCGGCCTGCAGTGCGACGGCGAGATGCATGCCGATACCGCGCTGTCGGAGCATCTGCGCCAGCGCGTCTATCCGCATTCGCGGCTGAAGGGCGAAGCCAATCTGCTGGTCTTCCCGAACCTCGATTCGGCCAACATCACGCTGACGGCGCTGCGCGCCATGATGGACGCGCTGCATGTCGGGCCGATCCTGCTCGGCACGGACAAGCCCGCGCATATATTGACGCCGTCGGTGACCTCGCGCGGCGTCGTCAACATGACCGCGCTAGCCGTGGTCGAGGCGGCGCACAAGGCGCAGGCGGTGGTCGATCTGGGTTAGGGTGTGTTGAGGCCTCCCTAGGCAGGCGCGAAGCGGAAATGCCCCGTCCGCCTGAAGACAAAGAGCGTGTCCTCCTCGCGGGCGCCCCGGCCGATATTGTGGATGACCAGTGGCCGTTCCGGTGCCTCGGTCGAGCGGTTGGTGGAGACGATGGCGATATGCGTCAGGTTGCCGGGCAGCATCTGGGTGACGAGATCGCCCGGCTGATAGTCGGCAGGATCGTCGCTGACGGCCAGCGAAGCCCCCCCGCCGTTCGAAGAACACGGCGAGATTGGGCACCCTGCGGTGGTCGATGTTCGGATCGGTCGATTTCAAGCCCCAGGCCTTGGGATAGGCGGAGAAATCGGCCAGCATGTCCTCATGCACCAGCTTTTGCAGGTCGAGCCGGAAGGCGTGGCGATAGGCTCGGATCACGACATCCGTGCACACGCCCCGGTCCTGCGCGACATCGCCGCCGGGATAGGGGATGCGGGTGTAAGTCGGATCGTAGAGCGTGGTGACGCCGATCTGCCTGCGCGCGGCATCGACCAGCCTGAAGGTCCATTCAGGCGTGGCGATCTTCGCCATCGCCTCAGGCGTGGCTTTCTGGCCATCGCGTACGGCACGGCCAGGAACAGAAGGCCGAGCTGCAGCGCGCTTCGACGGGTAATCGGGATCATGCATCGCCCCTCTCTTGCAAGCCGAATTCGCGCAATTGGTCCCGCGCGAAAGCGTCTTTTTTAGGCTCTCGGCGTTTTGCGGCTGGCGACGGAGGTTGTGTTTCCGGTTGAAAACGTTTCACGCCGAATTGTCCTTGAGCTCGGTGGCTCCGACTCTGGCATAGTCGATTAACCACGGCAGCGTAGCTTCGGGTCGAACAGGCGATTTGGGGTTTCGGATGAAAGGCGCGGGGTTGAAGCTGACCCACCTGATGGCGCTGCTTGCAGCGCTTGCGGGCTCGGTCGTCGCCGTGACCGAGTCCGAGGCGGCCTCGCGCGCTTGCAGGCAGCTCGAAGCCGAACTCGCCGCGACACGCGGTGGCGGCGGAGGGCCGGGCATCGTGCGCAAATATGATGATGCCATCCAGCGCCAGCGCGAGCAGCTTGCCAAGGCCCGCAGTCGGGCGGGCGACGCCAATTGCGGCTTCACGCTGTTTTCGCGCAATGTCAGCCAATGCGCGGCGATCAATGCCTCGATCCAGCGCATGAACGCCAACCTCGACACATTGCAGGCCAAGCGCGAGCGTCTCGCCGACGGCGGCACGCGGCGCGACCGCAGCCGCATCCTGGCGGCGCTCGACGCCAATGGCTGCCGCGATGACGAGATCGCGCCGCGCCGCGCCCCGCTTCGGGAGGCGGCCCGCGACAATGGCGGCGGCAATCTGTTCGAGCAGCTTTTCGGCCGCCAGGACCAGCAGCTCGAAACGCCCGATGCCCCCGATATGCCGGACTCGGAGGTGCCTTCCGATGATCCCGGCGAGCGCAACATCCGCCGCGTCATCAACCAGCCGGACGGCATGGACCTGCCGCGACTGGGCGGCGAGTTCCACACCATGTGCGTGCGCACCTGCGACGGCTATTTCTTCCCGATGTCCAACGCGGCTTCCATCGGCGACTTCGAGCGCGACCAGAAGAATTGCGAATCGAGCTGCTCGGGCACCGAAATGCAGGTCTTCTATTCGCGTGGAATGGACGACGACTCTGGCTCGATGACTTCGTCGGCGACCGGTCAACCCTACAGCGAGCTGCCGACCGCCTATCTCTACAAGCAGGCCAATTATTCACGGCCGCCGACTTGCGGCTGCAACGCGCAAGCCGGCAACTTCACGATCATCGGCGGCAACCCGCCCAATCCCGAACAGTCGCGGCCCGACGGCGAGGCCGCGCCCTTCATTCCCGTGCCGGCGTCCAAGCCGGATCCCGGCGCCGATCCGGAAACGCTCGCCAATACCGAGGGCGGGCTCGACCAGGATGCGATCAAGCGGCTGACCACCAAGGTACCGGTGTCGCCGGTCTCGGCGCTGCCGCCGGATCAGCGCAAGGTCAGGGTCGTCGGGCCAGCGTTCCTTCCCGACCCATCAGCGGCAATAGATCTGAAAGCTCCGGCCCCGAAGTCCGCCCGGTAAGGGCGAGCCTCAGCGGCATGAACAACGGCTTGCCCTTGCGCCCGGTTGCTTCCCTGATCTTGCCGGTCCAGTCCTTCCACACCGTGCCGTTCCAGGGTTCCTCCGGCAAAAGCTCGAAAGCCTGATTGAGGAAATCACGGTCCTCGCCGGAAAACTCGGCCGGCTCCTGCGGGCCCTCGCTCAGGATTCGCCACCAGGCGACCGCATCCGACAGGCGATCGAGATTGCCGCGCACGGCCATCCAGAACGGCTCGGCCTTGTCGCCGGAAATGCCCAGCACTATGAGCCGGTCGCGTGCCTCCTCGAACGGCATATGATGGATCAGCATGCGGTTGAGCACGAAGAGCTCGTCCGGGTCGAATTTGGAGGCGGACTTGGACGTCGCCGCCGGGTCGAAATGGCCGGCAAGCTCGTTGAGATCATGCGCGGCGGTGACATTTTCCGACGTGCCAACCAGCACCGCCAGCGAAGCCACCGCCATCGGCTCGATGCCGTCCTCGCGCAGGCTTTCGATCGACAGCGCGCCGGTGCGCTTCGACAGCCCCTCGCCCGACACGGTGGTGAGCAGATTGTGGTGGCCGAAGACCGGCGGCTCGGCGCCGAGCGCCTTGAAGATGGCGATCTGCACGCCGGTGTTGGTGACGTGGTCGTCGCCGCGAATGACGTGGCTGACGCCCATATCGATGTCGTCGACCACCGAAGGCAGCGTATAAAGGTAAGTGCCATCCTCGCGAACCAGGACGGGATCCGACAGCGAGGCGAGGTCGACGGTCTCCTCGCCGCGCACCAGGTCATTCCAATGCACGTCGGTCCGTTCGGGCTGCAGCGGATCGCTGGTGAAGTTGGGCAGCAGGAAGCGCCAATGCGGCCGGCGGCCATCCGACTGGTATTCGGCCACCTGCTCCGGCGTCAGCGTCAGCGCCTCGCGGCCATAGACCGGCGGCAGGCCGCGCGTGCGGCGCACCTTGCGGCGCAGATCAAGTTCTTCAGGCGTTTCGTAGCAGGCATAGAGCACCCGCGCCGCCTTCAGCCGCTCGACCGCAGCGTCATAAATCTCGAAGCGACGCGACTGGTATTCGGTGACATCCGGGAAGATGCCCAGCCAATGCAGGTCGTACAGGATGGAATCGGCATATTCCTGCTTCGAGCGGGCAATGTCGGTGTCGTCGAAGCGCTGGATGAAACGGCCCTTGTTGTTCATGGCGAAAAGCCAATTGAACAGCGCGGTGCGCGCATTGCCGATATGGATGCGGCCGGTCGGCGATGGGGCAAAACGTACAGTAACTGTCATGAGCGGGGCGTAGCGGATGCTTTTGGTGTTGACAAGGCGCGCCCCCGCGCGAACGCAACAGATAGTGCAAGCCAGCTAAAATGAAAAGCCGACGGCCCGACATGCTTCGCGGCAGACTGATAAACCGCGTCAAGTGCCTGCGAACCCAAGCTTCCTATGTCCCCGTTATCCACATATGTGACACACAAGATGTTGGGGTCACAAAAGCTACAAAAACGAATCCTTGACGGGTCGGAACGAGTCGCTTTTTATAGGCCATGCGCTCCTGTTGCGGGCGCGACCGGAGAGTTTCGAGCCCGGTCTTTTTTTCCCGGATTTTGTGCGTTTTGCCCGGATTTCCGCCTGTTCACGAGGCCGGCGGAGGCGTGGGGATCTTTAGGGCTTGGGTGGGCGAAAGGGAGAATTGTCGGTCTGGAAAAAATGATCTGTTAACACTATATTTAGTGTTTGCAGGCAGGCTCGACGCTAGATAGTGTGAACATCCCTCTACGGAGGGAATCGACAAAAGTTTCAGTTTAGGGACCCGCGAGGGTCGGCCTGCAGCCCGGGCGGATGCTTGGGAAAGCGTCTTGCTGTCTGCGTGCCGGCACTTGCGACGAGGAGAGTGCCGGCGCTGCTTGCAGTGCCGGCAAACGGCGGAGTGCGCTTTTCGCCATGTGGGGCAGCAATCCCTGGGGAAAAGCGCTATATATAGACACAAAGGAACGGGACCAATGCGCATCGAGCGTCGCTTCACCAAGCCAGATCAGTCTGCCTATGCGGAGATCGAATTCCGCAAGGCTTTGTCGGAGATCAAGAATCCCGACGGCTCGGTGGTGTTTCGCCTGGACAATATCGATGTGCCGGCGCAGTTCAGCCAGGTCGCGGCCGACATCCTGGCGCAGAAATATTTCCGCAAGGCTGGCGTGCCCGCGCGCCTGAAGAAGGTCGAGGAGAACGACGTCCCCTCCTTTCTGTGGCGTTCGGTTGCCGACGAGGCTGAGCTCGCCAAGCTGCCCGAGGCCGAGCGCTATGGTTCGGAAACCGACGCCCGTCAGGTCTTCGATCGCCTCGCCGGCACCTGGACCTATTGGGGTTACAAGGGCGGCTACTTCAAATCCGAGGACGACGCGCGCGCCTTCCGCGACGAGCTCGCCTATATGCTCGCCACCCAGCGCGTCGCGCCGAACTCGCCGCAGTGGTTCAACACCGGCCTGCACTGGGCCTACGGCATCGACGGCCCGAGCCAGGGCCACTTCTATGTCGACCCCTTCACCGGCAAGCTGACCAAGTCGAAGTCCTCCTACGAGCATCCGCAGCCGCATGCCTGCTTCATCCAGGGCGTGCAGGACGATCTCGTCAACGAGGGCGGCATCATGGATTTGTGGGTGCGCGAGGCGCGCCTGTTCAAATACGGCTCCGGCACCGGCTCGAACTTCTCGATGCTGCGCGGCGAAGGCGAAAAACTGTCCGGCGGCGGCCGCTCGTCCGGCCTGATGAGCTTCCTCAAGATCGGCGACCGCGCGGCGGGCGCCATCAAGTCGGGCGGCACGACGCGCCGCGCGGCGAAAATGGTCATCGTCGACGCCGACCACCCGGATATCGAGGACTTCATCGACTGGAAGGTCAACGAGGAGCAGAAGGTCGCCTCGCTGGTGACCGGCTCCAAGATCGTCAAGAAGCATCTCGAAGCCATCATGAAGGCCTGCGTCAATTGCGAAGGCAATGGCGACGACTGCTTCGATCCGGCTTTGAACACCGCGCTGAAGCGCGAGATCAAGGCGGCCAAGAAGGACGCCGTGCCGGAGAACTACATCTACCGCGTCATCCAGTTCGCCAAGCAAGGCTACACCTCGATGTCGTTCAAGACCTACGACACCGACTGGGATTCGGACGCCTATCTCACCGTCTCCGGCCAGAACTCCAACAACTCCGTGTCGCTGAAGGACAACTTCCTGCGCGCCGTCGAGGCCGATGGCGACTGGCAGCTCACCGCCCGCAAGGACGGCAAGGTGCTGAAGACGCTGAAGGCGCGCGACCTGTGGGAGAAGATCGGCTACGCCGCCTGGGCTTCCGCCGATCCCGGCCTGCACTTCAACACGACGATGAACGACTGGCACACCTGCGCCTCCGCCGGTGCGATCCGGGCCTCCAACCCGTGCTCGGAATACATGTTCCTCGACGACACGGCCTGCAACCTCGCCTCGATCAACCTTTTGCCCTACCGCCGCGAAGACGGCACGATCGACATCGCCGCCTACGAGCATACCGTTCGCCTGTGGACCGTCGTGCTCGAAATCTCGGTGATGATGGCGCAGTTTCCGTCGAAGGAGATCGCCAAGCTCTCCTACGACTACCGCACGCTCGGCCTCGGCTACGCCAATATCGGCGGCCTGCTGATGACCTCGGGCATCCCTTACGACTCCGACGAGGGCCGCGCCATCTGTGCAGCGCTCACCGCCATCATGACCGGCGTTGCCTATTCGACCTCGGCCGAAATGGCCGCAGAGCTCGGCGCCTTCCCGGACTATGACCGCAACGCGCAGAACATGCTGCGCGTCATGCGCAATCACCGCCGCGCCGCTTACGGCGACAAGGACGGCTACGAGAAGCTCGCCGTCAACCCGGTGCCGCTGGTCGCTGCCGACCTGAAGCAGCAGGCTTTGGCCGAGCATGCCCGCGCCGCATGGGACCGCGCCATCGAGCTCGGCGAGGAGCATGGCTACCGTAACGCGCAGGCGACCGTGATTGCGCCGACCGGCACGATCGGTCTGGTCATGGATTGCGACACCACCGGCATCGAGCCCGACTTCGCGCTGGTGAAGTTCAAGAAGCTCGCCGGCGGCGGCTATTTCAAGATCATCAACCGCGCCGTACCGGAAGCGCTCAGGACACTGGGCTATTCCGAGAGCCAGATCGCCGAGATCGAGGCTTACGCGGTCGGCCACGGCAACCTCAACCAGGCGCCTGGCATCAACCCGTCCTCGCTCAAGGCCAAGGGCTTCAGCGACGAGAAGATCGCGGCGCTGAATGCAGCGCTGAAGTCGGCCTTCGACATCAAGTTCGTGTTCAACCAGTGGACGCTCGGCGCCGACTGGGTGAAGGAGACGCTCGGCTTCACCGACGAGCAGCTCGGCGACATTTCCTTCGAGATGCTGCCGGCTCTCGGCTTCTCGAAGAAGGACATCGACGCCGCCAACATCCATGTCTGCGGTGCCATGACGCTCGAAGGCGCGCCCTTCCTCAAGGCCGAGCATCTGCCGGTGTTCGATTGCGCGAGCCCCTGCGGCAAGATCGGCAAGCGCTCGCTCTCGATCAACAGCCACATCCTGATGATGGCGGCCGCGCAGCCCTTCATCTCGGGCGCCATTTCCAAGACCATCAACATGCCGAACGAGGCGACCGTCGAGGACGCCAAGAACGCCTATATGCTGTCGTGGAAGCTGGCGCTGAAGGCGAACGCGCTTTATCGCGATGGCTCGAAACTGTCGCAGCCGCTCAATGCCTCGCTGCTCGCCGACGGCGAGGACGACGAGGACGAGGCGGTCGAGCAGCTGATCGCCGCGCCCGCCGCGCAGCGTGCCGTGCAGGTGACGGAAAAGATCGTCGAGCGCGTCATCGAGCGGCTCTACCGCGACCGCGAAAAACTGCCGAACCGCCGCAAGGGCTACACGCAGAAGGCCGTCGTCGGCGGCCACAAGGTGTATCTCAGGACCGGCGAATTCGACGACGGCCGCCTGGGCGAGATCTTCATCGACATGCACAAGGAAGGCGCCGCCTTCCGCGCCATGATGAACAATTTTGCCATCGCCATCTCGCTCGGCCTGCAATATGGCGTGCCGCTCGATGAATATGTCGAGGCCTTCACCTTCACCAAGTTCGAGCCGGCCGGCATGGTGCAGGGCAACGACGCCATCAAGAACGCGACGTCGATCCTCGACTATGTGTTCCGCGAGCTTGCCGTCTCCTATCTCGGCCGCCACGACCTCGCCCATGTCGACCAGTCGGACTTCGACAAGACCGCGCTCGGCCGCGGCATCACCGAAGGCAAGGCGACGCCCTTCTCCAAGGGCCTCTATCGCGGCGCCTCGCCGGTGAAGCTGGTGTCGGCTGCTGGCTCAGACCCGAAGGGTTTCGGCGGCTCGGGGCCGTCGACCGCCCCTGCCCGCGCGGCGCCCACCGCCTTCTCAGGCTCCAACGTGCTGGCGCTGAAGCCGGCCAGCGACGAGGCCATCGCCTACAAGCGCGACTATGAGGAGCGCGCCCGGGAACTGGCCGAGGATATGGTGGAAGAAGAAGCCGAAGCCGCCGGCGGCGCCGAAGCTTTGTTCACCGACGCCGCGGCTAACGAGGCCGCCGAGGCAAAGAAGCTCGCCGCGACAAGGCGCCAGCAGTCGCTGCTCCAGGGCTACACCGGCAACGAATGCTCCGAGTGCCACAACTTCACCATGGTGCGAAACGGCACCTGCGAGAAGTGCGACACGTGTGGTTCTACGAGCGGGTGCAGCTGAGGGGACATATTTGAGCCCAAAAGTCGTAAGTGCGACGACGCCGACAATTTTGGATTTCGGCGTCGTCGAGAGCGGCATACGAGAGCGTGAGAGCACAAGCATCTCGCGCAACATTGCGTTTTCCAGGCTGGCGCTAGAAACGGTCTTCGGCGTTCCGTCGACAGAGGCAGACGAGCATATTGTAGACGGCGGTGACGATCGGGGGATCGATATTGTTTACATCGATCACAATAAAAGGCAGATAAATATCGCCTCATGCAAGACTGTTGTATCTTACAAAAACTCCCGGAAGAATTTCCCTGGCGACGAAATAGACAAGATAATATCTTTTATTGAAGATCTTGTTCTAAATCGAGACGAGATGTTAAAAACATGCAACGGTCCTCTATGCGCTAAAATAAGAGAGATCTGGGATATCGTTGCAGAGGAAAGCTACCGAATTTCGGTATACCTCTTTTCAAATCAGGCCACCTTACAAAGGGATGCCCGGAACCGTTTATTTGAAGCTCTCGGTCGGCACGAAATTGCCCTATTCGAATATGGATTGTTTGAACTTTCACATGGTGTTGTAAAGGCATCAAAGCCGCGCTTTCAAAAGAAACTCGTACCATCCACTGATGCAGCTTTTGGCATTAAGGAAGCTAACAAACGCGCAATTCTAGTGCGAGTGCCGTTGAAAGAACTGGCTGCGTTCCTCAGCAGCGAGACAGGCAGTTTCGATGAACGGGTAATTTGGCAGAATGTTCGCTACTTTCTCGGACCAGACAACGAAGTTAACAGAGAAATTCGGGAGACTTTGCTTTCAGGGCAAGCCAGCGAGTTTTGGTTTCTGAACTCCGGACTAACAATCGTATGCGATCAGATCCTGTCGATCGCGAATGGGCGGCATCCCATATCAATGGTCAACCCTCAGATTGTGAACGGATGCCAGACCGCAACAGTCATCTATGACGTATCGACAACGACTATGGCAGACCTTGATGGCGGCTACGTCCACGTCAAAATTATCGAGACTGACGACAGCGCCTTTATCGAGCGAGTTGCCTTGGCGAGCAATACGCAAAGTCGCATTTTGAATCGCGATCTGCGGGCCAATGATCACCTGCAGCGCAAATTGGTCGAGTGCCTACGCACTCATAACTACTTTTACGTCAGGAAGCGCGGCGAAAACCCGCCCTATGCGGGTATGAAAACCATTGACGCCGCAAGAGCCGGGCAATTGATTTTGGCTTATCTTTGCGGCGAACCCACTAAAAGCAAAACCAATTCAAATGACATTTTCGGCGACCTCTACGAGGAGGCTTTCAACCCTCACGCGGTAACTCCAGAGATAATAATTACAGCCCACGAATGCTATTCCGTGATTGAGCGTCACAGGAAGGAAGCGCTCGCATGGCAGGCCTCGGTGACCCGAAACTCTTTCGAGGAATCGTGGCTCATTGAAGGGCATTTCCATTTGCTATTTGTTATCGGTGAACTCATGCGTCGGGCATCGGTTCCATTGTCCGAAACGACTATAGCGATTGGTTTAATCGAAAGGGCGAGTGCTATTCTAAAGACCTTTGTAGAGAGGAACCACAAGGTTGCAGGTTATCGCCTTTTTAGATTATCGCGATCTCGCGACGAGATACTGAAGATCATTGACAACAATTCCAAGCCTGACGAGGTCAATCCAATCCAAATTGAACTATTTTGATGATCGACCACATCACCATCGAGGTGAGCGACCTCGACAAGAGCAAGCTCTTTTACGAAAAGGCTTTCGCGCCCTTGGGCTATCGCCTCGCCTTCGGCAAGGAAGGCGTGTTCTGGGCCTTTGATGTCGGCAATGGCTGCCTGTTCGAGATCCAGAGCACGAGCGAGAAGCCGCCGCTCACCCATCTGCATGTCGCCTTCCGGGTGAAGAGCAAGGCCGAGGTCGACGCGTTTCATCGCGCGGCGATCGCGGCGGGCGCCGCCGACAATGGCGCGCCCGGGCCGCGTCCGGACTATGGCCCGAATTACTACGCCTGCTTCGTGCTCGATCCGGACGGTTATAATATCGAGGCGATGATCAACGAGGCGTAGTGTGGCACGGTGTCCTCCGCTTCGTCATTCCAGGGCGGAGCAAGGAGCGAAGCGACGCGCGCAGACCCGAGGATC
>NZ_VFTM01000057.1:0-26771 GCF_006439555.1 Mesorhizobium sp. B3-1-6 | reverse complement strand
TCCCCAAAAATCAGCGTTGAATCTGATTTGCCGGCCTGTGGGAATCCCAATTCCTTAAATCGTCACTACGGCCTAGAACAATTCCAGGTAACGTGCGCAGCGGTCTTCCGTCCGGAATTGCGTAAAACAAAGAGGTAGGGCGTTTCGCCGTTTCCGTGAAACGGTGAAACGCACTAGCGGTGGGCCTGAGGCGGCTTGACCGGCCGGGCTCGCTTGGAATCCTGCTCGCCGGCAAGGCTCTCCGCCTCGACCGCTGTCATTTCAAGGAGATAGACAAGCATCTGGTAGCGCGTGCGCGAGAGCATTTTGGCCAGCTTGCGCGTGATCTCCGCGACATATCGCAACGTTCGTAAATCGCTGGGCGCTCTATCCATCGTGAGCTCCTGATATGGCCAAGTTATTTGGGCCAAGTTACGTGAACCAAGTTATCGTTGGCGCCCACTCACGACTCACGGCGCGCCTACAGGTTTGCAGGTTTGCGGCAAAACTGAAAATCATTTTTGATAAGCATCATGCTTGGCCCGGAAGATTTTGCCGTCCTTTTTTGGTGGTATCACCACTTGTGGTGCTAATATTGAACCAAAGCCGAACTTGCGGTCGTCTTGCCGCGCTGGGCTGATTTTCCGCCAGGGAATGTTGATCGTAACAGGCCGGCTATGGCCGCTCAGTCCTTATAAGCAGAGCAGAAGCCCGGCGGGTTGTTTTTGCCGATCACGGCGCAGCCGCGCTTGATCTCGTCGATCATCATGCTGCAGGCATTCTGCCCGTTGCAGGGCGGATTGGTCGCCGGCGACACCTGGATGCACTGCGAGACATACTGGTCCGACTTCGCCTTGCCGGCGGATTGCACGCATGGCCGCGTGTCGTTCTGGCTTGCCTGGGCAGGGGCGGGTTTCGCGGGCGCGGTGCCAGCCGTCGCGGGCGCGGCACTGCCGCCGCTTTGCGGCACGCAGGAGAGATCGCCTTCGGGGCATTGCAATTGGTGCTGCAGCTGCGCCAGCCGCGCCTTGGTCAACTCCGCCCTGCAGGTCTCGACGAGGGTCGAGTACACTGAGCCATCGGCATAAGGCTGGGTGCGGAAGGCGCACTCCTTGTCGCGGAACGGGATCCAGGCGCGCTGCGCGTCGCGCAAGCGCTTCAGGTTGGCGGGAGCGAGACGTCCCGCCAGCGCCTTGTAGACTGCGTTGAGGCCCGCGTCGGCCGAAGCGGCATTCGCTGCCGTGCAGGTAGCAAGGTCGGCCTGCGTCTTCGCTGCCGCGCAGTCAGTGGCTGCCGCGTGGGCCGATGGCGTGGTGAGAAACAGGCTGGCAGCGCCCGCGAAAATCGCGATCACCAGTGAAGCCGAAATGAGCGTGGTCTTGCCTGACATCTGATCTGCCCTCTGCTTGAATCGAACCCCGCCGCTCGCGCCAGCATAGGTTGAGACAACAGCCGCGATCAACGCCAATCCCACGACGCGGCAAGCAAAGTGTGACCGGCGCGGAGTGGCTACTACGGAGCAGCGCCCAGTCTCGGGACGGTGCCTCGCCGCTCTCCGCGATCGCTGCGGAGGCTGGAGGGGCAGGGTGCTGTCCTGCCCGCCACTATCTCCTTGTTTTGATGCATTCCGGACGGCGGCTACGGCGAAGGCGCCGAGCCCAACCGCACACACTTTTCCTGGAATTGCTCCGGTCGTTCATAGGCGACGCCTAAAACGCCTTTCCGGACTCGATCTGGATCAACAGGTGTTCCGGTGCCCGCGTCTCTGGTCTGTTCGCAATCTTTCCCGCCTGCGGAGAGGTTGGTTGGGCCTGCGGCCCACTCGCGGGCTCAGTCGGGACAGCAGTTTGAGCAGTCTGATCCTCGAACAGAACCACCTGCGTCGCCAGCGCGGTTGTCGTGGCGACCTGGAAGAAGATGAAGGCTAGGGCGAGATAGCGGATCACGGGCCTCCAAACGCTTCGGCCGGCAACTGGTTCCAGTCCGTCGTGTTTTCTGCTGAACGGCCAATGTATGTCGCCAGAAGTGTGCAGCGGTTCCGGGACAACGACATGCAGCAAAACAAAGGCTTAAAGCGCGGCGCCTGAATCCGCTTCAGCGCGACGCGCTTTTAAGTCAGCGCGGCGGGCCTCATCCGAGCCCCTGGCTCTTGCGAAGCGCCGATCTCCCGTGCAAAAGCCGGCCATGCTTATCATCAACGACCTTACGCTGCGCATGGCGGGGCGACTGCTTCTCGATCATGCCTCATTGACCCTGCCGGCCGGCACCAAGGCCGGTCTCGTCGGCCGCAACGGCACCGGCAAGACCACGCTGTTCAAGGCGATCACCGGCGATTTCCCTTCGGAGACCGGCTCGATCAGCCTGCCGAAGAACACCCGCATCGGCCAGGTGGCGCAGGAAGCGCCCGGCACCGAGGAGCCGCTGATCGACATCGTCCTGAAAGCCGATGTCGAGCGCCAGGCCCTGCTCGAGGAGGAAAAGACCGCGACCGATCCGCACCGCATCGCCGAGATCCATACGCGGCTGGCCGATATCGACGCGCATTCGGCCGAATCCCGCGCCGCCACCATCCTTGCCGGCCTCGGCTTCGACGATGCCGCGCAGCGGCGGGCGGCCTCGTCCTTCTCCGGCGGCTGGCGCATGCGCGTGGCTTTGGCTGCCGTGCTCTTCTCCGAGCCCGACCTGCTGCTGCTCGACGAGCCGACCAATTATCTCGACCTCGAAGGCACGCTGTGGCTGGAGAACTACGTCGCGAAATATCCGCACACGGTGTTGCTGATCTCGCACGACCGCGACCTGCTCAACCGCGCCGTCAACTCGATCGTCCATCTCGACCAGAAGAAGCTGACCTTCTGGCGCGGCGGCTACGACCAGTTCGAACGCCAACTCACTGAGCAGCGCGAGCTGCAGGAAAAGAGCCGCGTCAAGCAGGAAACCCAGCGCAAGCATATGGAATCCTTCGTCGAGCGTTTTCGCGCCAAGGCTTCCAAGGCCCGGCAGGCGCAGTCGCGCCTGAAGGCGCTGGAAAAGCTGAAGCCGATCGCCGCTGTCGTGAACGACACGGTACGGCCGTTCTCCTTCCCGGAGCCAGTGAAGACGGTGGCTTCGCCGATCGTCGCGCTCAATGGCGTCAATGTCGGCTACACCGAGGGCAGTCCGATCCTGAAGAAGATGACGCTGCGCATCGATGCCGACGATCGCATCGCGCTGCTCGGCGCCAACGGCAACGGCAAGTCGACCTTCGCCAAATTGCTCGCCGGCCGGCTGAAGGCCGAGACCGGCACGGTGACGGTTGCGCCCGGGCTGAAAGTGGCGATCTTCGCCCAGCACCAGCTCGATGATTTGCGTCCCGAGGAAAACGCCTACGAGCATGTACGCCGGCTGATGCCGGACGCGCCGGAAGCCAAGGTGCGCGCCCGCGTCGCCCAGTTCGGCCTTGCGACCGAGAAGATGAACACCGCGGCGAAAGACCTGTCCGGCGGCGAAAAGGCGCGGCTGCTGATGGGTCTGTCGGCTTTCGAGGGCCCGAACCTCTTCATCCTCGACGAGCCGACCAACCATCTCGACATCGACAGCCGTGAATCGCTGATCCATGCGCTCAATGATTTTCCGGGCGCGGTGATCCTGATCTCGCACGACCGGCACCTGCTCGAAGCCACCGCCGACCGGCTCTGGCTGGTCAAGGACGGCGCGGTCAATCCCTATGACGGCGATCTCGAGGATTACAAGACCTTGGTCACCGGCGTGTCGTCCAACCGCCGCGAGCAGAAGGAAGCCGACAAGGCGTCCAAGGCCGATCGCCGCCGCGAAGCCGCCCAGCGCCGGGCCGCATTGGAACCGCTGGCGAAGGAAATCCGCGCCACCGAGGCGCTGATGGACCGCATGCGCAAGCGCATCGACCTGATCGAGGACGAGCTCGCCAATCCGGCGGTCTACGAGAAGGATCCCTCGACCGCCACGCGGCTGGCCAAGGAGCGCTCGCAACTGGCGCAGACGCTGGCGCAGAACGAGGACAAGTGGCTGACGATGTCGGCGGAATATGAGGAAGGGATCGCGGAATAGCGCGGTTTCTCCTTCTCCCGCAAGGGGAGAAGGAGGAGCTCTATCTGGCCCTACACCTCGTCCCTAAAACCCGCTACACACCCCGCATGAACCAGCACGCCAAGCTCCGGATCGGCCATTCGGCCTGTCCGCATGATTGCCCCTCCACCTGCGCCCTCGAAGTCGAGTTGCTCGAAGACAACCGCATCGGCCGCGTCCACGGCGCCAAGGCGAACAGCTACACGGCGGGTGTCGTCTGCGCCAAGGTCGCGCGCTATGCCGACCGCGTCCACCATCCCGACCGGCTGCTGAAACCGCTGGTGCGCGCCGGCGCCAAGGGCGAGGGCGCCTGGAAGGAAGCCAGCTGGGAAGCAGCCCTCGACCTCGTGGCGGAAAAATTCATCGCAGCCGAAGAAAAATACGGCTCAGAGACGGTCTGGCCTTATTTCTACGCCGGCACGATGGGGCTGGTGCAGCGTGACGGCATCCAGCGGCTGCGCCACGCCAAGAAATACTCGGGCTTCTTCGGCTCGATCTGCACCAATCTCGCCTGGACTGGCTGGATGATGGGAGCGGGCGCGCTGCGCGGTCCCGATCCGCGCGAGATGGCGAAATCCGACTGCGTGGTGATCTGGGGCACCAATGCCGTGGTCACCCAAGTCAACGTGATGACCCATGCGATGAGGGCGCGCAAGGAGCGTGGGGCCAAGATCGTCGTCATCGATATCTATGACAATGCCACGATGAAGCAGGCCGATCTCGGCCTTGTCCTGAAGCCCGGCACCGATGGCGCGCTCGCCTGCGCGGTCATGCACGTGCTGTTTCGCGATGGGCTGGCCGACCGTGCCTATCTCGAAAAATACACCGACGATCCGCGCGGGCTGGAAGAGCATTTGAAGACGCGCACGCCCGAATGGGCGGCCGCCATCACCGGGCTCAGCGTCGATGAGATACAAGCCTTCGCGCATTTGGTCGGCACGACGAAGAAAACCTACTTCCGCCTCGGCTACGGCTTTGCGCGCCAGCGCAACGGCTCGGTCAACATGCACGCCGCCTCCTGCATCGCCGCCGTCACCGGCGCGTGGCAGTATGAGGGCGGCGGCGCTTTCCACTCCAACTCCGGCATCTTCAAGCTGAACCAGGATGTGCTGGAAGGTACAGCGATGCGCGACCCGAAGGTGCGCTATCTCGACCATTCGCGCATCGGCCCGGTGCTGACCGGTGCGGCGGATGCGCTCCATGGCGGTCCCCCGGTGACGGCGATGCTGATCCAGAACACCAATCCGGCCAATGTCGCGCCGCAGCAGCGGCTGGTGAAACAGGGCTTTATGCGCGAGGACCTGTTCACTTGCGTGCACGAGCAGTTCATGACCGACACGGCCAAGCTCGCCGACGTCGTGCTGCCGGCGACGATGTTCCTGGAGCATGACGACATCTACAAGGGCGGCGGCAACCAGCACATCACGCTCGGCCCCAAGCTGATCGAGCCGCCGGAAGGGCCGCGCACCAACCACTACGTCAATGAGGAGCTCGGCAGGCGGCTCGGCGTCGGCGACCGTCCGGGCTTCGGACTGACGGAGCGCGAGCATATCGACATTATCCTCGGCAAGCGCGGGCTGGGCAGCTTCGACAGCCTGAAGGAACAAAAGTGGGTCGACCTGCAGCCCGGCTTCGACGACGCGCATTTCATCAACGGCTTCGGCCATGCCGACAGGAAGTTCCACTTCCGGCCGAATTGGACCGGGCAGTCGGCGCCCAACCGGCCGCCGAAAAGTATGGGCCTGTTCGGCCCGGTCGGGCGGCTGCCGGAATTCCCCGACCATGTCGAACTGATCGAGGTGGCGGATGAGGAGCATCCGTTCCGGCTGGCGACCTCGCCGGCGCGCAACTTCCTCAATTCCAGCTTTGCCGAGACGCCGGTCTCGAAGGCCAAGGAAGGCAGGCCCGAGCTGCTCATCCACCGCGAAGATGCAGCAGTGCTCGGCATCGAGGATGGCGGCCGCGTCGAGGTCGGCAACCGGCGCGGCGACCTGGTGCTGCATGCCAGGTTCTTCGACGGCGTGAAGCGCGGCGTGGTGATCGCCGAAGGCATCTGGCCGAACAGCGCGCATGAACGCGGCGAGGGCATCAACGTGCTGACCGGCGCCGATGCTCCGGCGCCCTATGGCGGCGCTGCCGTCCATGACAACAAGGTCTGGCTCAAGGCGCTTTGATCGCTTCGAATTAGAAGCGCAAGCGCCCAGAACGCGGATCTGCAGGCCGCACCGCCAGGCATCAATCCGCAAGGGCGTTGCAGATCACCAGTTGGGATTCCGGCCTTCGAGATCGTCTTCCGGGATGATCGGCGGTCGGCGGTCAAGACTGGTGAAAGGGTCCAGATAGGCTGCCTTGCGTGCATTGACCATCGAACTGAACATGGTGTTGAACGTCGCGAGCATTGCCAGCCTCGGGATGCTTGGCCGCGGCAGTTTGAGACGCCGGACGGCTGTTGGGCCGGTGGTGAGGATGTCGGTCATGATGTCCTCCTGTGGCGGCGACAATGGCAGCGCTTCCCACCCAGGTCCTTGGCTTAAACCTGAAGAGTCCTGAATCGCTCTGAAATTGCTTGAAGCGAAGAATCCCAAACGGCCCTGAAGTTCGCCTTCAGGGTCATCTTGGATTATCCTGCCCGCGAGGGTGGTTCTTGGCCAATGGACTTGGAGTTTGGGAACTATCGTTTGAGACGAGCCGAACGGCAGTTGCTGGGCCCGAAAGGGCCGGTGGAGCTTTCGGCACGTTCCTTCGACATCCTCGCCATGTTGCTCGACAGGCCCGACGAGGTGATCGGCAAGACCGAACTTTTCGATGCGGTCTGGCCCGGCGTGGTGGTGGAGGAGAATACGCTGCAGGTCCACATTTCGGCGCTGCGAAAACTGCTGTCTGCCGAGCTGATCGCAACCGTGCATGGTCGCGGTTACAAATATGCAGGCCCCAGGCCCTTCGCGGTTACGGCAGATGATACGGCGGCGTCCAGACCGTCCATCGCCATACTTCCCTTCGACAACATGAGCGGTGACCCGGAGCAAGACTATTTCAGCGACGGGATTACCGAAGACATCATCGTCGAGCTCGGCAAATATAAGGAGTTTCTGGTCATTGCGCGGAACTCCTCCTTCCAGTTTCGCGGCAAGGCGCATGATCCGGCCGAGGTGGCGAGCAAGCTTGGTGTCCAATATGTCGTCGAAGGCAGCGTGCGGAAGATCGGCAACAGGGTGCGGATCGCCGTACAGCTAACCGATGCGTCGTCGATTGCTCATATCTGGGGCGAACATTACGACCGGGAACTCGACGACATTTTCGCCATCCAGGACGAAATCACCCGGATGATTGCAGCGCGTCTGGCCCGACAGGCCAGAACCGCGATTGCGTCGCGCGCCAGGGCCCGGCCGACCAACAACATGTCGGCCTACGAGTTTTACCTACGGGCGCTGCAACTGGCAGCCGTTTATGACACGGTGCTCGAAGCGGAACCGTTTCTGCACCAGGCGGTAAAGCTCGATCCGCAGTTTGCTGCTGCCCACGCCATGCTAAGCTTTGTGGAGTCCATCAAGTACTATTGGGACTACAACAATCCCGGCCATTTGCATTCCGGACTGGAGATCGCAAGAACAGCATTGGGCCTTGATCCCGACGAAGCCTATGGACATCTCGCCACCGGCTTCGCTCACTTGTACCTCCGCCAATTCAGGCAATCTGAAATCAGCCTTGACCGGGCCGTTGCGCTCAATCCGAACGATCCGTTCATTCTTAGCATCCGTGCTATTTTCCTCAATCACACTGACAGGCCGGAGCAAGGGCTTGATGAAATAACCGAAGCCCAGCGCCGCGACCCATACGCCGTGGGATGGTATGACGACTTCCGCGGCGTCCTGCTGACGACGGCTGGGCGATATCGCGAGGCGGCTGCCTGCTACGCGAAAATGGCCACTGTAACGCCGTGGTCGCTCATTCGTCTTATCATATGCCATTTCGAACTCGGCGAAATCAGGCAAGCGCAAGACGTGCTGGCGAAGGTCAAGACGCATTATCGCGGACTAAGCCTTGACCAGATCATCGATACGGAAGTGGATTTTTATCAGGACGCCACCGTATGCAGCCGCTATCGCGCGATCCTCGATCGTGTTGACAAGGCGGAATGGGCCCGTTGCGGCTTATTGCCTTGCTACTTCGCCGCCTGAGCGTCCAGCGTCTTGATCTCCTCCGCGGCCGCCTTGCGGGCCGCCGCATCGACACCGGACGCGCCTTTCTCCTTGGCGAAGGCAATGAGGGCGGTGCGCGTGTCCTCGTCGCATCCGGCCGAACCCACGCCATCGATGCCGGCTTTCTTGGCGGCGGCGAGCACGGAGTCGCAGGCGTCCGGAGCGAAGGCGAACTGACCCATGATGGCGCCGAGCGTGAGCGGATCCTGCAGGCGCGGATCGTCGCGGATCGCCTGGATGGTGGCGCTACCCACCATCTTGGATTTGCGATCCTGCGCGATCTGCGTCAGGTCGAAGATGAACTCGAATTCCGCCTTGTCGACGCCGGCAGGCTTCGACACAAGAATGTCCAGCCCATAGCGGGTGACTTTCTCGGGCGTGACCACCGCGCGCACCACCTTTGCCTGATGGTAGTTGCGCACCAGCGCCCAGCGCGACGGGAGGTCGCCGTAACGGGCGAGCAAATCGAGTTGCTTGATGGCGGCGATCTTCTGCTTGTCGGTCTTGGCGGCCTGCGCCTGGGCGAAGACCTTCTTGCCGATGCGGTCGATGATTTCGTTCGCAAGCAGGCCTGAAGCCGGCGCGGCCTGTTGCGTCGCCGCGGTCTGGACGGGGATTTCGGCGAGCGGGCCTTTGGCGTCGACCCAGGCGGCCAGCGCCTTGCGCGCGTCCGGGCCGAAATAGCCCTTCGGCTCGCCGGTGTAAAAGCCTTCGCTCTTCAGCGTCGTCTCGATCGCGGCGCGGATCTCGTCGGGCAGCGCCTTGCCGAAACCGACGAGGTTGTCTTCCGCGAGCCCTGCCGGCGCCTCGCGAAAAGCATCCATCACCGCGGCCGCGATCGCCGCCGTTCCGGCGCTGGAGGCCGGTCCGGAAAAGAGGCCGCTCAGTTCGATGCTTGCCGCGTCGTTGCCGAGCACGCCGGCGCCCATCCTGCCGATGCCGTCATTGTAAAGCGCGATGCGGTCGGTGATGCCTTCGCGCAGCGTTATCAGATGGTCGAAGCTGTCGAAGGTGAAGGCGTTGGCGAGCTTGCTCTTTGCCTTCAGCGAGCCGCGCCGCGCCGCCTCGCGCCAGGCATGCAGTCGCTCGCGCGGATTCTTGTCGATGCCGAGACCGTCGTCATAGGCGTCCCCCAGCAGCACCATCGCATCGACACTGCCGAGGTTGGCGGCGTTGATCAGCATCGCCGTCGCCTTCTGGTTGTCCTGCGGATAGACCGCGCCTTTGCGCATGAGCTTCGCCTGCAGCAGATAGGCCTGCTGCTCCTTCTTGGCCTCGCCTTCGTCGATCAAGGCTTTCAATTGATCGTCGCTCAGGCCGCCGTCGCGGCGCGACGGCTGGTAGCTGGTCGAATCCAGATTGGCATATTGCGTCGAGGCGTAGAGCCAGAGCGCGTCGCGGTCGCCGGCGTCCGCCAGCGGCTTCAGCATGGCGCGCGCCAAATCCTCGTTCTTGAACTGCTGATCGTCAGAGAGCTGCAGCCGCGCCAGCGCCAGCGCGGCACCTGGCTCGCCGGCGTCGGCGCCGTCGCTCAGGCGCCCGACCAACTGGTCCGGATTGTCGATCTGCATGCCGTCATAGTCGAGGAGCACGCCCGCAAGCCTGATGTCGGCGTCGAGATCCCACGAGGCGTTGAGCAGTTGGATCGCCTCGCGTGGCTGGCGGCCGACGAACTTGCCGTCCATGAGCAGGCCGGCGAGCATCGGCCCGGCCTCGGCGACATTCTTGGTGGCGGCACGCAGCATGGCGATGGCGCGCTTGCCGTCGGCGGGGCCGCCTTCGCCCTTGGCCAGCATGTCGGCCAGCATCGGTATGGCATATTGATCGCTGCCGACGCGCGCCTCCAGCAACTGCCTGGCCTTCGCCGCATCCTGCGAGGTCCCGCGGCCCAGCCGCAGCGCCTTGATGTAAGCCAGCGCCGATCGTCCGGAGCCGTTGGTCCCGGACTGGAAATCCGTCTCGACGGCATGAAAGGCCTTTTGCTGTTCGTCGCTCGTGAAGCCGTCTTCCGTCAGCGTCGTCCGCGCAATCAGCAGCGGCATGGCGGCGCGGAATTGGCTGTCCCATTCGCCGGGCGACTGGCCCTGGGCCGGCGCGTCGATGACGCGTTGCGCGGTCTCGACCATCTTATGCGCGTCGCGGCGCAGCAGCGGCCCTTCGATATACTGACGGAGCAGCGTCTCAAGCGCCGTGAGATGACCGGCAGCGCCGGCCTTCTGCAAGGCATCGAGCGCCATCGCCCGTGTGACCGGCGGTGGACCGGCATCGGCGCCGTCGTGCCGATGCACCGAATAGACCTCGTAGAGCAGATAATTCGCCTCCGGGCTGCCGCCGTCGGCGAGCAGCTTGATCTGCGGGAGGAGAAAGGTAAGTCCCGCCTGGTTGAGCGCGACCTGGACCCGCAGCCATTCAAGCGTCAGCCGCTTTTCCTGCGGTGCGCCGAGCATTGCCGCCTGGCATTTGTCGGCCAGGATTTTGAGCTTGCTGAGGTCAAAGTCTTGCGGGAAGAGCTCGCCATACTGGACAGGCGGCGCCTTGGCTCCAGGATCGAGCGGCACCGAGGCGCCCCGGTCGCAGACACTGATCGCCTCGGCGAGCGCCGCCTTCTTCGCCGCATCGTCGGGTTTGTCGGAAGATGCCTGGGCCGCGAAGGCCCCGCCGGCAAACGGCATTAAAGCGAGGCAAGAAAGAATCAGGGCATGCACTGGCCGCGGCATGGGCGTCCCCCCTCGGACACGGTCCGGGTGCAGCCGGACGCACAGGCGCTAAAGTAGCACATCGCACGAGTGATGATGAGTGTGGCGCTTCACATTCACGCAGCGTTGCCTAAGACTGCACCACGCTTTGCGATCTGGCCCAAATGGCTCCGGTCGCACACGCCAGCTCCGGCGTCTATAGAGGCCCTTGTCTCGGCAACGAGGGAGGATGTCGTGGCCAAGGTCTCGCTTCTGGGCATTCCGCATGACGAGAATTCGTCCTATCTGCGCGGGCCGGCCGAGGCGCCGCCGCTGATCCGGCGCGAACTCGCAAGCGACGCCTACACTTCATGGTCGGAAACAGGTTTCGACCTGACGGACCGCTTCGTCGATCACGGCGACATCGATTTCACCCAGCCCGGCGACCCGTGGCAGCGGATCGAAAGCGAAGTTGGCCGCGCGCTCGACGCCGGCCATCCGCTGATCTCGCTCGGCGGCGATCATGCGATCTCCTGGCCCGTGCTGCGTGCGGTGCGCCGCCGCCACCAGAGCCTCACGATCGTCCATATCGACGCGCATCCGGACATCTATCATGCCTATGACGACAATCCGCGCTCGCACACCTCGCCCTTTGCCCGCGTCATGGAGGAGAAGCTGGCCGACCGGCTGATCCAGATCGGCCTGCGCACCGTCAACGATCACCATCGCGACCAGTTCAAGCGCTTCGGCGTCGAGGTGGTTGAGATGCGGCATTTCAGGGAAGGGCTGCAGCTCGACCTCAAGACGCCCGTCTATATCTCGATGGACATCGACGCTCTCGATCCGGCCTTCGCTCCTGGCATCTCGCACCGCGAGCCGGGCGGCTTCACCACCCGCCAGGTCATCGGCCTGATCCAGGCAATAGACCAACCGATCGTCGCCGCTGACGTGGTCGAATACAATCCGCGCCAGGACCTCTCCAACGTGACGGCGCTGGTCGCCGCCAAGCTGGTCAAGGAAATCGCCGGCATGATGCTGAAGACCAACGGCGCCGCCTGAATCAACGCTTGAATCAATTTGCCAGGGCGGCGTGCTAGAGGATTGTTCCGACTCAGCTTTCGACAAGGATCGCCATGCCGCAGCCGCTCAGGATAGCCGTCGCCGGCGCGCTCGGCCGCATGGGCCGGCAGATGGCGCAAACCGTCGCGGCCGATCCGCGGCTGCAGCTCGTCGCGCGCTTCCATCGGCCGGGCAGTACGGACCAGGGACTGCTTGAGCGCGACGAAGCGCTGGCGCTTGCCGATGTGGTCGTCGATTTCACCACGCCCGCGGCTTCCGCCGAGTTGGCCAAGGCCTGCGCCGCGCGCGGCGGTCCGGCGCTGGTGATCGGCTCGACAGGTTTCGACGGCGCTGAACTGGAGGCGATTGCCGACGCCGCGAAGAAGATCGCCGTCGTGCGCTCCGGAAGCTATTCGCTGGGCCTCAACGTGCTGACCGGGCTGGTCGAACAGGCGGCGAGCGCACTCGGCGCAGAAGACTGTGACGTGGAAATTCTCGAAGCGCATCACCGCATGAAGGTCGACGCACCGTCGGGCACGGCGCTGATGCTCGGCGAAGCGGCGGCGCGCGGGCGCGGCGTCGAGCTGGACGATGTGGCGAAGCGCACCCGCGACGGCCACGTCGGTCCGCGCCCAACCGGCGAGATCGGCTTTGCCGTTGTGCGCGGCGGCAGCATCGTCGGCGAGCACAGCGTGAGCTTCCTCACCGAAGGCGAGACGCTCACGCTCTCGCATGCCGCCGGCGACCGCTCGATGTTCGCGCGGGGCGCCATCGCGGCGGCACTCTGGGTCGCCGGGCGGCCGCCGGGCGAATATGATATGCGCGACGTTCTCGGCTTCACTGCCTCGTGACCGGGAACCACGCCGGATTCCATTCCACGGCCGCCAAAACGGCTGAAAGCCAGCTGAAAGCTTGGCCATGTCATGACGGTTTTGTGGCGTTCGCCACATGAGCGGCCTGGGAGCGGCCGGCAGGAGGAAATGCGGCGCGGCGCGCCGCCCAGCGGAGGAAGTTACGTGACCGGTTTCATCTCTAAACGCGCGCTGCGCTCAATGGCGCTGACGCTTGCCATGGTTGGCGCTGGCGCATCGGCGGCATCGGCTGCCGACAAGATCACCATCATCGTCGGCGGCATGGAAAAGCAGATCTATCTGCCGGCCGTGCTCACCCAGCAGCTCGGCTATTTCAAGGATGAAGGCCTCGATGTCGAGCTGATCAACTCGCGCGCCGGCGTCGAGGCCGAAAACGAATTGCTGGCTGGTGCCGTACAGGGTGTCGTCGGCTTCTACGATCATACTGTCGATCTGCAGTCGAAGGGCAAATACATCCAGTCGATCGTGCAGTTCAGCCAGGCGCCGGGCGAGGTCGAGCTGGTCTCGGCCAAGCATCCCGAGATCAAGTCGCCGGCCGACTTCAAGGGCGCGACGCTCGGCGTCACCGGGCTCGGCTCCTCGACCGATTTCCTGACGCAGTATCTCGCCGTTCGCAGCGGCCTGAAGCCGGGCGATTACACGCTGCTTCCGGTCGGCGCCGGCAACACCTTCATCGCCGCCGTCAAGCAGGACCAGATCCAGGCCGGCATGACCACCGAGCCGACCATCGCCAAGCTGCTCCAGACCGGCGAGGCCAAGGTATTGGTCGATATGCGCACGCCCGAAAAGACCAAGGCAGCACTTGGCGGCGACTATCCGGCGGCCTCCTTCTATGTGCAGTCGAGCTGGCTCGAGGGCCACAAGGACGAGGCGCAGAAGCTCGCCAATGCCTTCGTCAAGACGATGAAGTTCATCGCCGGCCACTCCGCCGAAGAGATCGCCGATAAGATGCCGAAGGACTATTACGCCGGCAGCAAGGACCTCTATGTGCAGGGCCTGGCCGGCGGCAAGGCGATGTTCACGCCGGATGGCCGCATGCCGGCCGATGGACCGGAGACCGTGCTGAAGGTTCTGTCGACCTTCTCCAAGAGCCTGCAGGGCAAGCAGATCGACCTGTCGAAAACCTACACGACCGAGTTCGTCGACGCGGCGAAGTAAGCATCAACAGGCGAGGGCGGGCCGATCGGTCCGCCCTTGGAGCAATTCCAGGAAAAGTGTGAAACGGTTTTCCGCCCGGAATTGCGTCAAGCAAAGAGATAGAGCGGTTTGGCGTGAAACGACGAACCGCTCTAGAGAACAACGACTTGCGCCGGCTGCCTGAATCAATTCTGCAGCGGCGCCTTCCGGATGCCAAGCTGCGGCAAGCCCTCTGGCTTTAGCCAAAGGCATCCTCGCACCACCACGATAGGAGTGTGCCATGCAGTTGCAGACCATGGCGGCGGAGAAACTGTCTCCGGCCGCGCCGCCGGCCGATGCCGCGATCGCCATCGACGACGTGACGCTGCGCTTCGTCACGCCCGACGGCCACATGATGACGGCGATCCGCGATTTCACCATGACGGTGGCGCGCGGCGAGTTCGCCTGTGTCGTCGGGCCGACCGGCTGCGGCAAGTCGACGACGCTCAACCTGGTCACCGGGCTGTTGCGTCCGACCACCGGCAATGTCCGCGTCATGGGCAATCCGGTGACCGACATCAGCCGCGACATCGGCTTCGTCTTCCAGGCCGACGCGTTGTTTCCGTGGCGCAGCGTCATCGACAATGTCGCCGCCGGCCCGCTTTTCCGCGGCACGCCGAAGAAAGAAGCCTACGAGAAGGCGCGCGACTGGATCGGCCGCGTCGGCCTTTCGCGGTTCGAGAAACACTATCCGCACCAGCTTTCGGGCGGCATGCGCAAGCGCGTGGCGCTTGCGCAGACCTTCATCAACCAGCCCAAGATCCTGTTGATGGACGAGCCCTTCAGCGCGCTCGACATGCAGACCCGCACGGCCATGCAGGACGAATTGCTGGGCCTCTGGTCGGGGCTGAAATCCTCCGTCGTCTTTGTTACCCACGATCTCGAGGAGGCGGTGGCGCTGGCCGACAAGGTCTATGTGCTCACCGCCGGTCCGGGCACGGTGAAGAGCGTCTACCGCATCGACCTGCCGCGCCCGCGCGTCATGGCCGAAATCCGCTACGATCCGAAATTCATCGAGATCGCCAAGGTTATCTGGAACGATCTGCGCGAGGAGGTGCAGCTTGGCCAAAGCCGCGGCCTCCAGACCGGCCATTGACAGGAGACACAGCATGACCGCCATTTCTCCCACCGATCAGGCCGCCACCCGTGCCACTTCGATCGTCGCCGCCGAAGCGCAGGCAAGGGCACGGCTGCGCAAGCGCCATGCCTTGGTCATCGGCCTGCGCCTCGCGATCCTCGTGGTCTTCCTGGGCCTCTGGGAACTCTGCGCCGATTACAACATCATCGATCCGTTCTTCTTCTCCAGCCCGTCGGGCATCTGGGAACAGATCTGGTCCTGGATCACCGAAGGCACCTCGCAGGGGCCGCTCTGGCTGCAGATCTATGTGACGCTGGAAGAGACCTTCCTCGGCTTCGCCATCGGCGCCGTCGGCGGCATCGTGGCCGGCATCATCCTTGGCCGCAACAAGCTGCTGGCGGACGTCTTTTCGATCTACATCAAGATAGCCAACTCGGTGCCGCGCGTGGTGCTGGGCTCGGTGTTCATCATCGCGCTTGGGTTGGGCATGGCCTCCAAGGTGGCGCTGGCCGTGGTGATGGTGTTCTTCGTCGTCTTCGCCAACGCCTTCCAGGGCGTGCGCGAGGCCGACAGGGCGATGATCGCCAACGCCCAGATCCTGGGCGCCTCGCCGATGCAGATCACCACCTCGGTCATCATCCCTTCGGCGATGAGCTGGATCCTCGCCAGCCTGCATGTCTCCTTCGGCTTCGCGCTGGTCGGCGCCGTGGTCGGCGAGTTCCTCGGCGCCAAGCAGGGCATGGGTCTCTTGATCTCCACCGCGCAGGGCGCCTTCAACGCCAACGGCGTCTTCGCCGCCATGATCATCCTGGCGGTGATGGCGCTGGTGGTGGAGTTCATCATCACCCGCTTCGAGAACTATGTGGTGAAGTGGCGCCCGGCGCCGTTCAACGAGCAGGGGGCTTGAATAATCACCGCACACCATCATGTTTGGTGTGCGGTTTCCCCTAAGGTGTATGACAAAGTCATGCGCCTGTGCTATATTGAGGGCATCGAGGAGACGAGTCATGCGAAACTCCCAGCCCCTGACGATCACGCTGCCGCTTGAGATGGCACAGATGGTGAAAAATAAGGTTGCCTCGGGCGAATACGCCACCGAAAGCGAGGTCATCCGCGATGGCCTGCGTACGCTTGCGGCGCGTGACGCGGCGGTTGAACGCTGGCTGCGCGAGGAAGTCGTGCCGACGATGCAGGATGCGCGCGCCAATCCTGAGAAGCTTTTGACGGCCGAGCAGATGCGCCGCAATCTCTCGGAGCACATCAACGCGATCGTCGCCAAACCACGCTCCGGTGCATGAAATACCGGGTCAGATTCCACGCTGCAGCCGAGCGAGACATAGCCGAACTGCTGAGCGAACTCGCGCCGAAGGCTGGCGTGGAAATCGCGTTGCGCTTTATCGGGCGCATTGTCGATTATTGCCTCGACTTTGAGACTTTTCCCGAGCGCGGCACACGTCATGACGAAATCGCTCCGGGTTTGCGCACGGTAGGATGGCGCCGACGCGCGACGATCGCGTTTGAAGTCGCCGGTGACAAAGTGATCATCTTGCGGATTCTCTACGCCGGCCGGACGCTTGAATTGCCGGACGAAGAGTAAAAGGGTCGCCACTCGACCTGATCACGCAAGCGGCAGCCGCACCTCGACCTTGAGCCCGCCCGCCGCGGCGTCGCCCAGCGTGACGCTGCCTCCGGCATTCTCGACCACCTCGCGCACGATGGCGAGACCAAGACCGCTGCCTTCCTCGGCCGAGCCGGCGAGGCGGTAGAAGCGCTCGAAGACATGCTCCCGCTCTTCCGCCGGGATTCCCGGTCCGGCATCGCTCACCGTAAGCTCGGCCTCGCCATCCGTCGTCGCCAGCCTCACCGTGACGCTACCGCCAGATCTGGAATAGCGCAGCGCGTTGTCGACCAGGTTGACGATCATCTCGCGCAGCATCGTGCCGTCGCCGACCACCGTCACCGGTCCGTTTTCCTCGAGGCCGAGGTCGATGTCGCGGTTGATCGCCGCCGGCGCTTGCGCTTCCAGCACATGGCGGGCGGCTTCGGTGAGGTCAATGCGGTCGGCGCGCGGCCGTCGGCTGCCAGGTTCCGCCCTCGACAGCGTAAGCAGCTGTTCGGCCAACCGCGCCAATTTGCCCGAGCTTGCCTGCAAGGCGACCAGCGCCTCCTGGCGCCGGTCGGCCGCGGTTTCGCGCAAGGCATAGCTTGCCTGCGTCGACAAGAGCGCCAGCGGCGTGCGCAGTTGGTGCGCGGCATTGGCGATGAAGCGCCGCTGCGCCGCCATCTGCGCCCGCACGCGCTCCATATAGGCGTTGAGCGCTTCGATCAGCGGCCGGATCTCGCTCTGCGCGCCCGGGACCTCGACCGGGTCGAGATCGCTGCGGCTTCGCGAGCGCACCGCGTCGCGCAACCGGATCAGCGGCGCCAGCCCGCGGCGCAGGCCAAGCAGCACGAACACGCCGGCAATAGCCACCAAGGCAAGCTGCTGGGCGAAGGCGCTGAGCCACAGGCGCTTCACCATCGCGTCATGTCCGGCGAGCGTGACGCCGACAGTGACCTTGATCGGCGAATCCGTACCGGCGCCGATCACGGCATGGCTGAGCGTCGCCAGGCGCAGCGGGTGATCGCGATAGGCAGCCTCGATGCTGCCGCGCTCCGGCGCCACGGGCAGATCGGGATAGCCGGTCAGCAGCCGCCCGCCGGCGGTCTCGACCCGGTAATAGACGCTGTCCCGGTCGCCGGTGTCGAACATCTCGATCGCCGCCGGCGGCACGGTGGCGTCGAGCGCGCCGTCGGCCATTGCCACCTGCTCGGCAATGGCGCGCGCCGAGCCGACCAGCATGCGGTCGGTGACGAGATCCGCGGTCGCCAGCGCGTTGCGCTGGCTGGTCCACAGATTGATGGCGGCGAGCCCGGCAAGCGGCAGCACCACCCAGGCCAGCAATTGCAGGCGAAGGCTGCCGATCCGAAACCTGTCGATCCTCATGGCGCCGGATCGTCGTGGCGCAACAGGTAGCCGAGGCCGCGCAAGGTGGCGATCTGGACGCGCGATCCCTCCAGCTTCTTGCGCAGCCGGTGCACGTAGATCTCGATGGCGCTGGGGTCGGCGTCGGTTTCGAAATCGTAGATCGCGGTCGAGAGCGCCGCCTTGCTCACCGTGCGGCCGGCCTTGACAACGAGCTGTTCCAGCACGGCGTGCTCGCGCGGTGTCAGCGACAACGTCGCGCCGGCAAGCGAGAACAGGCGTGTGTTGGTGTCGAAGACCAGATCGCCGCAGGCAATGACCGGCGCGGTGCGGTCGTTGGCGCGGCGCAACTGCACGCGGATGCGCGCTTCCAATTCCTCGATCTGGAAGGGTTTCGCCAGATAGTCGTCGGCGCCTTCGTTGAGGCCCTTGACCCGGCCGTCGAGGCTGGCATTGGCGGTGAGCACGATCACCGGCACCGGGTTGCCGCGCGCCCGCAACCTTTTCAGCACCTCCATGCCGCCCATGCGGGGCAGGGCAAGGTCGAGGATGATCAAGGCATGGTCGCCAGCGGCCAAAGCATGCTCGACATCCTCGCCGTCATGCACGACGTCGACGACATAGCTCGCCTGGCGCAGCGTCTTGCTCAGCCAATCGGCCAGTTCGCGGTTGTCCTCGACAAGCAGCAGCCGCATCGTTTGTCGCTGTTTCCTCCCAATGGCGTCGACCGACGCCAAAGCGCGGCAGGCGGCGTCCAAATTGGTTCCCGAGGCAACCGATAGTATCGATCCGCGCGCAAGGCAAACGTGGTTTCCCGGCGGTCGCCATCCCGGTCGCGGCACCTGCCGAGCCGCTTGTTCGGTCGGGCAAGCGAGGAAATCGAACCGGTCGGTTCAATTAATGTTGACGGTTCGTGTAGCTATGGTGAACACCGGCAGCCCTTACCAGGATGCCGTATCGCGCGGCCTTTGCTGTAACCGATTGAGATTAAACGATAAGAATGTGGCCGCTGCGTCCTTCGCCTAATTTCAAGATCGAACCGAACGGTTCGGTTCACAACTTTTCGTGATTGGAAATGGCAGCAGGGCCGACCCATTTCGGGGTGGTCCGAGCGACGCGAATTTCCATTACGGCACGCCACTAGACGGACATGACTTTTTGAAATCTGGAGTACCTAAAATGAACAAGATTGCTTTTGCCGCCGCTGCTTTCCTCATTGCCACGGGCAGCGCTTTCGCCGGCAGCGACCATTACAACCCCAACGACGCCAGCCAGTCGGCCGTGACGGCCCCTGCGGGCAACGTCGACCGGACCGTTACCGGCTCGATCAACAAGTTCGAACAGCGCTTCATCAAGAATGCGCCCAGCTCGAACCAGCAGGAATCCGGCCAGGGCCTCTGGGGCAACCACTAAGCTGGTTCCAGTCTGACCAAAATCTGACCATCAACCCATCATCCTTGAATTTGGAGTAACTCAAATGACCAAGATCGCTCTTACCGCTGCCGCCCTCCTCGTCGCCACTGGCGCCGCTTTCGCTGGGTCCGACCACTACAACCCCAACGAAGCCAACCGGCCGGTCGACACCTCGATTACTGCTTCGGTCAAGACTTCGGACGCGAACGTCCAGAAGCCGGCGACCCAGGCTCCTGCCCAGGATCTGTTCGGCAACCGCTGAATGCCCTGGTCTTCCAAGACGTCAAAGCGGCGGGCTTGTCCCGCCGCTCTGTTTTTCTAAGGCCGGCTGCTCCCGGGCAGGCTTTTTCAGGGTTGATCAAGCATTCATCACGAAGCGGTGATGCTGTAACGATGCCCCTGGTGCCGTCGAAGTGGGAGTAAGGACCGATAGACGGGGCCGATGCCAAGGAAATTCAAGTGTGTCGAACGAGCGGGCAGCACCCGGGCGATGTCCGAGGCTACCCCTGTGCCGATCCACTAGGTCATCTGATCGTCGATCGCGCCTGATCAAACAGCGCAACCCGAAACCAGGAGTATTTGAAATGACCAAGATCGCTCTTACCGCTGCCGCCCTCCTCGTCGCCACTGGCGCCGCCTTCGCTGGGTCGGACCACTACAACCCCAATGAGGCCAACCGGCCGACTGCTTCGGTCGACAGCTCGTTCACCGCTTCGATCAAGAATTCGGGCGCGAATGTCCAGAAGCCGGCGGCCCAGGCCGCTGATCAGGATCTTTTCGGCAACCGCTGAATGGCCTGGTTCCAAGACCTCGAGCGGCGGGCTTGTCCCGCCGCTCTGTTTTTCTACAGCCGGCTACCGGCATTGTGAAATCGCTTCACAAGTATTTGTATCACAAGCATTTGTAATCGTTTGTCTTTTTCTCGGCGAAGTTTGGGCCGACGCTGCCGGGGCCGCTAAAGAAAGCGAGCGGGCCGGGAATAAATCCCGGCCGCCGCGGGTCTTGTCGGCAGCGGGGTCATCCTCCCAAGGCCTCCGCCCCGATGAAGCCGAACGAACAAGGAAAACCGAAATGACCAGGATCGCTCTCACCACTGCCGCAATGCTTCTCGCGATGGGCTCCGCCTTCGCCGGCAGCGATCACTACGACCCCAATGACGTCAACCGGCCGACGGCCGGCGTCGACAGGGCCTACACGGCTTCGGTCGGCAAGCGTGAGGTTGCCAAGCAGGCCGATGTCGACACCTCGATGACGACAGGTTCGGCTGGATCCAAGGCTTGGTCCGACCCGGGCCAGGGCATCTGGGGCAACTGATTTTTGACGCTTTGAACTGTCAAAGGCGGCGGACTTGCTCCGCCGCCCTTTGTTTTACGCGGCGAGCAGCGCCAATCGCAGTGCGAGGGGATCGGCGGTTCGCTCTAGGCCAAATCCTTCGGCCGAACACAATGCGTCAGGCGCGCGCCGTGGAAGTCGAGGTCCACCCAATCCTCGTCCAGCGTGAACCGCGCGAGCGCCGCCGTCGGGAACTTCGCTTCGATCTTCTTGAAGACAGCCTCATCCGATCCGGCGCCGGCCAGCCTCAGCGCAAAATGCTGCAGGCCGGGATTGTGGCCGATCACCAGCAGGCTCTCCGCCTTGGCCTGCCGCACACGCGCCAGGATGGCGCCGGCCGCCGCCTCGTAGAGTTCCTCGGCAAATTGTGCCGGCACATGCTTGGGCAGTTCGGCCGCGACCAGCCGCCAGGTGTCGCGGGTGCGCAGCGCCGGCGAGACCAGCGCTAGGTCCGGCAGCCAGCCGCGCCGGGCAAGCTCGCGCCCTATCAGCGGCGCCGTCTTCAGCCCGCGTGGCCCGAGCGGCCGATCGAAATCGGCGAGGGAGGGATTGTCCCAGCTCGACTTGGCATGGCGCAGGATAAGCAGTTGTTTTACGGGCATTGACGACTCTACGGCGTGATCCGCGCCAGCTGTTCGAGGTCTCTCTCCTCGCGCAGCGGATCCGGCGCCATCACCACCGAGGTGGCGTTTTCGGCATCGTCGGCGAAATGGGCAAGCACGGTGTGGCCCTTTTCCATGCGCGCCTTGCCTTCGGCGACGAGCCCCAGCGCCAGCGGGTAGAGCCGGTGCTCGACCTTCAGCACCCGGGCGGCCAGCGTGTCCTCGTTGTCGCCGACCATCACCGGCACGGCGGCCTGGGCGATGATCGGGCCGTCGTCCATCTCGGGGGTGACGAAATGCACCGAGCAGCCATGGATGCGAACGCCGGCGCGGATCGCGCGCGCATGCGTGTCCAAACCCTTGAAAGCCGGCAGCAGGGCAGGGTGGATGTTGACTATGCGTCCCTGCCATTTCTCGACAAGGCCGCGGCCGAGGATGCGCATATAGCCGGCCAGGGCGACGATGTCTGCGCCGAAGCCGGTGAGCGCGGCATCGATCGCGGCGTCATAGGCATCCTTGCTCGGATGGTCGGCGCGCTGGATGACCTTGGTGGCGATGCCGCGCGACTGGGCGATGCCGAGGCCGGCCGCGTTGGCGCGGTCGGAAATGACGCCGACGATTTCCGCCGGATAGCTTGGATCGGCGGCCGCGGCGATCAGCGCCGTCATGTTGGAGCCGCGTCCCGAGATCAGGACGACCGTGCGTTTCCTGCTCATAGGCCGATCGAGCCCCGATAGATGACGCCAGCGTCTCGGCGCGGCACGATGCGGCCGATCGGCGTTACCGTTTCGCCGGCTTCCTGCAGCACTGCCGCCACTTGCGCCGCCTGGCCGGAAGCGACGGCGAGGACCATGCCGATGCCGCAGTTGAAGGTGCGCATCATTTCTTCCGGCGCCACGCCGCCGGTCTTGGCCAGCCACGAGAACACCGGCGGCACGTCGATTGCCTCGAGATCGAGCTCGGCGGAGAAATCCTTGGGCAGCACGCGCGGAATGTTTTCCGGGAAACCGCCGCCGGTGATGTGGGCCAGCGCCTTGATGCCATGCGTGTTGCGGATCGCCTTCAGGATCGACTTCACATAGATGCGCGTCGGCTCGAGCAGCGCTTCCGCGAGGCTCAGTTCCTCGTTGAACGGCGCCGGATCGCTCCAGCCAAGGCCGCTCGTGGCAACGATGCGGCGCACCAGCGAAAAGCCGTTGGAGTGCAGGCCGGACGAGGCAAGGCCGAGCAGCATGTCGCCCTCGACGATGTCGTCGGTCGGCAGCAACTGGCCGCGTTCGGCAGCACCCACGGCAAAGCCGGCAAGGTCATAGTCCTTGTCGTGATACATGCCGGGCATTTCCGCCGTCTCGCCGCCGATCAGCGCGCAGCCGGCCTGCCGGCAGCCTTGCGCGATGCCGCCGACGATCGAAGCGCCCTGGTCCGGGTCGAGCTTGCCTGTGGCGAAATAGTCGAGGAAGAACAGCGGCTCGGCGCCCTGCACGACGATGTCGTTGACGCACATGGCAACGAGGTCGATGCCGATCGTATCGTGCTTGCCGGCGTCGATGGCGATCTTGAGCTTGGTGCCGACGCCGTCGTTGGCCGCGACCAGCACCGGGTCGGTGAAGCCGGCGGCCTTCAGGTCGAACAGCCCGCCGAAGCCGCCGATCTCACCGTCGGCGCCTGGCCGGCGCGTCGTGCGCACCAGCGGCTTGATCTTCTCGACCATCAGGTTCCCGGCATCGATATCGACGCCAGCCTCGGCATAGGTGAGCCCGTTCTTGCGCTTGGCCTGGTCGCCCTTGCTCATGGTCGGCTCGTCCCTGTTTGTCATTGCGGGCTCTTCGCATGAATGGTTTCGGGGAGCAAGGATGACGGTCGTTCCTGCCGATAAAAGCGTGGAAAGCGGAGGCGGCCAATCTCCCGCGCAAACGGGGGATTGGCAGCTTCGCCGCCCGCTACTTGCGCCCACCCGCCATCTCCCTCATCTATTCCCCAACAAAGGACCACGACGGGACATCACGTGACCCTTCCCAACATGATCACGATCATGCGGCTGCTGCTCGTGCCCGCGGTGGTGCTCGCCATGCTGCAGTCGCTTTGGGGTTGGGCCTTCGCCGGGTTCCTCGTCGCCGGCGTCTCCGACGGCGTCGACGGCTTTATCGCGCGCCGCTGGAACCAGTCGTCCAGCCTCGGCGCCTATCTCGATCCGATCGCCGACAAGCTTCTGCTGGTCTCGGTCTTCGTCGTCATGGGTTTTGCCGGCGAACTGCCGCTCTGGCTGGTGGTGACCATGGTCTCGCGTGACGGGTTGATCGTCTGCGCCGTGCTCTTGTCGAGCGTCATGAGCCATCCGGTCGAGATGAAGCCGCTCTTCGTGTCGAAGGCCAACACCGCGGCGCAGATCGTGCTGGCGGCGCTTGTGCTGGGCGAGTTGGCCTTTTCGGTGCATCTCGGCCCGCTGCGGACCGCGCTCATATTGCTGACCGGGGTCTTGACCGTGGCTTCGGCCGCAGCCTATCTCGTGGCTTGGCTAAGACATATGAGCGGCTATGGCGAAGGCTCCCGGACGAGCAACTCCCAGACCGGCGACATCAAGTCGGGCATCGGCAAGTCGGGCGGCTCCGACACGGGCGCCTGACAATGACGCCGCGGCGATCGCGGCCGACGACGGCTCGGGCGGGCTTCGCCGCCAGGCCTTCTTCTGGCTGGCCACGGCTATCCTGCTGGCGCTGTTCCTCTATGTCTTCTCGGGCATCCTCCTGCCTTTCGTCGCCGGCATGGTGCTCGCCTATTTCCTCGACCCGGTCGCCGACTGGCTGCAGCGGCTCGGCCTCTCGCGTCTGATGGCGACGGTAGTGATCCTGATTGCCTTCATCGTCGTCGTGGTGCTGGCCTTCGTTATCCTGGTGCCGGTGCTGGCCACCCAGATGGCCGATTTCGCCCGCAAGCTGCCGGAATATCTCACCCGCCTGCAGTCGCTGATCACCAGCTTCGACCCGAAATGGCTGGAGCAGCGCTTTGGCGTCAACGCCGCCGGCCTGCGCGACGGGCTGAACTCGCTGCTCACCACCGGCTTCGGGCTGCTCACCACCGTCTTCACCTCGATCTGGAGTTCGGGCGTGGCGCTGGTATCCGTCGTCAGCCTGTTCGTCGTCACTCCGGTCGTCGCCTTCTACATGCTGCTCGACTGGGACCGCATGGTGGCGGTGGTCGACAGCTGGGTGCCGCGCGACTATGTCGAGACGGTGCGCGCGCTCGCCCGCGACATCAACACCGCCACCGCCGGCTTCGTGCGCGGTCAAGGCACGCTCTGCCTGGTGCTCGGCGCGATGTATGCCACGGGTCTGACGCTGACCGGGCTGAACTTCGCCATCCTGATCGGCTTCTTCGCCGGGCTGATCTCCTTCATCCCCTATGTCGGCTCCTTGACCGGGCTGGTGCTCGCCGTCGGCGTCGCCTTCGTCCAGTTCTGGCCGGACTGGACAATGATCGTGGCGGTGGCCTGCGTGTTCTTCGTCGGCCAGTTCATCGAGGGCAACATCCTACAGCCGAGGCTGGTCGGCAAAAGCGTCGGTCTGCATCCGGTCTGGCTGATGTTCGCGCTGTTTGCCTTCGGCGCGTTGTTCGGCTTCGTCGGCCTTTTGATCGCCGTCCCGGCCTCGGCGGCGATTGCCGTGCTGGTGCGCTTCGCCATCGGCCGCTATCTCGAATCGCCGCTTTACAAGGGTCACGCCGCCCGGCCCGTGCCGCCATTGCCAGCCGATCGCGGCGGCGGCCATCGTTCGAAGCGGGGCTGAAATGGCTGCTCAGCCAGCCGATACGCCGCGCCAGCTGCCGCTCGATCTCGGCCACGGCACTGGCTATTCGCGCGACGAACTCGTCGTCTCGGGCACCAATGCGCAGGCGGCATCGCTGATCGACCGCTGGCCGGACTGGCCGTCGCCGGTGGTCGTGCTGGCAGGGCCGCCCGGTTCCGGCAAGACGCATCTCGCCCGGATCTGGCAGGATCGGACGCACGCCGTCGCCATCGATCCCGGCCGGATCGACGAGCACATTGCCGGTCTCGGCACCAGGCCGGCGCTTATCGACGATGTCGACAAAGGCCCGATCGACGAGCAGGGACTGTTCCACCTGATCAACGCCGTGCGCGGCGCGGGTTCGACGCTGCTTTTGACGGCGAGGCGGTTCCCCTCGGCCTGGCGCGTCGCGCTGCCCGATCTCATCTCGCGGCTGAAGGCGGCGGCGACGGTCGAGATCCACGAGCCCGACGACCTTTTGCTTGCCGGCGTCATCACAAAGCTGTTCGCCGACCGCCAGGTCGAAGTCGAGCCGCATGTGGTGCAATACCTGGTGCGCCGCATCGAGCGTTCGCTCGGCACCGCGATGCGCGTTGTCGAGCGCCTCGATCGCGCCGCCCTCGAGCGCAAGACGCCGATCACCCGCGTCTTGGCCGCCGAGACCGTCAGCGCCATGGACGAGGGGCAGGGCGTGTTCGATATCTGAGGCCTGTCACGCCCATAGTCCGGCCAGATGCCGGGCCAAAAGATAGACTCCCGTGTGCGCCGCCACATAACAGGCGGCGACTAGGATGAAGAACATCAGGCCGGCGGACCGCGACCGGGCTACGCCGCCATTCCTCTTGCTGGGCCGGTTGTTCCAAACCCACAGGGCAGCGCACAGAATTGCCCAGACCACCATCACCGCAGCCGTAAAGCCGTAATAGGCCAGATAGGCCGGGCCGATCAGCGACAGCAGAGCCTCGAGAACGGGCATCGAAAATCCCCCTGGTTCGAAGTCTAGACCGGCGACAAAGTTGGAGGCGAGGGATTATTCGAGCCACGGCAGGCGTTTCCGTGATCAACCCGTGGGAGCACGCGGCGTAGCCGTCCCATTCCGGAACAGTCTTTCCGGCATCGCTCTTGCAACGCGGACAGTGCCGGCTGATCCCGGTCCCGGTCGCGTTCCAGATCGGGTTGTAGGCCCGCCGGGCTCGAGGTGTTGGGGTTCTCGCCCGGCGGGTTTACCGCCGATTCGCCCGCGCCGTTGAATGGCTGGTTCCGCTTGCCCGTGAGCCTGTCCCGCGCCGAGCAGCAAGCTGCCGCCACCCATGGCGAGGCCGCATTGACGCGTGTCGTTGAAGAGGGGAGGACCATAGGTCGCGGAGCACCCATGTCAGCTGCCCTGGAAACATCCGCAACGACGATGATGTCGGTGTCCCAATTGTCCCTGTCCTTCCGGCTGTAATGCAGGGACGGCGAGACCGATTTGGTCTAGGAAGGTGCCCTTCCCGAGAGATGGGTGACAGTTCATTCCGGATAGATGGGTTACACTTTCGGCCCTTTGCGAGGAGAGCAAG